>JBFMGU010000002.1:0-101293 GCA_040752415.1 Myxococcota bacterium
AGCGTGGGCATCCCGTTGGCGCCGCTGGCGCCTTGGGGGCCCGTCGGTCCGGCGGGGCCCATCTCGCCGGGCAGCCCCTGCGGCCCCATGGCGCCGTGGCACGTGTACTGCGTCAGGGCCGCGTCCACCTCGCCGCTCTCCAGCACGCCATTGCCGTTGGCGTCGGTGCCCACCTCCAGCTTGACGCCGCCGGTGGCGCAGTTCGCGCCAGGTGGCTCGGCCGAGCTGCGGGTGGCCGCGTTGAGCCCGGGTGCGCCCTGCGGGCCCACCGACCCCTGCGGGCCCACCAGGCCCTGCGGCCCGCGCGGACCCACCGGCCCCTGCGGCCCAGCGGCACCCTCCGGTCCGGTCTCACCCGGCGGACCCACCTCGCCCTGGCTGCCGTGGCACAGCTGGCGCGTCTGCAGCGGGTCCACCTCCTGCGGATCCAGCAGGCCATTGCCGTCGGCATCCCGGCCCACCTCCAGCGCCACGCCGCCGTTGGGGCAGGTTGCGCTTGGCGGCTCCTCACGGGTCAGCGCCAGCGCGTGCCGCCCGTCCAGGCCGGGAATGCCCTGCGGCCCCTGCGGGCCCATCTCCCCCTGCGGCCCGGTCTCCCCGGTGGCGCCCATCACGCCGGGCTGTCCTGGGGCGCCGTGGCAGACCCAGCGCGTCGCCAGCGGGTCCATCTCCACCACCTCCAGCGCGCCGCTCCCATCCAGGTCCAGGCCACTCTCGATGCGCACGCCGCCGCCCGCACAGGTGGCGCCCGGCTCCTCCTCCGTCGTCACCACCAGGAAGGAGAGACCCGCGTTCCCGCGGTCGCCTTGCTCCCCCTGCCGGCCGGGTGCGCCATGGCAGCTGGTCACCGTGTGGGCCGGGACCACCTCGGCGTCGTCGAGCACGTTGTTGGAATCCTGGTCCAGGCCGGACTCCACCACCGTCCCGCCCTGCGGGCACGCCTCCGGGGACGCCAGCGCCGTCCGCAGCAGCGTGTTGCGACCGTCCGCCCCCGTGGCGCCGCGCGGGCCCACCGCGCCGGTCTCACCGCGCACGCCGTCCGCGCCGTGGCAGACGTAGGTGGTCAGTGCCGGGTCGGGCTCGCCGTCATCCAGCACGCCGTTGCGGTTGAGGTCGGGCCCGCTCTCCACGCGCACCCCGCCCGCTGCGCAGCGCGTGCCCGCCGCTTCCACGGTGGTGCGGACCAGCGCGGACAGCCCCACCGGACCCTGCGGTCCCAGCGGCCCCACCGCACCGGTCTCCCCTTGCGGTCCCGCCACCCCCTGTGGCCCCACCGGCCCCAGCAGCCCCGGGTCCCCGTGGCAGACGTGGCGCGTCTGGATCGGGTCCACCTCCCCGTTGTCCAGCACGCCGTTGCCATTCTTGTCCAGGCCGACTTCCACGCGCAGCCCACCGGAATGGCACGAAACGCCCTCCGGCTCCTCGGCCACGCGGAGCAGCGCGTTCTTGCCCGGCGCGCCCGTCTCACCCTGCTTGGCGCCGTCGCCGCACCCCGCCAGTCCCAGTCCCACCACCGCGATCCTGCAGCAAATGCGGAAGCTCACCGTCATGTTGAAGTCGCCCCCGGGGCGCGCCCACTGTTGGGCGGCGCCAGGCCGTCCCGAACCAATTGCCACCCGCCACACCCGGCAGATGGGCCCCATGAAATTTTGCGGCCCCTAGATACACCGCGCATTGCGTGCATGCCAACGACTGGTTTATGTGAAAAGCGTTCGCGGTGATCGCAGAGCACATTCCGGGGGTTGTGTATGAACTTCCTGCGCGCGCACCTCATGCGTTGCGGGCTGACGGCGGCGCTGCTGCTCGCCTGTACGCCGGAGCCAGCCAACCCCCCGGCCCCGGCCGCGGTCTGCACGGACACCTGCGAGTCGCTGGGCCACGACTGTGGCACGGTGTGCGGGGTGGCCTGCGGTGGTTGTGAGGAGGGGCAGGCGTGCCTCGGGGGGCACTGTCGCTGTGCTCCCAGCTGCGGAGAGGACTCCTGCGGCGCCGACGACGGCTGCGGCGGAACCTGCCCGTGCGCGGGGGCCACCTCGTGCCTGGAGTGCCCGCTGCGCCTGGTGCTGGTGGACCAATGGGATGACGGCGTGGCGGTGGCGCGCGTCACGGTGGCGCTGGAGAGCATGGCGTCGGGAAGCGGGGACGTGCTGGCGCGGGTGGCGGACCTGCGCTTCTCCGGCGGGCCGGGGCTGCGCTTGACCGCCGCGCAGTTGGGGCCCGCGCTCCGGGAGGCGCGCAAGGAGCTGCACCGCTTTGCCCGGACCAACCTGCCCTTCGAGCAGCTTGAGGACGGGACCTGGCGCATCCTGGTCCGCCCGCGCACCATCAACCCCGACGTGCCCCCGGGCCGCTGGCTCACCATGACCTGGGAGCGCACTGGCCCCGCCGACGGCGCCCCGGTCACCGTCTCGCTGGTGCGGCGCCCCCAGCTGCTGGCGCCCGCCGCCGCCGACAGCGCGCTGCAGGCCACCCCCTACGACCGTCCCCTGACCATCTCGGTGCGGCGATGAACCCGCGTCCCTTCCTCCGCGTCGTGCCGTTGCTGCTGCTCGTCGTGGCGCCGGGCGTGGCCCGGGCTGCGCCGCTGGGGGTGACGGAGCTGGATGCGTTGGCCCGCCACCTGGACTGTCGCGACGCGTGCGGCGCCGGCCCGGCCCAGGACTACCAGGTGTGCGTGGATGCCTGCGGCGTCGTCGATCCGGCCTGGGAGAAGGACGGCGTGCCCGGTGTCACGCGTACCGACCAGTGGCTGGCCGCGCTGGAGGTCGCCGACGCCGGGCGCGGGGTGGAGATCTGCTACCGGGCCGGCGGCACCGTGGTGGTGCCCGCGGCGTTGTGCCCCGGCGCGCTGTGCCAGGCGCTGCCCGCGTGCTCGGACGCGCAGTGCGCCCTGGATGAACCGAGTCGACCCGCCGCCTGCCTGGACCCGGTGTGTGAGCTGCGCCCGGCCCGCACCGCCGCGGACTGCGCCGACGCCGACGCCGACGGCATTCCCGCCTGGCTGGAGCCCGCCGCGGGCGGCAACGACGGCGAGGCCAACACCTTCTGCCAGTCCAACCTGGACTGCGGCTTCTCCTCCACCTGCGCGTACGACGCCAACCTGGGGGCCAGCCACTGCGCCCCGCGCGCGTGCGGGACGGCGGGGTGCACCGCCTTCCACCTGGAGCTGGTGGCCTCCGACGACCAGCAGGTGCTGATCCAGTTGGTCTACGACTACTCGCCCGGCCCGGCCCGCGTGCTGGACCTGCTCATCGACTACGACCGCACGTCGCTGGCGCTGGCGGAGTCCCGCCCCCTGCCCAACCTCACGGAGTACGGCAAGACCCTCCACGTCACCCACCTCTCCAACGGCGTGCTGCGCCTGGTGGTGATCTCCACGGATTCCGACGACCCCATCCGCGCCGGCCCGCTGGTGGAGCTGGTGTTCCAGCGCGTGGGCCCCGAGGGCAGCCGCGTCGGCTTCGTGAATGACGACGAAACCCAGGTCAACGCGGTGGCCCCGCTGCAGGGGAGCGAGGACACGCAGGAGCAGCTGGCGGACGACGCGTTGTGGGGCGCCCCGGTGGACGTCCCCGCGCGCGCCGACGACGCCGGCGAGCGGGTGCTGCTGTGGTACGGCTTTGACACCGCGGACGCGCCGCTGACGCTGGAGCAGGTTCCCGACGCCGAGGAGCTGTGCGGCCGCGTGGCCTCGTGCGCGCAGGAGCAGGACCCGGTGGCGCGGGGGCGCCACGTGGCGCGGCTGGACACGCTGCAGTCGGGCTTCATCTCCGTGAGCGCCAGCGTCCCGGGCGTGGCGCGCGGCGCGGTGGTGCTGGACGGGCACAACAACCACCTGCGCCTGCCGGTGCACGCCCTGGAGCCCTACGACCCCACCGGCCAGAGCTTCTCCTTCTCCACCTGGTTCTACACGGAGGGCAACAGCAGCGACGAGGCCGTCACCACGCCGCAGGTGCTCTTCTCCCACCTGGCCGCCGACGAGCGGACCCACTTCGGCCTCCTCTTGGAGCCGGGCAGCGACGCAGACCACTGGACGCTCTCCTTCTTCCAGGGCGACCTGCTGGCGCTCTCCTCCCTGCAACGCACGCCCGTGGCGGTGGACTTCCCCGTCCTCACCTGGCACCACGTGGCCTTCACGCTGGACGGGCACACCGGCGTGACCGCGCTCTACTGGGACGGCGCCGCGGTGGCGTCCACCACCTTCCCGGCCTCCCCGCCCGCCATCTCCTGCCCGGGATTCCAGCGCGGCAGCGACGTGGTGCTGCACGAGGAGGGCGCCATCCTGGGCGGGCGGCCGCCGGAGGCCATCGTGCTCGGGGTGCGCGAGGGGCCGCAGTACCAGCTCCAGCGCATGGACCCCGAGGGGCTGGCCACCGCCACGGTGATCTCCAACCCGCAGGCCTCGTTCGAGGACCCGGACGTCATGCCGCTGATTGGCAAGGTGGCCTACGTCTCCAACCTCAGCGGCGCGTACGAGGTGTGGATCGCCGACCTCGACGGTGGGAACGCACAGCAGGTGACGGTGGGATTCGGCGAGGCCACGCTGGGCACCGGGGCGCACCGCCCGCGCTGGGCGCCCGACGGCAGCGCGCTGATCTTCGAGAGCAACGCCTTCAGCGTGCCGTTCGACCACAACGTGGACAAGGCGGTGCAGCTCTACTTCGTGGGCTACGACCCCATCCAGGGCAAGGTCCGCATCCCGCTGGATGCCGGCGGCACCGCCGAGCAGCTGGACTACAACGCGCACGCCCAGCAGCGCACGCTCTCCGCCTACCAGCTCACGCGCGGTGAGGAGAACCACGGCAACGTGCACTGGCTGCGGGGCGCGGAGGGCGGCACGCGCGGGGACATCGTCTTCGACGTCACCGACGAGCGGTACAAGGGCGGCACGCTGCACCGCATGCTCATCCCCCAGAACATCCGCGAGGCCAGCTCCTCCGTCATCCCGGGGCTGGGCCTGGCCTCCGAGGAGCTGAGGCTGCTGGGCGCCAAGCACGTGGTGCGCGCCGGGCCGCAGGGCGGGGAGTGGTCATACCTGCTCTACGCCGCGTGGCAGGTGGGCTACGAGACGTCCACCCAGTTCCAGGCGGAGGTGGTGGAGGCGGGGAGCACCGCCACCGTCACCGTGCGCCACGTGCCCAACGGCTACGACGCCAACTGCTGGGACCTCAACCACAACCACCTGCCTCCCGCGCGCGACGGGCGCGACGCCGCCGAGGACGCCAACGGCGACGGCGCGTGGAACACCCAGGATTGCCACCCCGTGGCGGTGGACGACCTCTTCCTGGCCTTTGACCCCACGCTGTTCGTCCCGCGGGTGAGCGCCGCCGACTCCGCCGCGGCCAGGCAGAACACCGTCCTGGCGCCCACGGGCGTGGACAAGGACCTGCGCCTGGGTGAGTCGTTCTCCGCCACCGGCGCGTACGTGCGCGTGGAGATCACCAGCCCGCGCAATGGCCTGCCCATCCCCGCCGGCGTGGTGGCGCGCATCAAGCTCGACCGTCGCCAGCCCGGGGCGCCCACCACGCCCATGGAGATGAGGAAGCGGGGCGCCACCTCGCGCGTGCTGCTGCAGGACCTGCTCTCCGCGGGAGCGCCGCAGGCCGTGTCCCTGGGCGACGTCCTGGACGACGTGGAGGCGGCCGCCTTCTCTCCCGACGGCACGGGGCTGTTGCTGTACGGCAGGTCGCGGGCGCGGCCCGTGGTGGTGCGGACGCGCTCACTCACCGACGCCTCCCAGGGCGTGCGCATCCGCTCCGACGTCAAGAGCGTGCGCGGCCTGTCCTGGACACGGGAGCAGCGCTACTTCCCCTGCAACTGGGTGGGCGGCGTGATGCACCCCATCCAGAAGACCATCATGATGGGGCTGCGCGGCGCGCTGGATGAGCTCAAGCTCCACGCCGGCGTGCGCGACCCCGACGCCATCCTCTCCGAGTCCGCCCTGGGCCATGAGCGGCTGCAGGAGGAGGGGCGCGACGGCGCGCTGGACGGACAGCTGCAGGGATGCGTCCTCACCTCCGACTGCCCGGCGTTCCACCTGTGCGTGGCGGGCGCGTGTCGCATGGTGGAGTGCAGCCCGGAGGACCCCTACGCCTGCGCCGCCGAGGGTGGACGCTGCACGCTGCGGCCCATCTCCGTGGAGCAGGAGCAGGCCGGCGTCGACGGGTACCGCTGGGTGTGTGCCGCGGACTGCGAGGTGGACAACCAGTGCTTCACCCAGTCCTGCGGCGCGGGGCCGTGCCGGTTCTGCGAGGTGGCCACCGCCGCGTGCGTGGAGTGTCGCGACAGCATCCAGGACTACGGGGCGTTCACCATCCGCTCCATCGAGGGCTGCCCGGACCGCAACAGCTTCCAGTGCGCGGCCGGCGCGTGCGAGACGGAGTGCTACACCTTCCGCGACGGGCAGAGCATCTACCGCTGCGACCCGGCGCTGGAGTTCTGCCAGGCGGGACGCTGCGCCACGTTGGAGTGGGACTGGCCGGACTTCGCGCCCGCCTCGCTGCTGGGCCTCACCGAGACCATCTACGAGGAGCTGCCCGACGCCGTGCGCACCGTGGCGGTGGGCGAGCAGAGCACCATCCGCTTCAAGGCCTACGGCAAGGGCGACCGCGCCCAGCCCCCGGAAGTGCTGGTGGAGGCCCGGGCCGCGGGCAGCAACGTGGCGCTCTACGGCGGCAACTGGTTCGAGGTGGGGCGCGTCACGGTCCACAACCGCACCCGCAACGAGGCCGACGCCAACCCCTACCTGCTCCACGTCAGCCATCCCATCACCGACGTGCGCCTGCGGCTCGTCCACACGCCCTACCAGAACCTGGAAGCCGCGGCTTCCGGCCTGGGCGCGCGGGACAAGGACTTCTGCGTGGCCGACGCCAAGGTGACGGCGGAGACGGGCGGTGAGCCCCTGGACCAGAGCGCCTGCATCCACCGCCCGCCCGGCTCGATCCAGCACCTGGGTTACGCCGCGGAGGTCCCGTTTGACGACGTGGCCGCCGACTGCGCCGCGCACGCCCGTCCCGGCTGCCCCAACGTGCTGGACCCGCTGCGGGTCTACCTGGTCGACGGGCGTCCCACGGTGCTGGTGCTGGAGATGCGCGTGGACGGCACCGCGGTGCCGGTGGAGGCCAACCCGGTCTGCTCCTACGAGGGCACGCTGGACCCGGTGCAGCCGGGGGGCGCGCCGCGCAAGCTGTTCTACGGCGACATCCGCCAGGAGAAGTCCCCCACCGCCGCGCGCTTCTGCCAGGACAACCCCACCGCCTGCGCCCAGGCCACGGACCTCCTGGACTTCAGCGCGCGCAGCGGCGGCGCCTACGCGCTGCTCAACTGCAACTACAACGACCCCGGCACCGGCGCCCTGGCGCGCGTGGACTACCTGGTGCCGCCCTACCAGCAACCGTTCAACGCCGGCGCGGTGCGGGAGACGGGCGCGGGCTGCATGGTGGAGCTGGACGCGGTGCGCCGCGAGCAGTGTTACGAGTTCATGGGCGGGCAGGTCACCATGGACCCCCTGGCGGCGCCGCTGGCGGTGTACCAGGTCCTGGAGTTCACGCAGCAGCGCAGCTTCGGCCATGACCGCAACTTCACGCCGGTGGAGCTGCCGCGCTTCCCGCTCACCGTGGCGGTCAGCGGCTACCAGGGCGGCGGCCTGCAGCTCCGCAACCGCGCCGACGTGCTCACCATCTCCGGCAGCGGGGAGGTCACCGCCACCTTTGCCAACACGCTGCGGCTGGGGGAGCGCTGGCACGTCGAGGTGGAGCGGCAGCCCACGGGCGGCTCCGCCCCGCGCTACTGCGTGGTCGACGCGCAGGAGGCGCGCGGCGCCATGCGCCAGGGCGGCGCCACCGTCCACGTGAGCTGCGGGCCGGCCCAGCGCGTGGGTGTGCAGCTCAGCGGCCTGGTGGCGGACCGCGCCGCGCTGCGCCTGCGCACCAACGCGTACGTGGCGGGCGCCAACACCCGGGCCGGGACCGTGGAGCTGGACCTGTGGGCCAATGGCACCTCCTCCTTCCCGGTGCTCCTCCCCGTCGGCGCCACCTACCTCGTGGAGGTGCGCGACCAGCCGCGCGTCCCCAGCCAGCTGTGCACCGTCAGCAACGGCAGCGGCGCGGTGCTCCCCGACCAGGCTCCCCTGGCCCGGGTGGTCTGCGTGGAGACGCCCCCGCGCCTGCTGGGCGGGCGGGTGGACGGGCTGGAGGGCCAGGGGCTCATCCTCTCCAGTGCCACCACCGACGAGCTGCTCACCATCTCCGCGGCCGGGCCCTACGCCTTCTCGCGCCGCATCCGCCCCGGCCTGCCCTACCAGGTGGCCATCCACCAGCAGCCCACCAACCCGGCCCAGCGGTGCGAGGTGGAGGGCGCCACCGGCGTGATGCCCAACCAGGATCACCTGGCGGTGCGCGTGGCCTGCGCCACCCTGCCCACCTACGCCATCAAGGTGAACGTGGGGAACCTGCGCGGCCGCGACCTGGTGCTCAGCCTCAACGGCTCGGACACCATGGCCCCCTCCCGCGACGGCGTGTACGCGTTCACCCGCCGCCTGCTGGACGGCGCCAGCTACGACGTCAAGGTCACCTCCCAGCCCCACACCCCGCTCCAGGACTGCACCGTCATCAGCGGCACCGGCACGGTCAACGCCGCCGACGTGCAGGACGTCCAGGTGGTCTGCGCCGACCACGTGGAGAACCCGGTGGCCTTCGCGGTGCACGTGGAGGTCTCGGGGTTGCTGGGCGACTTCATGCGTCTCTCACTCAACAACGGCACCCAGCGCATGGACGTGACCCGCAACGGGCGCTTCACCTTCAACAACCCGCTGTCCGACAACAGCAACTTCGTCGTGGAGGTGGCGGAGCAGCCCAGCTCTCCCGCGCAGACCTGCACCGTGGCGGCGGGGTCCGGACGGATCACCGGCGCGGACGTGGTGGCGCAGGTCAGCTGTCCCTCGGCGCGCCTGAACGTGGCGCTGGGTGGCGGCGGCAGCGGGCAGGCGGTGCGTGGCGTGTTGCTCAATCCGGCCGGTGCGCCGGTGGGGGAGCAGCTGCCGGATGCCAGCTGGCCGTCGTCGGGCGCGACGCTCCGCGTGGTGGAGGCGGGACGCACCGCGGAGGGCAATCCTCCCAACGCGGCCCTCGCCACCGGCTCCCACCGGCTCTACCTGTGGGTGAACTCCGACGGCAGCAACAACGGCGGCGTCCCCACCTTCCAGCCCGGCGACGCCGCGGTGGTCAAGACGGTGAGCATCCCGGGCACCGCGCCGGTCACCGTCAACGTCAGCACCTCCGAGCTGGCCGCCACCATCCACGAGCCGGTGCTCATCAAGGCCCCGCCGGACATCGACGCCAAGGCCTCGGTGGTCTGCTACTGGACCGCCACCACCGGAGGCGCGGTGGAGCTGCCCGCGGTGGCACCGCTGGGAACCAGCGCGGTGGCCTGCTCCGACGAGCTGGCCCCCTGCTTCCGCTACCGCACGGGCGCGGGAGCGGTGGCCGGCAGCACCAACATCCACGCGCCGCTCCTGGCGGGCACCTACGACCTGACGTGCTGGTACGACCAGGGCGGGCCGGGCGGCGCACCCGACAACATCTTCAACGCAGGAGACCGCGTGGGCTTCACGCCGGGCGTCAACGTCGACGGCCCCGGCGTGCTCACTTCCCAGGCGGTGGTCACGCTCAACCCGCCCTGACGGCGGCACTCGCAGTCCTTTGTGGAGGTCAAGCCATGTGCAGGTCCTTTGGCCAATGGGTGGGTGGCGCGGCGGCGCTGCTGCTGCTCGGGCAGCCGGTGACGGCCCGCGCCGAGCCGGAAGCGTGCGGCGGCACGGCCAACTTCCCCTGCGCCTTCCAGCTCCGGGAGGTCTCGCTGCAGCCAGTGCCCAACGTCTTCAAGTTCCAGGCGCGGGTCAGCCAGGCCAAGCTCCCCGTGGGGGAGGGCGTGTTCAACCGCGTCATCGTCAACCTCAACCGCGGGGATGAGACGCTGTGTCGCGAGGAGTTCCGCGACGTGCGGGTGGTGGACAGCACCATCAACGTCGAGATTGGCCGCAACATGAGCTGTGAGATGGACCAGGTCATTGCGGAGAACCATGACCTGTTCTTCCAGGTGTGCCTGGGCGGTGAGGACAACTGCCTGCGACCGGTCTCCCTCGGCAGCTCCCCCTACGCGGTCAAGAGCACGTTCGCGTCGCAGGCGCAGGAGGCCCACCAGTCCGACGTGGCCGGCCAGGCCCACTACGCCCACCGCGTCACCGCCGACCGCGACCTCTTCCTCACCAAGGAGCTCGGGACCGGGTACTTTGACTTCTTCACGCCCGCCGAGGCGCCGCTGCTCTACACGCCCGCGGACTTCGAGCAGTACCGCAACGGCGGCTTCCTGCAGTGGACGCCCATGGATGAGCAGGAGCCCACCCTGCACATCGTGGGCAAGGACCACCAGACCGACCAGGTCGTTCCGCTCGGCCGCCTGGTGCTGGGCGCCGACAACACCGACACCACCGGCCGCCTCACCGTGCGCTCGGGCGGCATGCAGGTCAACGGCTCCAGCTCCCTCACGGGCAACACCACGGTGCGCGGGCAGCTCAAGGTGGACCGCCCCGCGGGCACCGGGCCCCAGGGCCTGCAGGTGACCGGCAACTCCGCGGTCAACGGCACGCTGACGGTGAGCGAGGCCATCGCCGTGAACCCCGGCGGGATCGACGTCACCGGCGCCAGCAACTTCACCGGCCAGGTCACGGCGCAGGAGATCACCGTCAACTCCCTGCGCGTGCTGGGGGAGTTCGCGGTGCCCGGGGAGATCACGCTGGGAGGTGTCTCCGGCGACTTCTCCGTGGCCAATGACCTGGCGGTGGGCAACAGCATGCTGGTGGTGGGCCCCATTGCGGTGGGCGAGGGCCTGGCGCTCAACAGCGGCGTCAACGGCGACGGCGGCACCGCGCTGGTCCATGACCCCGGCGACACGCTGACCATCAACCCCGGCAGCGTCTTCTCCGGCGGCACGCTCATCGACAGCAACCTCAACCTCAACGGCACCCTCAGCGCCTCCAGCCGGGTCAACGCCCGCGACCTCCGGCTGGGCTACGGCATCAACGGCAGCGACCACGCCAACGCGGGCCTCCTGGAGTACCGCCCCTCCTTCCAGAACGACGCGCTGACCATCACCGGCGCGGGGACCAGCACCACCAACCGCAAGGTCAAGCTCTACGACGACGTGGTGGTGGACGAGAGCCTCACCGTGGGCGAGGAGCTGCGCGCGGGCAACTACGCCTCCACCCCCGCCGTCTACCTGGGCCTCGGCGGCTACAACACCACCCGCAACCTGGGCTTTGCGCTCAACGCCGGCGACCACACCTTCGCCGGCCACATCGCGTACCGTCCGTCGGACTTCCCGGGCTACCTCACCATTGCCGGCGCCGGAACCAGCACCACCAACCGTGCCATCTACCTGCTGGACGACGTCACCGTGGACGAGGACCTGGCGGTGGGCGGCAACGTCTCGGTGTCGGGGAACGTCACGGTGGGCGGCAGCTCGGTGTGTCGCGCCAACGGCACCAACTGCCCCGGCGCGGCGTGGCCGGCGGGCAGCTACTGCATCCTGCAGCGCGGTGGCTCCTGCCCCGCCGGGTTCAGCTCGGGCTTCCGCTACTGGGACGACGAGGACAACAACAACGCCAACTCCCATGGCGGCGTGGTGCCGGACGGCTCCTACGGCGGAAACACGCGGCTCAACTTCTGTTGCAAGTGAGCCGCCTGGTGCCTGGCGCAGTTGGGACGTCCCGGCCCGGAGATGGAGGGGTGATGGAGCGCGTGGTGGGAAGATGGTGTCGAGCGCTGAGCGTGACGGTGGTGACGGCGTGCGCGGTGGCGCCGTCGGGAAACGGCTCCGGGTCGGTTGACGCCCCGCGGCCCGCCACCAGCGAGGCCACCCCCGGCACCGTGGCGGCTCCCGCCAACCCGCCCGCCCGTGTCGAGGTGGCGCCCCGCGCCCGGACCTTTGCGCTGCTCCTCAACCTCCCACCCACCACCGTGCCGCCGCGCATGGTGGAAGCGTGGCTGGAGGTGGAGGAGGGATGGCGCATGACGTCGTCACAGGCGGGCCGGGTGGCGCAGGAGGCGGACAAGTCGGTGCGTGTGCAGGAGCGCAACGGCCGGCTGCGGGTGGTGGTGCTGTCGTCGGGGAATCTCAACACGCTGGCCAACGGGCCGCTGGCGCTGCTGGCGCTGGAAGGGGACGGCGGGTCCGCGGTGCCGCTGCGCGTGCACCCGCGCTCCAACCTGGCGCCCGGCGGCGCGGTGCGCCCGGGTGAGCTGGCGGTGGAGGAGGTCTCGCCATGATGCGCAGCCTTGCGGTGGGAGCGCTGTGGCTGGTGGCCGCGCTGGCCCAGGCGCAGGTGACCAGCGTCCCCAACCTGTGCGACGACGCCGGCGGCCTGGGCTCCAGCTGCTTCACCGACGACGACTGTGCCTTCCGCCCCTACGCCACGCGGTGCGTCGAGCACGTCCAGGGCGACCCGGCCAGCCGTCGCTGCGAGGCCCCGTGCGAGGCCGACGAGGCCCACCCCGGCACCCCCGACCACGCGGCGTGCGCCCTGGGGGAGACCTGCCTGGCCTCTCTGGGGGACGGCACCTTCTACTGCGCGCCCACCCGCTTCCGCATGGACCTCAACCTCGTGGACCAGTGCGTGGCGCACTTCCTGGCCGGCACCGGTCCCACGCTGGGCAGCAACAACGCCTGCTCGCTGGAGGCCAACCTCAACCAGATGCTGGACCAGGACGGGGATGGAGAGTTCGACATCTTCGACGTGGACGGCTGCGTGCAGGCCTTCCTGCATGAGCCCGCGTGCAACCCGGACACCGGCACGTGTCCCACCGTGGACATGGTCTACTGCAACGCCGACGAGGATTGCGGCGCCGGCCTGTTCTGCGACGAGGAGCGCCACTTCTGCACGCGCGAGTGCGGCGTGGTGGCCAGCCGGGAGCCGGGCCTGGGCGCCCTGGAGCGCGCGTGCGCCGGACGCCTCAAGACCTGTGATCACGCGCAGGGGCGCTGCGTGGACGCCAACCTGGAGCAATACCGCTGCAGCGTGGACCGGGAGTGCCCGGTGGGCGCGTATTGCCTGGTGGGTCGGTGCGCCGCGCGGTGCTCGCGTGCTTTGGATTGCCCGGACTCCGGCTGGTACTGCGCGCCCAACAACACCTGCCGCGTGCTGCCTTCCCCCGAGGAGAACGCGGGCAACAGCTTTGACCCGCGCAACTACGCGGTGCTCTTCGGCACCAACCAGGCCACGTTGACGCCGCTGGAGAACCACACCGAGGTGCCGCTGCTCATCATGGACCTCACCACCAAGCGGGAGGTGCTGGACAATCCCTCGGTGGGCTTCGGGTACCGGCTGGAGGTCACCTACGCGTTCAAGCAGGACCCGCGCTGCTTCCGCAGCCCGGATGAGTGGACCCTGGAGGACCGCGAGGAGTGCCTCATCGAGCCGGCCGAGGAGTTCGTGCAGCTCGCCAGCCCCTTCGGGACGGTGTTCGCGGTGGGGCGGCCCAAGGTGGCCTTCACGCTCAACCCCGCCGCCGCCGAGCGCCTCTCCCCCGGCAAGTACGTGGCCACGGTCAACGCCATCTTCGACAACGGCAACCAGGACACCGTGCAGGTGCGCTTCAACAAGACCACCGCCTCCGGCGAGTACGTGGGCTCGCTCTCGGTGGTGCTGGGCGCACCGGAGAACCAGCTCAACGCCGGCACGCTGCTGGACCTGGCCATCAAGATGGACATCAAGGAGGACCAGCTGGTGCGCTGGAACGAGCTGCTGGCCGCGGAGAACCTGGCCGCCACCTCCCAGGACTACACGGACATCACCCAGGGCCAGCTCATCCACGCCCACCTGCACGGCAATGACGCCGTGGCCTTTGCGCTGCCGGGCGCGGAGAGCCCCGCCGACAACGAGATCCCGCTCAAGGGCATCTACTCGCCGCAGCTGGGCATCATGCGGCTGGTGGGCGTGGTGGAGATTCCCGCGGACTTCTGCCTGGGCGAGGAGGGCGCGTGCGCGGACGCCAGCGGGCTGCAGGTGCGCAACCTGTTTGGCCGCACCATCCGCCGCATCCTGTTCTTCAACGGCACCTACGACGACGTGGGACGGCGCTTCCTGGGCAACTACCGGGAGCGCGTCTCCGGGCTGTCACCGGGAGGAGAGCTGACGCTGGAGGGTGGGTTCGTGCTCAGCCAGACCTCCGCCGACGAGACCGGCCTGCAGCTCAGCGCGCCCCTGCTCCCGTCCGGCGCGTCACTGGTGGACTTCCCGCACCTCCCGGAGGTCCTCGCCGGCATCGACGCCGACGTCGCCACCTGGTGCCAGGGCAGCGAGGCCGCGGCCGCGGTGGGCAGGTTCACCTCCGCGTCCAGCTACCTCGCGTACCTGGGCTCGGAGGACTTCCCCATCTTCCCCGACGTGGTGGAGTTCAAGCAGCTCATCCAGGACGGCATCGACAACCTCCAGGATGACGACTCGCGCGCCCAGGACGTGTTGACCCTGCACGAGTACCTGGCGGGGCGGATCGTCCTGTGCGGCGAGGAGGAGGCGGCGGCGGGGGCGCCGTTGTCGTCGTCGGCGCCGGCGTGCGTGGATGAGGCCAGGCTGCGCTGCGCGCTCTCGCTCTACCGCAGGGCGGTGGTGGGCGGCCTGGCCGGCACACGCTACCTGGGCAACCCGGGCGCCAACCCCTACCCGCTCTTCTGCTCCAGCACGCTCCCGGCGGAAGGGTGCCATCCCTCGCCCACGGAGCTGCCCTTCGTGGCCACCCTGTTGGAGCACAACCGCTTCCACCAGGAGCTGGCGCAGGCCACCAAGTTCCAGGCTGACCAGGACCTCTCCGACGCGTTCTTTGCCCTCTACCGCAACCGGCTCAACCCCTTCACGCAAGGGGCGGCGCTCAACTTCAAGGCCGACAAGCTGGAGCGCGCCAACCGCCGCTACGACGACCTCACCGCGCTGGTGCTGGAGCCCGCCGCGGCCTCGGTGCTGTTTGACTGGCGCATGTGGGCCTTCGAGGCGCGCGGGCAGGAGTGGCTGCGCCAGATGCACGTCATGGCCGCGGACCGCATGGACGCGCTGGCGGAGCTGGTGGACCTGCGACGCCGCATCTACGCCCGCGACGGCGAGCGGCAGCAGCTCCTGGGCGAGCACCTGGCGCAGATGGAATACCTGCAGCAGGTCTACCTCATGGCCCTGCAGCGCGAGTGGCAGGGTGAGGACTTCAAGTACGGCGGGGAGGCCGGCCTCATCCTGGAGCGCCTCAAGGTCATCCTCAAGCAGCTGCACCAGACCCGCAATGCGCTGGGCGTGGTGCCGGAGCAGGTGTTCTTCGAGAACAGCGACCCCTCGCTGGTGAACTGGCGCTCCTACCTGCGCATCCTCGCCGGTGACGACGGGACGGGCGGCCTGCTGGCGGAGGCGCAGTCCCAGATCGACAGCGCGGTGGCCAACCTGCAGGCCTCGTTGGCCGACGTGGACGCGCTGGAGGACCGCATCTTCGAGCTGAACAACGAGTACGAGGGGGCGCTCATCGAGCTGTGCGGCGACGAGGAAGCCTCCGCGCCCTGCAACGCGCTGTGGCAGAAGGTGGCCGCCTGGGAGCAGAACGGGACGTCGCGGGCGGACATCCTCAGCCAGATGGAGGCGTTCATCCAGAACCGCTGCGGCAGCAGCGACCCCCTCGCCGTGCTCCTCGGAGCCGCGCCCGCCTCGGCTTCCTCGGAGGAGTGCGAGTGGGTCAAGAGCGAGTTCGTCAGCGAGTACAACGCCCAGGGGCCCGCCTGCCCCCTCAGCGCGGCCAAGCACAACATCATGGTCCGCGGAGAGCGGCGCGCGTGCATTGGCGGCGCCATGGGCGGCCTGCTGCTGGAGAAGGAGGGACTGCTGCGCGAGCGGGAGGGCATCCGCCGCGACATGATGACGCTGCTCAAGCGCCTGGAGGAGTTCGCCGAGACGCGGGATTACGTGGAGGGGATCCACATCGGCCAGCGGCTGAGCCTCATCCTGGTGCGGATCATCGAGCTGGTGCTCACCTTCGTGGACAAGGCCAACAAGACCGCCTCCGAGGTCGCCGACGAGGTGGCGGAGAGCGCCAACTGCATGCTCATTGCCGGCCTGGCCGCGGGCACGGACTGTCCGCAGAGCTTTGCGTCGGGCGCCAGCAAGGTCTCCGTGACGGTCGCGCGCACCGTGGGGGAGCGCGTGGTGGAGACGCTCAAGGAGCAGGCGGTCAACCTCTTCGAGATCGCCAACATGGAGTTCGACTTCGCCATCGAGGACCGCGAGGCGCAGCGCGAGATGACCGAGATGTCCTACGAGAGCTACGCGCTGGTCACCGCCTACATCGCCAACATCCAGGCCTCGCTGGCGGTGGAGGCGGGCATGGCGGAGACGCGCTTCCTGGCCAAGGACGCCGCCGCCGGGCTCAACGACTCCCTGAGCCTGCTGCTGGACCACCTCGTGGGGCGGGAGAGCGGCAGCGTGCTGGTGGGCAACTTCCTGGTGCGGGAGAGCTCCGCCACCTTCCGTCGCGCCCTGCAGGTGGCCTACCGCATGGTGCTGGCGTTTGCGCATCGCTACAACCTCAGCGTCGCGGAGCGGAACCAGCTCATTGCGCAGGTGATGCAGGCGGTCACCGTCGAGGACCTGCAGGCACTGGTGCAGCTGCTCATCGAGCGGGAGCGCGGCTACTGCGGCCGGGAAGCCATTGATTGCGACGCGTTCAACAACCTCAACGTGCTGCGCCTGAGCCTGCGCGACCTGCTCTTCCCGCAGCTCCGCGACCTGGTGGACCCCGCCACGGGGCGCGTGGTCACCCGGGGTGAGCAGTTCCACAACATCATCACCTCCCCGCCGTTCCTGCGTCGCCGGGTGCGCGGGGCGTGGGCCGTGGACCAGGTGGAGCTGCCCTTCACGGTGCTGCTGCAACAGCGCGACCCCGGCGACACGCGCGGCTGGCTGCTCAACCCCACCCAGTGCAACCACATCCTGGACGGCGACCCCACGGCCGGCGCGCTGGAGGCCGGCACGGTGGCGGTGAACGTGGTGGGACAACGACTGGGCCCGGCGGAACGCGCCATCACCTACGAGCTCGGTCGCGGCCACGTGGACCAGATCCGCGCGTGCCACGCCGAGTCCGTGCAGACGCAGATCGGTTCGCTCCCGGAGCTGGACTACCCCATCCGCACGCAGGTGGTGGGTTACTCGTCGGAGAGCGCGCAGGGCCAGCAGACGCAGCCACCCACCTACTTCGTGCGCTCCGGCGAGCTGAACGCGTGCCTCAACCAGGCGGAGTCCGCCGGGCGGCTGGACGGTGGCTCGTGCTGGCACTTCTTCGGCCGGGATCGCAGCCTCGCCTCGCCGGACTACACGCTCTACATCCCGCTGGCGATTGACGGCGAGAACACCAGCAACTCGTGGATCACCGGCGCGGGCCTGCCCGAGTCGCAGCGTCCCGTCATCGAGGACGTGGTGCTCTACCTCCGCTACCGCACCCGTCCCATCTCGGAACCGTGATGCCGTCCGCCCGGAGCACTTCCATGGCAGGCAAGACCCCCTTCATCGCCGTGGCCCGGCCGGCACTGTTGGTCCTGGCGGCCCAGGCGTGCACCCAACCGCCCTGGCAGCCCCCGCCGGAGGAGGCGCCCCCGCCGGTGGAGGAGTCGCTGACGCTGGGCGGGGCCGCGCCAGGGGCGGCGTTGTCCCAGGGCGCGCACGACGTGGTGGTGGTGGTGGAGCGCGCCGTGCACAGCCGCCACGCAGACGTTGTTGCGCGCGCGCGCCTGGCCGCCGACGTGGTGGAGGCCCTGCGTCCGGTGGCGGCGGCGGCGTCCCTGTCCGGCGCGCCCATGCGGCTGGGCGTGGTGGCCTCGGGCAGCGGCGAGGGCGGCGTGGAATGGCTCATGCCGCTGACGCCCACCGGGCCGGAATGGAGCGTGGCGCAGGAGACGCTGCGGGCGCTGGAGCCGGAGGGGGAGGGCACGCTGAGCGGCGGCATGGAGCAGGCGCTGGCGGAGCTGCTGGGCCCGCGGGCCCGCGCGCGCGCGCTGCCCGTGATGGTGGTGGTGGCCAACGAGGTTGCGCGCGTGTCGACGTCGGTGGGGCGGCTGAGCGCGGAGGCCGGGGCCATCCTCCTGCACGTGGGTGGTGCGCCGCCGGAGGGCTGGGACCGCCTGGGCTCCCACGCGCACGTGCTGCGGCTGCCGGAAGGCGGCGACGCGCTGGCGCGCCTGGGTGACCTGCTGCTGTTGTCGCACGACCCGCTCACGGTGACCCTGCGCGGCCCGGAGGGCTGGACCCTGGGACTGCGGGCCTACGACGCGGACGGCAACGTGGTGGCGCGGAGCGACGGGCCGGGACCCCGGCTGGAGGCGACCGTGGACTGGTTCCCCGGCGTGGTGGCGCAGAACCTGGAGTTGCGCGGCGTGGGCACCACCCCGGAGGGGCGCGTGGTGGAGGTGACCCACCCGGTGCATGCCCTGCCGCAGCTCCGCCAGCCCGTGGTGGTCGAGGTTTCTCCCACGCTGGCCCAGCCGGGAGACCGGGTGCGGCTCCGTGGCCGGTTCTTCTCCCCGCGCCCCGGCGGAAACCGCGTCTTCATGGGCGTGGAGGTGGACGCCACCGCGCTCTCCAAGGGCGAGCTGGAGCTGGAGGTCCCACCCGAGGCCACCGACGAGGCCCTCACCGTCTTCTCCGACGGCCTCGCCGGCGACGCGGTGACGTTGCTGCGGGTGGACAACGACGGTGACGACATCCCGGACAACGACGAGCTGTTGGCGGGCACCGATCCGCGCCGCGCGGATAGCGACGGTGACGGCGTCCGCGACGACGCCGACGAGTGTCCGCTGGAGCTGCAGGGCGCGGGCAACGTGAACGAGCGCGGCTGCTCCCTGTGCACCGACGGCGAGCACAACGCGCCGAAGGAGACGGACGTGGACTGCGGTGGCGCCTGTCCGCCCTGCGCAGTGGGACTCGGGTGCAGCAACGACGCCGACTGCACCACCGGCATCTGCGTCGACGCGACGTGCCGCGAGCCCGCGTGCGACGACGGGCGTCTCAACGGCGCGGAGAGCAGCCTGGACTGCGGCGGCGGGTGTGAGCCCTGCGAGCCCGGCCGGGATTGCCGCGTGGGGAGCGACTGCGCCAGCGGCGTGTGCCAGGGCCAGCTGTGCGCCTTCCCCGGCTGCACCGACGGCATCCACAACGGCGACGAGACCGACCTGGACTGCGGTGGCCCCTGCGCCCCCTGCGCCGCCGGGCTGGCCTGCAACATCGGTCCGGACTGCGAGCACGGGACCTGCGTGGACCACGTGTGCGACGCGCCGCGCTGCAACGACGGCGTGCGCAACGGCCTGGAGACCGACGTGGATTGCGGGGAGAGCTGCGGGCCCTGCGCGCTGGGTCGGCGCTGCCTGGTGGCGGAGGACTGCGAGCTGGCGACGTGCCAGGCCGGTCAGTGCGTGCTCCCGGCCTGCGTCAACGGGGTGCTGGACAGCGGCGAGTCCGACGTGGACTGCGGCGGCGCGTGCGCTCCCTGCGACGACGGCGGGGCATGCGCTGCGGCCGGGGACTGTACCTCGCGGGTGTGCGCGGGAGGTTACTGCGCCACCGCGAGTTGCCAGGACGGCGTGGCCAACGGAGCGGAGACCGATCTGGACTGCGGCGGCCCGTGTCCCCGCTGTGGTGACGGGCTGGGGTGTGCGGCGGCCGACGATTGCGCCAGCCACGTGTGCGCCGAGGGTACCTGCGCCGCCCCCACCTGCGGCGACGGGGTGCGCAACGGCGACGAGACCGACGGGGATTGTGGCGGCGCTTGTCCAGCGTGTGCACCCGGCCGCGGCTGCGCGGTGGCGGCAGACTGCATCACCGGGTTCTGCGCCGCGCAGGTCTGCCTCCAGCCCACGTGCGTCGACGGCGCGCGTAACGGCGACGAGTCGGACGTGGATTGCGGCGGGAGCTGCCCGCCCTGTGCGCCGGGCCTGCGCTGCACCGTGCCCACCGACTGCCAGAGCGGCCTGTGCCCCACCGACGGACCCGACGCGCTCACCTGCGCCTCACCGGGATGTGCCGACGGCGTCCGCAACGGCGGGGAGGGCGACGTGGACTGTGGTGCGGTGTGCCTGGTCTGCGCGGATGGTCGCACCTGCCGCACCGGGGCGGACTGTGAGAGCCGCGTGTGCCTCATCTCGTCGGGGGAGGAGTGGGGCATCTGCCAGGCCCCGGCCTGCACCGACGGTGTACGAAACGGCGACGAGACCGACGTGGACTGCGGCGGCTCCTGCGGGGTGTGCGCGCTCGGGCAGACCTGTCGCGTGGATGCCGACTGCGAGCTGGACACCTGCCAGCAGGGTCTGTGCGTGCTGCCCCTGTGCGTGAACGGGCTGCGTGACCTGCTGGAGGTCGACGTGGACTGCGGCGGGCCGTGCGCGCCCTGCGGGGACGGGGCCTACTGCTTCAACGGCGGGGATTGCCGCTCGTTCGTGTGTCGCGGGAGCCACTGCGCGGTGCCCACCTGCGGCGACGGCGTGCGCAACGGCGCGGAAGCGGACGTGGACTGCGGCGGTCCCTGCGGCGCGCCGTGCTCCGTGGGCTCGCGCTGCCGTGCGGACTCCGACTGCGACAGCGCCTCCTGCGGCGCCGACGGCTTCTGCGCCGCGCCCGCCTGCAACGACGGCCGGCGCAACGGCAGCGAGACCGCGGTGGACTGCGGCGGGGGCTGCCCGGGGTGCGCGCTGGGGCTCGCGTGCGTGGAGTGGTCCGACTGTGCCAGCGCGTTCTGTTCCGGCAACCGCTGCGTCACACCCCAGTGCGCCGACGGCGTGCGCAACGGCACCGAGACGGACACCGACTGCGGCGGCCCGTGCGCCCCGTGCGCGGATGGCCTGCTGTGCACCGCGGGGAACGACTGCGCCAGCGGCGTGTGTCCCGACGTGGACCCCGGGGCGGGTCGCTGCGCCGCTCCCAGCTGCCTTGATGGCGTGCGCAACGGGGGCGAGTCCGACGTGGATTGCGGCGGGGACTGCGAGCCGTGCGTGGCCGGACAGGGCTGTCGCGCCGCCGCCGATTGCGTCAGCACGGTGTGCGTGGTGGTCCGGGGAGAGGGCACCTGCCGGGAGGCCGCCTGTGACGAGGGCGTGCACAACGGTGACGAGACGGACGTGGACTGCGGCGGAAGCTGCGGTGCCTGCGCTCCCGGGGCGCGCTGCCTCGGCGACACGGATTGCTCGAGCGGCCTCTGCGTGAGCACGCAGGATGGCCCACGCTGTGCCGCGCCGTCCTGCGACGACGGGGTGCGCAACGGCAGTGAGCCGGCCACCGACTGCGGAGCCAGCTGCTCCACGCGCTGCGCGGACACGGTGGCGTGTGGCATCCCCACGGATTGCCAGAGCGGGGTGTGTTTCCAGAACCTCTGCGCCGTGCCCTCCTGCGCCGACAACGTCCGCAACGCCGACGAGTCCGACGTGGACTGCGGCGGCGGATGCGCGGACTGCCCCGCCGGCAAGCGGTGCGGCAACGCCGGCGACTGCGCGAGCCGCGTCTGCGGGGGCGATGGGCTGTGCGCCGCGCCCACCTGTCACGACGGGGTCCCCAACCAGGACGAGACCGACGTGGATTGTGGCGGCAGCTGCGCGCCCTGCCTGGATGGCCTGGCCTGCGTGGTTTCCGCCGACTGCGCCTCCGGTGTGTGCGCCGGCCTGGCCTGTGCCTACCCCACCTGTGACGACGGTGTGCGCAACGGCCTGGAGTCCGACGTGGATTGCGGCACGGGCTGCGGCGGCTGCCCGGTGGGCTCGCCATGCCAGGACGCGGCGGACTGCGGGAGCGGGCGCTGCCTGGCGGGGGCGTGCGTGGAGGACACCTGCGGCAACGGCGTGCGCGACGGCCACGAGGTCGACGTGGACTGCGGCGGCGCGTGTGAGCGCTGCGCAGCGGGACAGCAGTGCGGGCTCTCCGCCGACTGTGCCACCTCGTGGTGCCACGCGGGCCGCTGTGAGCACGCGCCCTCCTGCAAGACGCTCATGTCTGCCTGGCCCCAGGCCCCGTCCGGCGTGTACCTGCTGCAGCCGCTCGGCGCGCCGGAGCCGCTCGCGGTGTCCTGCGACTTCGGCGTCGACGGCGGGGGCTGGACCTTGGTGGCCCACGCACGCGGCAGCGGCCTGACCGACGAGGCGGCGCCGTACTCGCCCGTGCTCGCCGACCCCACTGCACCGGGCAGCAGCACGGGCGTGTGGTCTGGCCTGCGCGAGCTGCTGGGGGACCGCAACACGGACGTGCGCTTCACCTGCCGGGTGCAGCCGGACCTGGTGGCGTACTCCGTCGACGTCACGGTGTACGGCGTGGATTGGTACCGCGGGATCACCGCCGGCACCGAGGCGGAGAGCTGCTTCAACGTGGTGGGCGTGACGGGCGGGGAGCCTCCGGGACGGCGCAACAACCTCACCGGCGCGGTCCGCTCGCCTGGCGACCCCTGGAACGAGAGCGGTCTGCCCGTGGGGGAACCGCAGTGCCAATCCCCTGGCAGCTTCACCGTCGACTTCGACGACCGGGGGCATGACAGCAACGAGCGCGACGGAACGGACTGGGGTCTTGACGACGGATTCCTCAAGTGCGGGTCCGCCTACGCGCCGGCGGGGTCGTACCAGGTCTGGCTGCGTGACCCGGTGCACCCCTGTTTCAACAACGTGCAGGACGGCACGGAGACCGGGGTGGATTGCGGCGGGACGTGCGCGGCCTGCCCGGTCCCCTGCGCCAGCGGGGAAGACTGCGGGAGCGGCGTGTGCGTCCAGGGCTTCTGCGCGGCGGCCCGGTGCGACGACGGCGTGCGCAACGCCGACGAGTCCGACGTGGATTGCGGCGGCGCGTGCGCGGCCGGTTGCGCCGTGGGCCAGCGCTGCCTGGACCCCGACGATTGCGCCGAGGGCACCTGCGAGGCGGGACGCTGCCGCGCCGCCAGCTGCTACGACCTCAGCCCCGGCCCGGGAGAGACCGACGTGGACTGTGGCGGCGGTTGTGCCCCGTGCGCCGCCGGCCGGGCCTGCGCGGTGGACGGGGACTGCACCTCCGGCTTCTGCAACGGCACCTGCCTGGACGAGCCCTGCAGCGACGGGATCCGGGACTTCAGCGAGACGGACGTGGACTGCGGCGGCGACCGCTGCGATTCCTGCGTGGGCGGCCAGGCCTGCGTGAGCGCGGAGGACTGCGACTCCGGCGCCTGCGACGGCACCACCTGTCGCGTGCTGGCGTCGTGTTCAGACCTGCTGGACATCCCGGGCGTCCACGCCAGCGGCGTCTACGTGCTGGGCTCCGGCGTGGCGGCGTACCGGGCGCGTTGCGACATGACCACCGACGGTGGTGGCTGGACCCTGGTGGCGGCGTCCCGGGGCGCCACGCTGCTGGACGCGGCCGGTTCGTACCACGGCGACCTGGCGCTGCTCCGGCCGCAGGGCTCGGTGCGCACGGTGTGGGACGCGCTGCGCGGCAGCGCCGGTGACCGCCACGACGTCCGCTTTGCCTGCCTCTCCGCGCCCAACCACGACGCCTACGACGTGGACCTCTCCTTCCATGGCACCGACTGGTACCGCCGCATCACCGCGGGCAGCGACGCGCAGACGTGCTTCAACGAGTCCGACGGCATCAACATCTCCCTGCCCCCGCCCGCGCGGCGCAACAACCTGACCGGCACGTTCCTCCCGCGGGGGCGCGCCTGGAGCAGCGGGGAGCTGGAGGGCGAGGACGAGTGCAACGACGTGCTGGACTTCACCGTCGACTTCAACGACCGCGGCGTGGACGGCAACGACGCCGATGGCACCGACTGGGGCGAGGATGACGGCGTGGCCAAGTGCGGGCATCCCATCGAGGCGGGGGAGGGCACCTGGCTCATCTGGATGCGCGACCAGGCACCCACCTGCCGCGACGGCGTGAAGAACGGCGATGAGAGCGCGGTGGATTGTGGGGGCTCCTGTCGCCCCTGCGGCAGCGGGCTGGCTTGCGCCGCGCCCAGCGACTGCGCCTCCGGCGCCTGCGTGAGCCTGGTCTGCCAGTAGCGGCCACGCCTCCCGGTGAGCACGGAACAGCGGCGCCCGAGAGACACGCCGGCGGGTCGCGGAGCGCGCGTTGCGTGGCAGGGACGGCGGGTCTAGCGGCGCTGACGACGGCGCACCAACAGCGCGGCCAATCCCAGCAACGGCAGCGGACAGGGGCTCGACTGCGTGCAACCCGCGGACGCTGAGCTGTCGTCGCTGGGAGCGGAGCAGGTGACCTGGAGGTCATAGCTGTTGCCGCTGTAGGCGTCGGTGGTGACGCGGAAGTACAGGTCACCGCCCGACACATTGCTCTTGCGCGCAAAGGTGTGACCGTCCGCCGTGCTGGCCACGCCCAGCGAGTTGCCGCTGCCGTCCAACAGCTCCACCGCCAGCGTCTCCTCGCCGGAGAACTCCACCTTCAGCGTATCGCCCGCGTCCACCGTCAGCACAAACACGTCGGCGTCGCGGGAGATGAACGCGCCCGCCGCACCGCAGGCAATGCGCGTGGCGCTGGGGAGGTCGTTGTTCGGCTCGGCGGTGTCGTCGTTACCGGGCGTGCCGGGGCCGGGGCCCGGGTCGGTGCCTTCCGTCTGACAGCCGATTTGCAGGGAGTAGCCGTACGTGGCGTTCTGTGACGCGCGGAGGCCCACGCCCACCGTCCCGCCCGCCGTCACCGCGGTGGCGGTCCCGCTGCCATTGAGCGTCTGCGCCGTGGCCAAGGTGGAGACGTTCGCCGGGTCGTCGGTCAGGCGGAGGCCCAGGTCCGCGCCGCTGTCCGTGCTCACCGTGGCCGTGATCCGCGTGCCCGCGGGAGCAGTGAGCGAGAACCAGTCCTCGTCGCCCTGAGCCGCCACCAGGGTCAGCGTGGTGCCGCAGTCCACCGGGCGCGCGCTGCCAAAGTTGTCGTTCGGCTCCTGGTTGTCGTCGGAGGGGTTGGGGTCGGGGTTGGTGTTGCCAGCGTCGGGCGTGCCCGGATCAGGGTCCGGGTCGGGGTTGGTGTTGCCGGCGTCGGGCGCGGGGTCGGGATCCGGGTTGGCCGGCGGCTGGCAGGACACCTGGAGGCGGTAGTTGCTCGTGGCCCCCTGGTAAGAGTTCACGCCGATGGCCAGCGCGCCGCCCGGTGCCGTCATCTCGATCTGCTCATTGCCCGTCGTCGTCTCACTGCGGTCCAGCACGCCCGCCTCACCAGAAGCGTTGCTGACGTAGAGGTCCAGGTCCTGCGCGTCGTCGGCGGAGTCCAGCACCACCTTCAGTGTCTGGCCCGCGGGCACCGACACGTTGAACCAGTCCATCTCGTTGGGCGCCATGAACAGCTGCAGGTCGGCGCCACAGGTGACGGGCTTGGACGTGTCAAAGCTGTCGTTCTCCTCGTAGGTGTCGTCGGTGGGGCCGGGGTCGGGATTGCCGGCGTCGGGCGTGCCGGGGTCCACCACCGTGCCGCCCATGGCATCCAGGACCGCGTCCAGCTTCATGGCCTTCTTGCCCTGGCAGTTGGTGCAGTCCACGCCGTGCGTCTGCAGCAGCGTGACAATCTCCGTGCGCGTCAGCGCCGGGTTGAGCGACTGCATCAACGAGATGGCGCCGGTCACGTGCGGCGCGGCCATGGAGGTGCCCTCGTACCAGTTGTACGTGTCGGCGTCGGGCCCCACGGCGCTCAGCACACCCTGGCTCTGGCTGGACACCATGTTTCCGCCCGGCGCCACGATCTCCACGCTGTTGCCGAACGACGAGTACGAAGCCAGCGTGCGGTTCACGCCCGGCCCATGCGCCGCCACCGTGATGACGCCGGTGCAGTTGGCGGGGCTGCCCACCTCGCCGCCGTCGTTGCCCGCCGCCGCCACGAAGATGACGCCCTGGCTGTTGACGTAGTTCACCACCTGCTGCTCGTACTGGCTGCACGCGCCGGGGCCGCCCAGGCTCAGGTTCATCACGCTGACCTTGTTGGCGCCGATGGCCGGGACGCCGGAGACGTTGCCGCCGGCCAGCCAGTAGGACGCGTCGCCAATGTCGCTCAGCGCGCCGCCGCACCGACCCAACGCGCGCGCCGTCACCAGCTTGGCGTTCCAGTTCACGCCGGCAATGCCCTTGCCGTTGTTGGCGGAGGCCAGGATGGTGCCCGCCACGTGCGTGCCGTGGAAGCTGCTGTCCTGGTAGCCGCCGCCGCAATCCGCGCCGTCGCCGGGGTCATCCCAGTTGGAGTCGCGACCGTTTCCGTCGGCGGCCTGGCTGGGATCGTCGATGAAGTCGTAGCCGGCCAGGTCCTTGGCGCTGAGATCCTCGTGCGCGCGCACCGTGCCGGTGTCCACCACGCCAACGCGCTGGGAGGCGGTGCCTTGGGTGATGTCCCACGACGCCGTGGCGCCAATGGCATTGAGGTGCCACATCTGGCTGAAGCCGGGGTCATTGGGCGTGGCCAGGGGGCGGTACCAGCGGTCCTCCACCGCGCCTTCCACGGTGGCGTCGGCGCGCAGCACGGTGATGAGGCGCATGGTCTCCGCCTCGTCGACGATCTTCTGCGGCGCCAGCGCGTCGGCGACCTGGTAGAGGCCCCAGCCCAGCTGCAGCGGACGGACCGGCGTGATGCGCACGCCCACCCGCTTCTCCAGCTCCCGCAGTGCCGCCACGGCGGAGGCGCTCACCGCGAGCTGCTCGGGGTGGATGCCGCGAAGCTTGAGGATGGCGCGTCCCGGGACGTGGTGCGAAGGCGCGTTGAAGGTCACGTTGGTGGCAGCTGCCACGCTTACGCTCAAGCACGTCAGCAGGACGGACAGCACGGCACCGCTCATGCGCATCATGGAGATCGGTTCCCTGGGGCTGTGGGCTGGTGAGGGATCAGCGCCCACGATGCTGCCAGAGGTCGATCTCGCTCGGAATGTATTCAGGTTGCGTAGAAAGTCGGGGGGTTGGTCACACGACGGATGCGACAAGGTGGGATGCGGCATGACATGTTGGCCCCATCGCGTCGGAGAGAGGTGTCATGGGCGGTCCTTCCATCCTGTACCTGCACGGTTTTGCCTCGGGTCCACAGTCCGCCAAGGCGTCGGCCACCGTGATGTGGGCTTCCGAACGGGGGATTCCCATCGAGGTGCCAGACCTCAACGGGGAAGGCTTCCAGACGCTCACCATCACGAGCCAGCTGAAGGTTGCGCGGGAGGCGCTGTCGCGTCTGCGTGCGCCGGTTGTCGTCGTGGGCTCGTCGCTGGGCGGGTGGATTGCGTCGCTGCTGGTGGAGGCGAAGGCTCCGTTGGCGGGCGCACTGCTGATGGCTCCCGCGTTCGACTTCGGTCGTCGACTGTCGCGCGCACTGGGCGCGCAGGTGATGGAGCAGTGGCGTCGGGCGGGGCACATCAAGATCTACCACCACAGCGAGCGCGCGGAGCGTGACGTGGGCATTGCGCTCATCGACGACGCGCGCGGCTACAACCCGTTCCCGGACATGGATGTGCCCTGCACGATTGTGCACGGCGTCCACGACCCGGACGTTCCCGTCGAGCTCAGTCGCCTCTACGTGAGGGACAACCTCAACGTGCGCCTGGTGGAGGTCGAGGACGACCACACGCTGTTGCAGAGCATGCCGAGGGTGCTGGACGAGTTGGACGCGCTGATGAAGCGGCTGTGACGGGGAGAAGGAAGTCAGAAGTAGTCCCACCGCGGGCCAACACTGCTTGCGATGCCGACGCATCACCCCGTCCTTCTGACTTCTGTATTCTGACTTCTGACTTCCTTTTCGCCCTCTCAGAACTCCGCGTTCACCCCGACCACCGGCAACAGCGGCAACAACGCCAACGGCTGGCTCTCGCGGTAGCGGAAGTCCCAGACCATCGTCTCGGCGTTCTTCTGGTTGTAGACGTTCAGCAGGTCCAGGTAGCAGGCGACGATGAAGTTATCGAACGCCATCTTGTAGTCGACGCGGATGTCGAGCTGGTGGAACGCGGGCAGGCGGGCGCTGCGACGGCTGCCGGTCTTGGCCACGAACTCGCTGCTATCCAGGTCATGCGCCGCGCTGGTGTACGGCGTGGTGGGGTTGCCGCTGACGGCGCGGAAACGACCGCCCACGGACCAGTCGCCCGAGAGGATGGCCCAGCCGGTGTTCCACCACAGGCCGCGCGGCAGGCGCCCGGTGCGGCTCCACTCGCGGAACGGCAGATGCCACGGCAGCTTGTACTGCCCGACGATGGTGAGGATGTGCGTCTGGTCGAACTGCGAGAGCATCCACTGTTCGCCCAGGCGCTCCCGCTCCTCGGAGCGCATCAGCGTGTACGCCACCCAGCCAAAGAACTGCTTGCTCAGCTCATGGCGCAGCAGGATCTCCGCGCCCCACGCGTTCCCCACGCCCTCGTTGGAGTAGTACTCCGCCTGCACGTTGCCGCCCTCGACGCCGAGGATGCGCTGGCTGCTCACCACCAGGTTGTTCTTCAGGTTGTAGAAGACCTGGAAGTCCACGTTGATCTTCGACGTCAGCTTCTGCTCGATGCCGAGGATGTGGTGGCGGCTGCGCTCCGGCCAGACCTTGGGATTGCCCAGCGTGCCCAGGCGCGTCTGTGGGTCGCTCATCTTCTCGTAGACGCCGTAGGCCCCCTTGAGCGTGGTGCCGGGGAAGACCTCCCAGCGCACGGCCAGGCGCGGACCAGCGGAGTAGTTCATGGCGCGCTGCAGCTCGTACGCGTCAAAGCGGAAGCCCGGCGTCACCTTCACGCCGGCAAAGGGACCAATCTCCGCCTCCACGTACGCGCCCAGCGCGGTGCCCACGCCTTCTTCCTCGAGGGACTGGTTCTCGCTGAAGCGCGGCAGCACGCGCGGGAACGCGCCAATCTCCGCCTGCGCGGGCAACTCCGCGTTGAACTGGAAGACGCCGCTCTGCAGGTCCAGGCCGGTGTTGAGGCTGAGCCCCTCCATGACCTGGTAGCGGAGGTCGTCGCGCAGACCCATGGTGCTGATGGCGAGGTCGAAGTTGACGCCCAGCGCGTCGCCGCTGCCCAGGCCCACCTTGTTGATCTCCAGGCCCACCCACGGTGCAAAGCGGTTGGTGAGCCGCGGGAACATGCGCCATTCCCACGCCGCCAGCACGCGGTGGAAGGTCTGCTGGGTGCGCAGCTCAAACGCATCCGCGTCGACGTTGCCGCCGGCAATGACCTTGAGTGCGTCGTCGCTGCCAAAGGCGAACAGCGTGAAGGTGTGGCCCGCCAGCGGCCGGTATTCCAGCTTGGCCTGGTAGTCCCAGTACACCGGACTGGCGAAGAGCGTGCCCGTGCCCGGCGGCAGGAAGAGCTGCATGAACAAGGGGAGCAGGCTGTCCAGGTAGCTGCGTCGTGCGGCGGCGGCGAAGGTGATGCGGCGCCAGCTGGGCGCGTCGCTGTCCACCTCCTCACCCCACAACGTCACCGGGCAGCCGAAGAAGAAGCCGGTGTCGATAAGGTCGATCTTGGCGCTGCCGCGACAGCGACGGAGACGCAGGTCCCGCGTGCGCACGTCGACAATGCCCGCGGTGGCGCGACCGAAACGTGCGCCGAATCCGCCGGGATAGAAATCAATGGTCTCCAGGAACTCCGCGTTGACGACGGAGGTGAGCGCCAGGAAGTGGTACAGCAGCGGGATGGGCACGCCATCCATGTACACACCGGTGTCCTCGGGATTGGCGCCACGCACCAGCAACGCGCCGCCCAGCAGCGGGGCACGCGCCATGCCGGGCAGGTTCTCGATGACGCGGATGGGGTCGCCGAAGGTGCCGGGCACCTGGCTCAGCTCTTCCCGACGGAGCGCGATGCGGCTGACCTCCTTCTTCTCACGCTTGCTCTGGATCACCGTCTCGAACTTGTTGTAGCTCCTTCGTGGCAGGTAGTAGATGGCCTGCACCGCCTCGTCCTCGCTGAATTCCTCGACGGTGGTCATCTGCTCGTAACCGGTGGCGCTCAGGCGCACCAGGTGCTTGCCCGCGGGCACGCCGTACAGCTCGAAGCGCCCGTCCTTGCCCGTCGTCGTCGTGTACTCGCCGGTGTCCTCCTCGGGGCTGCCCACCTGGACGTAGACCTCCGCGTCGGCCAGGGGAGCCTTGGTGCCGCTCTCCCGCACCACGCCCAGGAAGTTGAGCAGCTTGGGCTCCTCCTCCTCGGTGGGCAGCTGGGTGACGGTGGGCGCGGGGGCGGGCGGGGCACCGGTGACGTCGGGAACGGGCGGCGGGCGGATGAGGACCTCGCGCACCTCCTCCTTGAGGACGAAGGCCTGCTTGTAGTCCACCTGGATGGGCGCGGGGATGCCGTCCACCTCAGCGGGCTCGAAGACGAAATTGGCCACCGCGCCCATGGCCGCGTAGTCGAGATCGGCGCCCGCCGACTGCAGCACGTCCAGGCGCTGCACGTAGCCTTCCTCGTCGATGGTGATGCGCAGGACGGCCGTGCCCTGGCGCTTCTCGACGCGGGCGCTCTCCGGGTAGATGACCGGCACCTGGTGGACCAGCTTGGGCGGCTTGGTCAGCTTGGGAGGACCCTTGGCCTCCTCCTCGGCGCGCTGCCGCTCCTGCTCCTCCATCTCACGCCACTCGGGCTGCTGCTCAATCTGCGCCGACGCCAATGACGTCGAGAACAGAGCGCCCCAAAAAACGGAGAGACCCAGGCCACGCACCACGGACATGCTCATGCACCTCGGAAGGAGCGGAGGCTCACCCGACGGAGGGGGACCTGGCAACTGCCCGGGGCGCTCACTCGTCCTGCAGCCGCACCTTCTCGCCGGCTACCGCGGCGTCCTGCTCCAGGATCAACATCCGCACCCGTCCCGTGGCCACGGTGCGCTCCTGCTCATCCCGCACGGCGACCTCCCAGACGTGGCTCCGTCGACCGCGCGTCACCGGACGGGCCTCCGCGCGCAGCTTCCCCTCGCGCACGGCGCGGATGAAGCTGGTGTTGTTCTCCAGTCCCACCGCGCTGCGCCCATCCGGCATCACGTTCACCGCCGCGCCCACCGACGCCAGCGTCTCGACGATGCCGCAGTACACCCCGCCGTGGACGATGCCGTAGGCCTGCCGGTGCTGCGGACCAATCTCCAGCTCCGCCACCACGACGTCCCGGGTGGCGCGCAGGAAACGCAGCCCGTTGGCCTTGACCCATCCGTCGCCGGCGGCGTTGATGATCTCCGCAAAGTCCTGGGGAATCTCGTGTTGTTGCGTCATGGGTGATGGACCTTCATTCCCTGTGTCCGGGTGGCAGCGCCAGGTGACCACGCTCGCGCATCATCTTGCGTTCCTTCTTGCGTCGTCGGTGCGCGTCGCCGGCGCTCTCCCCGGGAAGCCGCGTCTCGATCTCCACGCTGCCCATCACGGTGACGCCGGTGATGAGCAGGTAGGGTGCCTCCGGGTCGCGCACCACGGGGAAGCGCGCGCAGTGCTCGAAGTCGCCCATCACCGCCGTACCTTGTGCTTCCACGGCGAGGCCAGGCGGGACGATCACCTCCGCGCTCCCCATCACCGAGACAATGCGCAGCTCCGTGACGCCGGGACCAAACAGCGCCTCACGGAAATCCAGCTCACCGGAGCCCATCACGCAGACCACGTTGACCTTGCGCGCCACGCGCCAGCGTCCCCGACGCGCCACGCTGCCCATCACCGCCACCGCGGCGTCCTTCTGGCGCACGTCGCCAAGGGGGACCAGGGCCTGCGTGGTGGCGCTGGGCGCGGGAGCGGTGGGCGACGACGACGGCGTGGGCACCGCGGGCAGATCCCGGCACAGGTCCTCCAGCGCCTGCACCGTGTCCGCGGCGTGCGCCACCGTCAGCCTGCGCTCGAACTCGTCGACGTCAATGACGTCATGGGCGAAGTGATGGCTCAGCGTGGCAATGGTGCGTTCCCGTGCGTCGCGCAAGGCCACCAGCGTTCCCTTGTTGGCTTCACTCACGTCGTTCCTCCAGACCCGGGCGGTCAATGTGGCAGGTGCCGCGGGGTGTTGTCCAAGACGGCGTGGCCTCGAGAATCCGTTAGAACCCGGTGTCAAACCGGGAGGCAGCCTTGAGCTCACGCATGTCCTCGAGGGTGGCAGCGCACACCGCGCCCGACGTCAACAAGGACCTGGCGCGCCTGACGGAGATCAGCGTGGCGGACCACTTTGCCGCGGGCGCGGACGCCGTGAATCTCCGACTGGAAGAGCTGGACCGCGAGTGGGACCTGGACCAGGCCATGGCCTCCGTGTCCGCGCTCATGGTGGCGCTGGGCGGCGTGCTCGGGCTGACGGTGAGCCGTCGTTTCCTGGGCATCCCCTTCGTGGTGGCGGGCGCGTTGTTCCAGCACGCGGTGGAGGGATGGTCGCCGGTGTTGCCGGTGTTGCGGCGCCTGGGTTTCCGCACGCGCCAGGAGATCGACGAGGAACGCTATGCGCTCAAGGCAGTGCGCGGCGACTTCAAGGACCTCCCGCAACCGGCCAACCCGGGCAGCGTGCGCGACCTGGGCATCATCCTGCACCGCTGGCGCATCAATTGATGGCGTGCGGGTCCATCTCGCCGGGCGGCACGTCGGGGACGTCGTCGGGGGAGACGCCGGTGAGGCCGTAATCCCGGATGACGCCCTCCTTGAGCTCGCGGCACTGGGCCTTGGTGGGCGTGCGGCCGGAGAGCAGCGCCTCCGCGTACACCGCGCGGTATTCCTCGACGAGGATGTCCTTCGGTGAGCGGTAGTGGTCCTCGGAGGCGTTGGCCACGTGGTTGACCTCGTGCACCAGCGTCTGCGCCAGGCGTTGCGGCGTGAGATTCTCCGCCACGTAGATGCGGTCGTCCCACATGTACCCGTCAATGGAGCCGCGGATGGCGCGCATGGCGCCGGAGTTCTTGTCGTGCAGCGTCTGGTAGTCGCCCGCCTTGAGGGGAATGCCGTCCTTGGCAAACTCCTTGCGCAGCTTGATGAAGTCCTCGCGCGTGAGGTCGGAGAGCGTGTCCAGCTTCACCTTGCCGGTGGCAATGGCCTCGAACGTGGCGCGTCCCACCTCGGACTTGCTCTCCTTGAGGATGTCCAGCGCCTTCTGCACGTAGGTGCGGAAGGACAGGCTGGAGCTCTTGGGATTGACCTCGAGGAACGGGTACTGCATCCCGCGCTCGTACACGCGCACGGACTTCTCCGACGCTTCCGCGTGACTGTCGGCGCCCACCGCGCTTTCCACCAGCGGCCAGGTCAGTGACTCCGGGAAGCCGAAGCGCTTGGCGAAGTTCTTCATCAGACTGTCTGCCACGTCGGAGAACTCCACGTGGAAGTACACGTAGCTGCCCACCATGGCGAGCGCGCGCATGCGCTGGTCGTACGCGGACTCGTTGGGGCGGACCTCCTTCATGGTCTGCTGGGCGAGCGCGAAGGTCACCATCATGGCCACGGCGTCGGCGTCCTGGTTGGCGTAGGCGGCATTCACCTTCACGCGCCACACCGGCTCACCGTTGCCGTTGCTCTTCTCCACGCGCACGATCTCGTCGGGCTTGTCGGAGTTGAACCAGCCGTCGGGCACAAAGCGGTCCGCGCGACGGTTCTCCCGGGGGCCACCCGACTCCTCGGCCCAGTAGAAGTACTCGGTGTTGAACCAGCTCACCGCGTCGGCCACCTTGCGCCCATCCAGCGTCGACGCATCCGCCACGCGCTTGCCGGGCTGGAAGCTGATGCTGTTGCCCGCGCCGCTGCGGACGTCCGGGTTGAACAGGAGATCACGACGAGGACCGCTCACCTCGGTGCGTCCGTCGCCATCCAGGTCCACGTGGTGCAGTTGGATGGGGTCGTGCGGGAAGATGTAGTTGTTCTTCTCCCAGAGGTCTTCCTTCTCCGCGTTCTTCTCCATCTGCGCGTAGCTGGCGCGCGTGGCAATCCCGTCGAAGATCTTGTGGATCACGATGCGGTCGTCGTGGCCGTAGGTGCCGTGGTTGCTCACCAGCAGGTGCGAGCTGGGCAACTCACGACGGAGCGCCGGCAGGTTCTGCTTGGTGCGACAGGCGAAGAACGCCACCAGCTTCTCGCCCGCCTCCCGCGGCGCGTGCGCCGCCGAGAGTTTCCCCACGGCGCCCAGCTGCGAGTGCCCGGTGTACATGACCATGTGCACGTCGGGGTTGTTCATCTCCTGGAGCACTTCCGCATCGGACTGGTTCAGCTCCACGCGCGCGGTGACCGGAGGATTCTTCCCCGTGGGATCGACGAGAAGCTTGGTGGCCACGGCCTTCGTCTCGGAGAGCATCGTCACCTCGAAGCCCTCCTTGCGGTACGTGCTCAGCTCGGCCTTCCAGAACTCATCCTGCACGTACTGGCGCACGTTGAACTGCGGCTTGTCCGTGCCGGCGAACCACCTCTCGTACGGCGGCGCGGGAGGACACAGGCGTGCCAGCAGCTCCTTGCGCAGCGTGGCCTGCTCCGTCGTGAGACGGCCCGCGGGCAGCGCATCCAGTCCGGCCAGCATGGTGCGGCGCAGCCCGCTGTTGCGCTCCGCCTTCGCGGCGGCGAGCAGCCCGTCCACGACGGAGGAAAGCTGCTTTCCCTCCTTGGCGCCGTCCATGGCCTGGGCCAGCTGCGTGAGCATGGCGTAGGCCGCCGCGCGCGCCTGCACACCGGATGACGACGCACGCGCGGAAGCATCCCGGTCATGCATGAGGAACGGCAGCAGGTGGTCCGCCAGTTGTCGACGAGCGGTGGCGCTCATGGCCGAGAAGGGGTTGTGGTCCAGCTGACCCAGCTGCGCCGCCGCCTGGTAGAGCGTGGCCGCCGCGCCGCCGGTGACGCCGCCCTGACGCGCCGTGGAACGCCCGCCCACGACGAGACCGGTGCCGTCGAACTCGACGCCCGCCGCCAGGGGCTTGAGCGCCCGCAGGTTCACACCGCCGGTGCGGGAGACGCGGGTGGTGGTCGAGGTGGCGTCGGTGCCGGTGGCGCGTACGCGGGTGTTCTCGACGCTGTCCGTCGTCACCCCGCTGCTGCGACGTTGGGGAGCGGGTGCTTCCACCGTCGTGGTGGGGGCGGTGGTCGACGGCGTGGTGACGGGATGGGTGTTGCTGCGGGGTCGGACGGTGACAGGCATGCGCAGGGTCCCCTCGGAACGGACCGCGCATGTTGTGATCGGGAACGCGTGATTTCAAGTCGCCGGGCGGGCGTTTTCCGTGCAAACATGGGTCGGCGGATGCGTTGGGTTGTCCTCACCACGAGCCTGCTGTTGCTCCTCCTCGGTGCCCTGGCGGTGCGCGCCGGCGTGGAGCGGGACCCGTGGATCGACGAGCTGGCCCGCGTGTACCAGGCGCAACCGGTGCAGGAACGGACGCTGCCCAATGGCATGCGCGTGCTGGTGCTGCCGCGCGGGACCACGCCGTGGTGCGCGGTGGCGACGGTGCTCCCCGGTGGCGCGCGCGAGGACCCCGCGGGTCTGGGCGGACTGGCGCACCTGGCGGAGCACCTGATGTTCGAGTCGGAGGCGGGCTCGGACAAGAAGAACACCGACGTCATGGCGGAGAGCCTGGGCATGCGCTCCAACGCGTTCACCCTGGCGGACTACACCGTGCTCATCGAGGAGTTCTCGCCCGCGGTGTTGGAGCGCGCGCTGGGCATCCACCTGCTGCGCCTGCAGGCCGCGACGTTCGAGGAGTACCACCTGGTGCGCGAGAAGAAGGTGGTTGCCGACGAGCGCCGCTTCCGCGTCAGTGAGCCGCCGTTGGGACGCGCGGAGGAGATGCTGCTCGCGCTGGTGTGGCAGGGCCATCCCTACGGGCGACCGGTGCTGGGCGCGCCCGTGGAAGTGGGAGCCATTCGCTCCGACGACATCCGACGCTGGATGCGCAACCGGGTGCGCCCCGAGCGCGCGGTGATGGCGTTGGTGGGACGTGTGGATCCCACGCGCGCGTTGCAGACGGCGGAGCGCGTGCTGGGAGCGTGGGCCCGCGGTGCGGCCGACAATGGCATGGCACCGCCAGAGCCTCCCGCCCATCCTCCGACGACGACGCGGGATGCCACGATGGACTCTTCGGTGGATGCGGTGATGTGGGCCGCCGCGGCCGCGCCGCTGGGTTCCGTCGACGAGAGCGCGGACCGCATGCTCTCCCGTCTGCTCGAAGGGGACCCGTATTATCGGCTCGCCAATCCGCCCGAGGACATGCCTGGTATCGAAGTGCAGGCGGAATATCGCGCGGCGTTGCACCACGGTGAGATGGTGGCAACGGTGACGCCGCACGGTGATGTCGACGTCGTTACCGCTGCGAGAGCGCTGCAATCGGCGCTCACGTTGTTTGCAGAACAGGGCGCGGCGACGGAGTCCGTGGTGGCGGCGCGCACGCGAGTGGCGGCGGACCATCAACGGGAGCTGGAGATCCACGCGTCGCTCGCCGAGCGGTTGGCGGTGGATCGCGCGTTGCTGGGGCGCTGGCAGGTGGAAGCGGACCGGTTGCGCGCCTTGGCGGGTCTGGGGCCGCAGGATGTCCGTCGACGGGCGGCGGCGTTGAAGGCCTCGCCTTGGCAGGCGCTGGTGCGTGCACGCGCTCCGGAGGCTCGGTGAGACGCGTCGTCATCACGGCGGCGTGGTGCGCACTGGTGGCGTGCCGGCAGGGCCCGGTCACACCCGCTCCCACGACGGAAACCGAGACCCCGCCCGAGGAGATGCGCCATCCGGGCCCACCTTTCCAGCACGCCACCACGCCCGCGGGAATGGCGGTGGCATTCCACGACGAGCCGCAGAGCGGTCGCATGGCGCTGAGCCTGGTGTTGCCCGCCGGCACGCTGCATGAGCCACCCGACGCCGCCGGTGCCATGTCGCTCCTGGTCAACACGCTGCGACGCGCCGGGATGCGTGGCCTGGGGCAGGGACCGAACCTGATGGGGCATGAGCTCTCGTCGGTGGTGGAGTCCTCCGGCCTGGAGATGACGGTGGACGCGGACCTGCAGCACCTGCTGATCCAGGCCAATGGCCCGGCGCGCCATGCCGCCCTGGCGACGACGCTGGTGTGCGGTCTGGCCTTCGCTCCGCTGATTCCACCCGAGCTCATCGACGTGGCACGCGAGGAAGCGTTGGATGCCGCCGACGAGCGAGCCCAGGGCTCCAGCCAGCTTGCCGACGAGGTCCTGCGCGCCGCGTTGTTCTCCGGTCACGCGCTGGCGCGTCCCGCGTTGCCACACCCCAGCGCCGTGGAGACCCTGGACACCCACGCCATCATCTCCATGCACACGCGCGCCGCCCGACCCGCGCAGAGCCTGCTGCTGGCCGCTGGTGGCGACGGAAACGAGATCCTCAAGGCCGCCAACACATGTCGCGCCTGGCAGCCGTCCCTGAGCGTGGAGGACATCCCGTCGCCACCGCCGCGCTTGTCGACGGGAAGAACACGACGCATCCACGTCCACGCCACCCAGAACCACAGCGCGTTCATCAAGCTGGGAGGACGCGCGCCGCCGCCGGCCACGCCCGAAGCCGCCGCACTCAGCGTGTTGATCGAGACGGTGGCCAACGGATTCTCGTCGTCACTGGTGCGCCAGCTGCGCGCGGAGCGCGGTCAGGTGTACGGCGTGGAGGGTGCGGTGTCCGGCGTCCGGCAGGCCGGGTGGTGGTCGGTGTCGACGAGCACGTCGGCGGGGCACGCGGTGGAAGTGGCGGAGGTCATGCAACGCACGCTGGCCGAGCTGCACGAGCGCGGAATGACGTCGGAGGCGTGGCGCGGCGCGGCGCGGGCCATGGCGCTGGGATTTGCGTACGGACGCGAGGCCGTCACCGAGCTGCTGGCGGTGGAGATCGACGGGTGGATCCTCGGGCGCATGCCGGGGGAGACCTGGAGGACGCCGGCGTGGTTGTGGAACCTCGACGCGGAATGGGCGTGGCGCGTGGTGAAGCCGTACCTGGACCCGGGGCAGATGGTGCTGGTGGTGGTTCTCCCACGGACCGGAGTGCAGGGAGCGCCGCCCGACGTCGTGATCGACGCTGAGACGTGGCCGGTCGAGATTCAGCCGTGACCGGTTTCGGCGTGCCCCGCGTGCGTCGGTGATGTATACGTACATCATGAGACGGACCCAGATATATCTGAGTGAGGAGGAGTCTCTGGCCCTTGACCGGGCTGCGCGCGCGTCCGGCCTGAACAGGTCGCAGCTCATCCGACAGGCGATTGACCAGGTCTACGTGGCGCAGAACTCCTCTCGCCTCGTTGCGGCGCTGACGGGAGCGGCGGGAGCTTGGAAAGGCCCGCGCGAGAGTGGAGAGGAGCACGTCGAGGCGATGAGGTCCCGGCGGATGGCCCGGCTTCATCGGGGGCGCCGAAGGTGAGACGGCTGCTGGATACATCCGTGCTGATTGATCACCTTCGCGGGGTGGAGCGCGCCGTTGAATTGCTGACGACCTTTGCGGCGGCCGGCGATGAGCTGTGGAGCGTGACGCCAGTGCGCACGGAGGTGCTGGCCGGAATGCGTCGCGGAGAGGAGAAGAAGACCATGCTGCTACTGAACGCGCTGGCTTGGCAGGTGGTCACCGAGGAAGTCGCGGACCGTGCGGGTGTGCTCGCCCGGCGGTTTCTTCGCTCCCACCCTGGTGTGGATACGGTGGACTACATCATCGCCGCGGCAGCTTTGGAGCTGGGCGCACAGCTCGTGACCCTCAACCTCAAGCACTTCCCCATGTTCTCGGACCTGCGGCGGCCCTACTGAGCTGAGTCAGGGGAAGATCTTCCCCGGGTTGAGGATGCCCGCAGGATCGAACACCTGCTTGAGTCGTTTCTGCAGGTCGATGACCGGCGGCTCCTGCTCGATGGGAAGCAGCGAGCGCTTCAGCAGACCCACGCCATGCTCCGCGGTGATGCAGCCGCCCAGCTCCACCGCCGTCACCGCGATGTCGCGCAAGCAAGCTTCCACCGCGGGCATCTGCGTGGCGGGATCGTCGTAGAGGACCTGCGCGTGCAGGTTTCCGTCCCCAGCGTGGCCAAAGGAACAGGTCTGCAGGCCGTGCTTCTCGCCCAGCGCGTCCATGCGCGCCACCATCTCCGGCAGGCGGGAACGCGGCACCACGATGTCCTCACTGCGCTTGTGTTTGCGGATGCGCCTGGTGGCCTGGCTCAGCAGGTGACGGCTCTGCCAGATGGCGTTGCGCTGCGCCGCATCCTGCGCCACCAGCACGTCCTGCGCGCCGAACTTCTGTCCCACGTCGGCGGCACGGTTGAGCTGCGCAAAGGCCGCTTCGGGCTGATCGGCATCCGTCTCCACGATGAGCGCAGCACCGGCGTTGGTGGGGAACTTGTAGGGAGCCAGCGGCCGCAACGCGTCGATGGAGGCGCGGTCCATGTACTCCAGGGTCCGCGGTTGGATGCCCGCCTGGAGGATGGCCGCCACGGCGCGGGAGGCGCGCGCAGCGTCGGGAAAGATGAACAGCGCGGTCTCCACGGCGCGGGGACGTGGGATGAGCTTGAGGGTCACTTCCGTGATGATGCCCAGCGTGCCCTCGCTCCCGACGAGAAGCGCGGTGAGGTCGTAACCCGTCACGCCCTTCACGGTGCGCTTGCCCACGCGGATGACCTCGCCGCTGCTCAGCACCACCGTCATGCCCAGCACGTAGTCGCGCGTGACGCCGTAGCGCACCGCGCGCGGACCGCCTGCGTTCTCCGCCACCGTCCCACCCACCGTGCAGCTCTGCCACGACGCGGGGTCCGGCGGATAGAACAGCCCTGCGTCCTCGACGGCATTCTGCAGGTCACCCAGGATCACGCCCGGCTCCACCACCGCGACGAGGTCCTCCCCGCTCACCTCCCGGATGCGGTTCATCCGCGTCAACGTCAGCACCACGCCACCCTGCGCCGGCACGCAACCGCCGGAACGCCCCGTCCCCGCGCCGCGCGGCGTCACCGGCACGCCCAGTCGCGCGCACAGCGCCACCACGCGGTGCACCTCCTCCGACGTCGACGCATGCACCACTGCGTGCGGAAGAATCGGCTGCAGACCGTGGCTCTCGTCGCGACCGAAGGGCGTCAGCGCCTCCGGATCGGTGATGACGTGCGGATCCCCGACGATGTCGACGAGCCCGCGACGCAGCTCATCCAGGCAGGACAGCTCCCGCGGCCGGGTCTCAAGGGTCATGGGGGTGGCCATGGGTGCTCCTTCTCGTCGTGGAGAATCATCTTCCCGGTGACGGCGCACCTTTTCAACCCGCCCGCGCGGTTCCCGTTCCCGCCGACGGCTGGGCAGCACGGCGTGGGACGCGGTATGAGGCGCGCCCATGACGAGATCCCGCTTCCTCCTCCTGGCCGGCGGCGCATCGTTCGCCTCCGCGCTGGCGCTCCTTGTCCACACGCTCCCCGTCAACGCCGGCACGCCCGCGCAGAAGCCCGCGCCCAAGGCCGCTCCCGCTCCCGTCGAGGCCAAGCCCGCGGCACCGAGCGCGGAGCAGGAAGCCCAGGCGTTCCTCTCGTTCTACAACCCCATGTACGAGCGCCTCTCCACCGTGGCCGCGGAAGCCGCGTGGAAGGCCTCCACCGACGTCAAACCGGAGCACGAGGGTGAGCGCACCGGCGCGGGCAAGGCGTGGGGCGCGTTCGCCGGCAACCGCGTGATCATCGAGAAGGTGCGTGCGCTGCTGGCCCGCAAGGCCGAGCTGCAGCCGCTCACCGTGCGCCAGCTGGAGCGCATCATGCTCATGGCCGCGGAAGCGCCGGGCACCATTCCCGACGTGGTGAACCGTCGCGTGGAGCTGGAGAGCCGCCAGTCGAGCCTGCTGGACGGGTGGCAGTTCTGCCTGCAGCGCGACAAGAAGGGCGCCTGCGCCAAGCCCACGGATGCCAACGGGATCGACAAGATCCTCGTCGAGAGCAAGAAGCTGCCCGAGCGCCTGACGGCGTGGAACGCGGCCAAGGAGGTGGGCACCACGTTGCGTCCGGGCATCCTGCAGCTGCGTGAGGTGCGCAACCAGGTGGCGCGTGAGATGGGGCACTCCAGCTTCTTTGCGCTGCAGGTGGCGGACTACCGCATGAGCGTGCCGGAGATGATGACGCTGCTGGACCAGCTCCTCGTCGACACCAGGCCGCTGTACGAACAGATCCACTGCTACGCCAAGCACACGCTGGCCCAGCGCTACGGCGTCAAGGAGGTGCCGCAGAAGATGCCCGCGCACTGGCTCGGCAACCGCTGGGCGCAGGCGTGGCCCGGCATCGTCGAGGGCGTGGATGCGGATGCGCCGTTCAAGGGCAAGACGCCAGAATGGATCGTCAAGAGCGCGGAGGCGTTCTACGTGGGCATCGGCTTCCCCACGCTCCCCGACGGGTTCTGGAAGAAGAGCGACCTGTATCCCGTCGAGAAGGGCAACCCGCGCAAGAAGAACAGCCACGCCTCCGCCTGGCACATGGACCTGGGCAGCGACGTGCGCAGCCTCATGAGCGTGGAGTCCAACAGCTACTGGTTCGGCACCACCCACCATGAGCTGGGGCACATCTACTACTACGTCTCGTACACGCGCCCCGACGTGCCGCCGGTCCTGCGTGAGGGCGCCAACCGCTCCTTCCACGAGGGCATGGGCGACCTGATGGCCATTGCCGCCGGACAGCAGCCCTACCTCGAGAAGATGGGCCTGGTGCAGAAGGACAAGCCGGTGAGCCAGGAGCAGTGGCTGCTGGAGGAGGCCATGGAGTCCATCGTGTTCATTCCGTGGGGCGCGGGCGTGATGAGCCACTACGAGCACGACCTCTACGAGAAGAACCTCCCCGAGGCGGAGCTCAACAAGCGCTGGTGGGACTACGTGGCGCAGTACCAGGGCATTGTCCCGCCCGCCGCGCGCGACGAGAGCACCTGCGACGCCTGCACCAAGACGCACATCAACGACGACCCCGCGCAATACTACGACTACGCGCTGGCCAGCATCGTGAAGTACCAGCTGCACGACCACATCTGTCGCAAGATCCTGGGCAAGGACCCGCACGCGTGCGACTACAGTGGCAACAAGGCGGTGGGTGAGTTCCTGCAGGGCATCATGAAGCTGGGCGCCACGCGTGACTGGCGTGAGGTCATCCAGAACGCCACGGGCAAGGCGCTGAGCACGCAGCCGCTGGCGGAGTACTACGCGCCGGTGCTGGCGTACCTGAAGAAGCAGAACGAAGGCCGGCAATGCGGATTCTGATCACGGAGGAAGGACCATGAAGATCATCCAGGTGACGACGATGTTGGGCCTCTGTGCGGCGCTCATGGGCGCGGCCCCGCCGGCACAGAAGGCAGCGCCCGCGCAGAAGGGCGTGGATCCCAAGGCGGTGATGGCGGCCATGCAGCAGTACGCCACGCCGGGGCCGGAGCATCAGCGGCTGAAAATGCTGGAAGGATCCTGGGACGTGGGCATCACGTTGTACGCGCAGGGCCAGGCGCTCCCGGAGAGCAAGGGGCGCGCGGACTTCTGGCTCATCCTCGGGGACCGGTTTGTCGTCGAGGAGCTGAAGGGGCAGTTCCTGGACCAGCCGGTCAACTCGCACATCGTCTTCGGCTATGACAACGCGAAGAAGAAGTACGTCTCCATGCGCATCACCTCGCTGGGCACGGACATGATGGTGCGCGAGGGCACCGCCGACGCCAGCGGCAAGGTCATCACGCTGACGGGCGAGGCGTTCGACGCGCAGACCGGCAAGAGCGCCACCGGCCGCATGGTCTACACCTTCGAGAGCAACGACAAGTTCACCGTCAGCGTCTACGAGACCAAGCCCGGCGCCGCCGAGGTGAAGTTGTTTGACATGGTGTACACGCGTCGCGCGGCGTGAGCTTCACGTGCGGGAAGGCAGCCAGCGGTCCCACGCGGCGCTGGCCACCGCGGTGTGCAGGTAGATGCCCGGCAGCCACACCGTCACGTTGAACAGGTCGGGGTGGTTGTACCAGAAGGCCCCCGTCGACGAGATGGTGGACTCCACCACCGGTCCCAGCAGCGCGGCGCCCGCGGCATGCAGCATGAGCGCCGGTCTTGCATCCCCGGGCGTCAGCAGCACTGCCACCGCGAACAGCACCACGTAGAGCGCCAATGCGGGGTACGGCCACGCCTGGATGAAGCCGCTGCTGCCGTAGACTCCGACGAGGAACAACAGGCCCCGGATCATCTCCGCCGTGCTCGCGGGCGGCAGCTTCCTCCCCGCCAGTCGCGACGCCACCTGGTGGTGTCCCTCGCCCAGCGCCAGGCCCGCGCCGGCAAACAACAGCGGCACCCACCACGCCTGCACGCCCAACGTGGGATGCGCGTACGAGAGGACGCCGGTCACCACGTGCAGCGCATCCAGCGACGTGCCGACGACGGTGCCCAGCACGGCCCACGAGAGGAGTCGGAGAGGAGTGCTCACTTGAGCTCCGCGGCGCGCCACAGGTACCAGCTGGCCACGGAACGGTACGGCGACCACACCACGCCGCGCTCGGTGACCTCCTTCGGGCTCGGCAGCTCTCGGCGCGCGTCGACGACCATCACGCCTTTGCGGATGCCGTAGTCGGTGGCGGACAGCACGTCGGGACGGGCCAGGCGGAACAACAGAAGCATCTCCGCCGTCCACACGCCAACGCCACGGACCTGCGTGAGCGTCTCGATGACGGCGTCACTCTCCATGCTGCCCAGCCGCGCCAGGCTCACCACGCCGGAGGTGGTCTTCTCCGCCAGGTCCCGGATGGCCGCGGCCTTTTGTCGACTCAGACCCGCGCTGCGCAACCGCGCGTCACCCAGGTCCAGCACGCGGGTGGCGGTGGGAAAACGTCCGCCCTCTCCCAAGGCCCGCAGCCGGCCGAAGATGGTGGCCGCCGCCGCGCCGGTGACCTGCTGGTAGGCAATGGCCCGGCACAGCGCCTCGAAATGCGTGCCGCTCCGTCGGAAGGTCAGCCGGCATGCACCCACGCGGTCAATGATGCGCGCCAGGCGACGGTCCCGCGCGCGCAGGTAGGCCACCGCCTCGTCGTGCTGGTTGCTCATGAGCGCTCCACCGAGATGCCGCGGCGGGTGCGTCGGCCCGTCACGGTGATCCGCATGGGACGACAACAGCGGTTGCAGTCCTCCACGTAGGAGCTGCCCGCGGGCTGGTCGGGGTCGACGTAGAGGGTGTCGGGTGTGCCGCACCAAGGGCACATCAGCGGGAAGGAGTCCTCCTCCTCCGCCAGCTCGGTGTCGTCGTCGGTGTCTTCGTCGTCGGATTCGACGTCGTCCTCGTCGGAGGGATCGTCCAGCTCGTCGTCCTCGCCTTCCGGCTCGTCATCCCAGACCCTGGATGGCATTGGTGCGCTCTCCCGGAGGGGATGCTGCACCAGGGGCGCCGGCGGGAAAAGCCGCATCGCCGCGTGACTGCTCCGCCATGCGCTGCACCGCGGTCTTCAGCTGCGCGGGCTCGAAAGGCTTCTCGATACAGAGGTTGGGCATGCGGGCCAGGAACTCCCGCGCCGACGCGGTGAAGGCTCCGCCGGTGAGGAAGATCATCCGCGGCACCACGGCGGGCGCGGCGCGTTGCAGCGCGGCGTACAGGTCCATGCCGGTCATCTCCGGCATCATCAGGTCGCACACCACCACGTCATAGGTCTTTCCGGAGAGCAGCTCCTCCAATGCCAGGCGCGCACTGGTGAAGCAGGTGACCTCGTGCTGGGCCCCCAGGGTGCGCCGGACCGTCCGACCCATCAGCGGCTCGTCGTCCACCACCAGCACCTGCGTGGGCCTGGGCATCTCGTGGCCTCCTGCCCCTGCTTCTCGGCACGCGCGGCGGGTCCCTTGAGGCCCCGGGATCAGGGATGCCGTGACGTCGTCAGATGGCGCCCCACAGGGTGGTTTGGTGTGGGCAGGGTGGTTAGGTAGCCAGCCGCGGCAAGGTGGCGCGGGTCACGCCAGGCATGAGGGGGCATCACCGCGCGCCAGGAGACGTCATGAACGCGGTCCCCGAGAGTGCGCCCCCCGGCGGCCCCAGGAGGCACCTGGCCACGCGGTCCACCGCGGAGCTGGTCTCCCTGGTGGTCAGCAAGGCGGTGGAGCTGGCGCGCAAGGAGGTGGTGCTTGCCCAGGTGGAGCTCCGCGACGACATCCGCACCGAGCTGCACGCGGCGCGCGCGCTGGGATTTGCCGGGCTGGGCGCGGTGTGCGCGGTCAACATGCTCCTGGTGGCCGTCATCCTGGCCCTGTCCCAGGTGATGCTGCCGTGGGTGGCGGCGCTCGTGGTGGCGGTGGCGGTGGCGCTGGTGGCCGGGGTGGTGGCGCTGGTGGCGCGTCGACGCCTGGTGCGGACTCCGCTGGAGGATACCCGTCAGATGCTGAGGGAGAACGCGGAATGGATGCACCGAAGCCTGCACTGAGCACGGGTGGCGTCATCCCGTCGGAGCGTCAGCTCGTCCACGATATCGAGAAGGTTCGCGGTGAACTGGGAGAACTGCTCATGGAACTGGATCGTCGTCGCCAGGAGGTGGTGGAGCTGGGCGTGCGTCTCCGGCCGTACCTGTTGCCCGCGTTGCTCCTGGGCGGCGGGATTGTCACGGCCATCACCGCGTTGGCGGCCTCCGCACGTCGTCGACGGGAAACCGCCTTCAGTCGCCTGCTGGGCGCGCTGCGGCCCCGTTCCGTGCAGGTCAGCCCGCAGCCGTCCATCTTCCGCACCGCCGCGGTGCGCATCCTCACCAGCGCCGGCAGCGCGGTGTTGGGCCTGTACCTGAACCGCTGGGCGGAGCGGATGGCGGAGCGCGAGGAGGGCACGGTGACGTACTATGACCGTCGTCGCAGCCCGCGCGGTCCCGACGTGCGTGAGATGCACTGAGCCGGGCTCAGCTGTCGACCTCGAGCTCCAGGACGGGCGGCGGCGCCTCCAGGGGCACGTGCTCCACGCCATGGTTGTGCCCGTGCTGGCGGTGCTGCACCGCGGAGGCCACGCGGTGACGCGCGCGCAGGTCGTAACGGTCGCCGGGACGGAGCAGGTCCACCAGCAGGGAGCCGGGGTGCTTCTGCGCGTCCACCACCATCACGCGCTCCGGTCCCACCACGCGCGCGTGCCGGTCGTCGGTGATGGCCAGCGCGGTGCCCTCGTCCACGCCCACGCCCAGCAGGTGCTCATGCTCCAGCACCAGGCCAAAGAGGCGGTTCTGACGACGTCGCTTGAGAAAATGCTGGTCCACCACGCAGCCCGGCAGCAGCCCCAGGCCGCCGCGCGTGGTCACCCCCTGGCGCGCGCACAGCAGGGACGGGTCGCCGTCGCCGGAGATCATCACGGATGACATGACGGCGGTTCCCGCGCTGGTGCCGCCAAAGGTCACGCCCGCCGCGTAGCGCTGGCGCATCAGCGTGAGCAGCTCCGGGTCCCCCAGCACGTCCATGATGCGGTTCTGGTCACCGCCGGAGAAGAACACGCCGGTGGCGGTGGACAGCGCGTGGACCAGCTCCGCCCGCGCCTGGGGACGACGGGGAGACAGCGGTGCGTCGCGGATCTCCGCGGGGTCCCACAGGGCCAGGTCGGAGGCCAGCGCGGCGTGGGCCAACGCGGGCTCCTGTGCGGCCCAGGTGATGACCACAATGCGCGCGTTGGTGCCCCCCGCCCAGGAGACGAACTGTTTCATCGCCTGCGGAGGTCTGGGGCCTCCACCGAACAGGACGAGTCTCTTGGGCGTGGGACCAGCAGGCGTGGCCTGCCAGTGCGGCTCGTGCATGGGTGCTCCCGGGTTGGCGCGCAGGCGTTGCGTCACCAGGCAACAGCGCGCTGCATATGGAACCCACATGTGGGTGGCACGTGCCGGGACGCAGAATCTCTCGCGCTGCAGGTGTGGCCCACGTCGGAGCGGGGCGGTTTGTCGACGAGCGGAGGCCGATCAGGAGGCGGGTGCGCAGACGAAGGACAGCGCGTCCCGTCGGGCGGAGGCCACCTGCAGCAGCATCTTGAGCCCGGCGGCATCCAGCTCCACGACGCGACGGGGACCCACCGTGAGGTCCGTCCCGTCGGTGCGCACGGTGGTCTGACGCTCGCGGGCCTGGCGGATGGCCTCCGTCACGTGCGTGGGAACCTCGGTGCCGGTCTGCTCCCTGCGTCGCGCGGATTCCTCGCGGGCGCGCCACACGAACAGCTCGCTTTCCGCCTGCACGCGGGCCAGCTCGGCGGGGGCGCGCAGTCGCGGTGCACGCAACAGCTCCTCGGCGGCGCCGGGCGCGGTGATGGGCTTCAGCGCTTCGTCCATGGTCATGGGCTGGTGGTAGGCGGGCAGCTGCTGGTGACGACCCAACGCCCACAACAACGTGCCGGCCTGCTCCATGGCCCACGACGTGTCGGCGAGCTCCTGGCTGTCCCAGCCACCCAGCGGTCGCGCCATCAGCTCCCGCTCGCGCGCGGTGAAGGAGGAGTCCAGCGCCAACGCCTTCACCCGCTCCCGCAGCTGCTTGTGACGACGGTGCAGCTCCTTCACCTGCGTCTCCTGGCGCACCGTGGGGAGCTTCAGCTCCAGCCAGGCGCGGGAGGCCAGCAGGCTCAACGCCACGGCCCGACGCGCGGCCTGGTCCGCGGTGGCGCTGCGGAAGCACGCGTGCGGCCCGCTGGGCGTTGGCGGGGAGGCCTGGCTCAGCATCAGGGCAACGGCGAGCAGCGCGGAGGTCATGGCGGATTCCTAGGCCAGCAGCGGCGACGGCGCATCTGTGACCCGCCGGAGCGCAACCATTCACGGGCTGGAGAGGGCGCGTCGGGGGCGGTTACCCTGGGGCTCCCCATGGTGCGTGCCGCTCCCTTCCTGCTCGTCCCGTTGCTCGTGATGGCCGCGTCCTCCGCGTGGAGCGCGCTGCAATCCCGGGGCTCCAGCCCGCCGCTGGTCCAGCTCGCCGCGCTCGCGGAGGCCGCGGTTCTCGTCGACAAGGCCGCGGACCTGGGGGTGCACGCCGCGCCCGCGTTGGATTTCCTGGGCATGTCCATGCCGGAGCTGAGCGCGCGCCAGGCGGGCGTGATCCGTGGGCAGGATGGCAGTGCCGCGTTGCTCACCGTCGAGGGACTGGGCGACGCGGCGATTCCACCCCACGCGCCCCTGGCCGTGCTCCTGCTGGACTACGCGCCGGCGCCGGTGGTGGCGGTGCAGGGGATCTCCGACGAGGAATGCGCCACGTTGCGCGCCGCGGTGGCGGGCGGTCCCACGGAGAACGACGGGGAATGGCGCAAGGCGGGCGTGTGCGTGACGGTGGTGGGGGAATGCGGGCGACACCGGTGTGGTCCCGTGGGTCTGCCGCCGCCGGGCAAGCTCGGTGGCGCCTGCAGGACGCGGCTCTCGCTGCTGGAGTCCCTTCCGACGGGAGCGTTGCGTGCCGTCGTCGGCGGGACGCGCTTGCGGCGTTTCCTTCCGTCGGAGGCGGAGCCCTACCTGCGCACGGTGGATGCCGTGGCAATGCGCCTGGATGCGTCCGCTCCGACGTGGAAGATGCTCACCCGCGTGGCACTCACGCGCGCGGATTCCGCTCTGGACGGATGGCAGCCCCTGGCGGGCCGTCACGCCGCGCTCGATCCTGCGCCCGTCGTCGAGGTGACGCTGGCGCCCGACGCTGCGTCGCTCAAGCGGGTGCTGAATCCGCGGGAGCCTCCGCACGGCGCGGCGTTGCAGTCGCTGTGGGGTGATGACCTGTCAGCGCACCTGGTGCGCGCGGGGACGGAGTCGCTGACGTTGGCGTGGCGCGGGGTGGACAGCAGCATCCCACCGGAGGGCGGCGCGGCGGACCGGCTGTTCCATTTCTTTGGCGGGTTGACCGCGGTGACGTCGTCAGATGCCCAGGCGCGGGCGCTGGGGGAGGAGGCCGCGCGGCGTTTCAAGAGCCACGGATTCGAGGCCGACGGTCCCTACTGGGTGCGCGGTCCGCGTCTGCTGGGGTTGGTGCAGAAGGAGCGGCAGGTGGCCGTGATGACGGGGCCGTTCGCGCAACAGCCGTTCCAGGGCGCCACATCTCCGGTGCAACCGCCGTCGTCGGCAAGCGGCGCGGTGTTGCGCGTGCGCGGCAACGGTCGACGGCTGCGTGGCGTCATGGAATCCGTCCCCACGCTCCACGGCGCCTCCCGACGGGACCTGCGCGGCGTGCTGGCCGTGCGTGAGCTGTTCTCTCCCTCGCTGACGCGCCTGGGCGAGCTCACGGCGTGGCTGGTGCCGGAGCAGCGTGGGGCGCGCTGGAGCCTGCACGTGGAGGCGAACGTGGGGCCGCCGCGGTGATCAGCGGATGTTCACTTCCACGCCGTCGAGGCGCGTCAGGGTGAAGCCGCTGAAATGCTCGTGGTAGGTGCCGCGCAGGTCGCGCAGGAAGCCAATGGCCACGGCTTCACCCAGTCGCATGCCTTCCATGGCGTCGGAGCGGAAGCCCGTCCCCGCCGCCACGCCCGCCAGCGCGATGTTGGACGCCAGCTTGTGCAGCTCACCGCCCACCGTCAGCGGCGCGCCCTCGTACGGCAGGAGCAGCTGCCCATCCTCCGACGCCACCACCGACGCCGGCAGCACATACGCCTCCTTGAAGAACGCCTTGAGCACCGTGGCGCACGCGCCCGCCACCGCGGCGTGCCCCGAGGGATAGGCGGGATGCAACGGCGCGCCGCCGGGAGCGGCCTGGGAGAGCAGATAGGTGCCTTGCCGGTCATACACGCGGGTCAGCACGCCGGCGTGCAGCACGTCGGGATGGAGCGGGTAGCGGGTGCGCCCGGTCATGTGCAGGTGGATGCGCCCACCCATGGCCTCCGGTCGCAGGCGACGGTGCACGAGCCACTTCTGGTACCACGCGGCCTTCATGGCCACGCTGGCCACGCGCACCACCACGTCCAGCACGTTGCAGGGACCAAAGGTCAGCTCACCGCGCTGCGTGCGCCAGCCGTGGTACGGATTTGCCGACGAGAACGCGGCCTCACCGAGGGAGACGAGGAGCAACGCGGCATTCAGGAACGCCTGGAACGGGTGGTCGCGCAGCACGTACTCCGCCAGGTCGCGGCCGCAGCGGATGTGGCGCGGGACCTCTTCCGTCGTCGTCACGCCGGCGGGCAACGCGCCCTGCTGTACCGCCAGCCACTCCTCGTACGCGGTCAGGTGATCCTGTCCCACGACGGGGAAACGCGCCTTCTGCACCACCTGGAGCACACCCTGGGGAACGTCCTGCCACAGGAATTGCGAGATGGGCGGACCGGCCAGGTCGCTGGGGGTGTTGCCGCGGAAGAGGCACGCGGGCGTCACCTGTCCGTTCTGACGCGGCCCGCGGTACTGGCTGCACGCCATGAGCTCGGTGCACGCCTGGCCCACGCGGTCGTCGACGGGAAACGCGGCATAGGGCACATCACGACACAACGCTTGCCAGTAAAGCTCCACCATCTCCGCGGCCGTCTCCGCGCTGCTGAACGTGGGCGGCACCGTCATGCCCAGGTGGTGGCTGTCCGGTCCCTCCAGCGCGTACGCGTAGGCCGCCTGCGGATTGCAGAGCTTGTGCACACCGCCCAGCGGCACCGCCTCGAAGTGCTCGGAGCGTCCCGTGCTCAGCGCCGCAATCAGGCGCGCGTACGCCTCCGGGTCCACCTCACCCAGCGCGTTGTGCGGGAGCCCCTTGCTGTAGCTGGCAATGTGCTGCGCGTAGGCGTCGTCGTCGCCGTTGGTGGGGTGGCCGGGGAGGGGAACCCGACGCTGATACAACGAGGCCTTGTGACGCACCTGGAAGGCCTGGTTGCTGCGCTGGTGGGGCGAGAGCGGGCCTTTCTCGTCGCTGGGGGGCTCACGGGAGGGAGCGGGGGTCAACGCCTTCTGGCCCTCGCCCTCGCCCAGCAGCGTCACGCGGGAAGACTGGTAGGAGATGGACGCGCCGCGACCGCGCTCCGCCGCGCCAAGGGCCGGCGGCGTTCGTGGCAGGTTGTTCTTCACTCCCGTGGAGACCACGTCCTTTTTCACGAGCCGCACCTATGCCGGCCCCGCGCGAGCTGCCGCGAGGCTGGTCAGTGGAGGACACAAGCCATGGGTTGCACGTCACGCGGACCGCGGTGTTCTCGTCGACACGCTCGCGACGAGGCCACCGTTCCCGCCCAATCCGGGCCGCATGTTGCCGCTGTGATTGGGAAGCGCACATCACCGCTTCCAACACCCATCGTAACTGCGGGAAGTTGGGGTCGCATCGCGGAAATAGTCCTGATCACACGGGGGTTGACGGCGTCGCGGAAGGTTGTGACAACCGCGTTTCCGCGTCGGTGTGGCGTGTGAGGGGCTCTCCAGGCGGCGCGTCCAATGACGGTGACTCCCACGGAAGAAGAGCTGCGCCTGATGCGCGTGACCCTGGCCGGCCGCCCCGTGGAGCTGTGGTGCGTGCGGGACCTGGACGTGTTCCTGGACCGCCTCATTGCCGTGCAGGGCACCGTGGGTGACGACGACATCCCCTACTACGCGCACCTCTGGCCCACCGCGCGCGTGCTGGCCGAGGAGCTGCTCAAGGGCCCTTCCCTGGAGGGCGTGGCGGCGCTGGAGCTGGGTTGTGGCCTGGGGCTGGTGGGGCTGTGCGCGGCGCTGCAGGGCGCGCACGTGCTCATGACCGACCTGCAGCCTGGCGCGCTGGACCTGGTGATGAAGAACGCGGCGCGCAACGGCGTCCAGGCGCGCATCACCACGCAGCTGCTGGACTGGCGACACCCGCCGGAGGGACTGCAACGCCCGCTCGTGCTCGCCTCCGACGTGCTCTACGAGGCGCGCTTTGCCGTTCCGTTGGCGGAGACGCTGCGCCGCGTGTTGCAGCCGGGCGGGATTGCATTGCTGGGGGACCCGTCACGACCGCACCTGGACCGCTTCCTGGAGGCCGCCCACGACGTGGGATTGGCTGTCCGGCCCGGTCCGTTCCACGCGCCCACCGACAGCAGCGAGGTGCGCTTGTACGCCGTGCAGCACCGCGGGGATGCGCGCGTCAATGCTCCGTGGGAGCGCTGAGGCTCAGGGGTCGACGGAGACCTGCAGGACGAAGTCGCCCGCGGAGTCCGGTCCGTGCGCGTCGACGCCGAGGTAGAGCCACTGCGGGCCGCCGGTCTCGTTGGTGTAGACCAGCTCCTCGGGCCAGATGCCGCTCGCCTGGTCGGCGCCCGCCCAGCAGCAGCGGCTGGTGCAGTCCTGCAGGAGCCAGAGCGAGAGGTTGGCGCTGCTGGTGACGCGCGCGTCCAGCGTGTGTCCCGCCGGGATGAACACGCTGTAGACCACGTCGCCACCGGTGTTGAGGAAGCCGGTGCACGCGCTGGAGGAGAACTCCACGTTGTTGGCCGCGCCCAGCGTGCTGCCGCGCACGGTGATGGGCGTTTCCAGCGCAAAGGCGTTCTCGCAGCTCTCATTGGCGGGCGTCAGCCCGTACACGTCCACGCCGTACCAGGTGCCGCTGCGTCCCGGCGGATTGCTCACCCGCAACGCGTAGGTGACACACGCCTGCGAGACGAACTGGAGCACCACGCGGTCCGGCTCCCGGGTGACGGTGTGCTGCACCGGGACGCCCATGGCGTCGGTGAGCGAGGCCAGGACGGTGCCGGTGCCGTCATTGATGACCACGCGGGAGCCGGGCCCGGCCAGCGGGATGTTGAAGCGGAACTCGTCGTGGTCCTCGCCGCACAGGATGAGGTCCTCGATGTGCCCGCCGTTGATCTCCGTCGAGGTCTCGAAGCTGTTGTTCGGCTCGAGATCGTCGTCGTAGCAGAAGGCGGCGCCGGCCAGCTGGATGTCGTAGTTCACGCTGCTGTAGCCCACCGGGTTGTGCACCTCGACGAGGTACGTCTCCTCCGCGCGGCTGCTGAAGACCATGTTGTGACCGCCCAGCGCGGAGTCATACGCACCGCTCACCGCCACCGGGGCCTCCGGGCTGCCCAGCGGGTAGATGCGCGCGTTCAGCTCCCCGTGGCCCTCCCAGTAGCGCAGCTGGATCTGGGTGTCGGGGCTGGCGGCGTTGACGCGGAAGGAGAAGTAGTCCACGTCGTCCTCACACAGGCGGCGCGCGTTGACGCCCAGGAACATGCTCCGCGCCTCATCCGCGCTGTTGTTCGGCTCCGAGGAGTCATCCTGGCAGAACCCGCCGCGCGCCAGCTCCACCGAGTATTCAATGCCGGAGGACTCCCCCAGGTATTGCACGCGCAGCACGTAGACCACGTCGGCCTCGCTGGGGAACGTGATGAGTGCCTGCCCATCCGCGTACACGCCCGTGGCCAGCGGCTCGCTCTCGCCCCGGCGGTAGACCGCGGTCTCCAGGTGGCCCGCCTGCTCGTCGTAGAGGACGCGCACCAGGGTGTCCGGGCGCGGCGTGGGCACCGTGAAGCGGTAGTGGTCCAGGTTGCCGTCGCACGCCGAGAGGCGCGTGAGGATGTGCGGGAAGGCGTTGATGGGGCGCGCGGTCTCCTGCGTGTCATTCGGCTCGAACCGGTCCGTCAGGCAGGTCCCGCCGGCAATCACCCGCACCCGCAGCTGGTAGCCAGCGGGCTGCCCGCCCCAGTTGCGCACGCGCAGCAGGACCGGGGTGTCCGTGGCAAACAGCGCGTGAGCCACCGCCTCCGCGTCGTCCACACCGTCGGAGACGGCGATGGGCTCGGCGGGATTGCTGGCTTGGTACAAGTAGAGGTCCAGGTCGCTCTCGTCGTGCTCGAACTGCAGCAGCGCGGAGACGCCGTACTGCGCGGGCACCGTGAAGTGGAACCAGTCATCATCCGCGCCGCACGCCTGCATCTCGGTGAACGCGGTCTCCGTCCCGGTCAGCGTGAGCTCACGCGCGTGCTCCGGGACGTTGTTGGGCTCGTAGATGTCGTCGTCACAGGAGGTGGGCGCGCCGCCGGTGGAAGTGGTGGAGGGCGGAGGCGGCGTGAGCCGGTCCGGGATGCACGCCGGGGCCACGCCGCCGGAGCCGCCCCCGGCGCTGCTGCTGCCGCCCGCGGAGGAGCTCACCGACGAGGAAACGCTGCCGTCATCTGTGCTGCTGCTTCCCCCACCGGAGCTGCTGGAGGTCAGCGCGCTGCCGCCGGAGGGAGCCTCCGACGTGGAGTCGCCGCCGCTGCTGCCCGACGCCGTGGCGTGGCGTTCATCCGGGGTCCGGTTGTCGTCGGAAGCCTGCCCTTGAGGGGCACATGCACCAACCATGGCAAGGATGCTTGCCAACCCGAAAGCCCGGACGCGACACACCATGGTGCCTCCACGCGCAGGCGCCCCCGTCCCCAGACAACGGTTGGGGGACGCAGGCTGAAGCTCACGGTAGCAACGGGTGAGGATCGCGCGCACCCGTTTTTTGTCGTCATAACGTCGGAAAAGTGTCGCCGCCCCGCCGTTTTACCGACGGAGACCGTGACGACGTCAGGGTGTGCCTACGTGGCCAGGTGTGGGTGCGGGGCTCACCCGGATGGTGGGCCGCGGCATCACGCGACGGGGAGATTCCAGTGCCGGCATGCGCTCTTGCACCCGACGCATGAGGTGCTGGTGCACGGGCTGGATTTGCGCACGGGTTGCGCGGGGAGCGGGAAGCTGTCCGGTGGCGGCGAAGAACGGTTGCAGCGCCAGGGGCACCACCTGCGGACCGGCGGCCAGCAGATCCGCGCCGCTGCGCAGCGAGGAGATCAGGAACGCGCTGGTGGCGGGGAGGTCCGCGTCGATGACGCCGGCGTAGTGGAACCAGGCGCGGCGGCCGATGCGCACGTCGTCACCGGGCACGTGGGCCAGTTGGTGCAGGCGCGCGCCGGGCTCCAGGCCAATCCACGCCTCGCCCACCTGGACGCGGATCGCGTCGGCGGTGACGTCGGCGCGGTCATCCTCCAGCGTGGCCCACACGTCAGCGTAGAACGGGCCGCGCCCGCCGCTGAACATGGACACCAGGTGCAGCTCCACCGGCTCACCGCGCGCCAGGGCCGTGGCCCCCGACGTGCGCGAGGGCGTGGCCGCCTCAAACGGGATGCTCCACGTCAGCTCCGCCTGCTCCCCCGTCCAGCTCAGCGCCAGGAAGCCCATGCTGCTGAAGCTGCCGCCGCGGAACAGCGGGTCCATGAGCAGGTTGCCCACGCTGGTGGTGCCGAACATGGAGGTGTCCTCCTCCACGGTGCGCAGCGGCACGCCCGCGTCCTCCGTCGTCACGCCGGCGTCCGGGTTCGTCGCCACGCCGCCGTCCTGGGCGGGACGCGCGGGGCCGGGACGCAGCGTGGTCTCCTGGCCGCCCGGGCGCACGTCCTGGCACGCGGCAACCAACGCCAACAACACAAGCGACTTCTTCACGGCGCCTCCGTGAGCCACGCGCGGGCACGGGTGATGAGCGTGTCCCGTCCGGTCAGGGAGTGGGAGAGCTTCTGGATCACGGTCTCGTCGGGGATCACGCCGGTGCCGCTCTCGTAGGCGGCGGTGGCCAGCGCACTGGAGCTGGCGGCGAAGCGGCTGTCATGCACCTGGATGGAGCCGCCGTAGTACTCGCCGGGGAGCAGTGGGGGCAGGGCCACAATGGCGCCGTACGCACCGCTCAGCGGCGTGGGTCCCAGGATGCGCACCCCCGCGCGGCCCCGCAGCAGGCGCGGCACGAAGTCGTTGGCGCTGACGTCGGCGGTGGTGACCCAGGCAATGCGTGCGACGCTGGCCACCGCGGGCTCCTCGCGCGCGCCCAGCCAGATGGTGCCACTGCACGCGTCGAAGAGCGGAGGCTCCGGGTTGGTCACGCAGCCCAGCAGCGACTGGTAGTACCCGTCGGGATCCAGCGTGTGCCACGGACGCGAGACGCCCAGCACCACCTGCGGAGAGCTCTGGTCGCGCACCAGCCCGACGAGGAACTCCGCCAGCGCCGCGGCACCGCCGTTGCCCAGGCGCGTGTCGAACAGGACCTTCTCCGGCGCGTCGCCCAGGCCGGTGAGGAACGGGGTGCGCCAGCTCTGTCCGCCGGTGAAGCCGTCAAACTGGAACGTGTTGATCCCCTCCAGCAGCTCGTGGCTCACCGCGTCGCTTCCGTCGTCGGGGCGGGGGCGGGGCGTGGTCACGGAGGGCGCGTAGCGACCGTCGCAGGTGAAGGCCTCCACCACGCCCAGTCCGCGCGCGGCCAGCACCGCCTGGCGCACCGTGGGCTGCAGGTCCACGCGGATGTGCGTGGGCGCGTTGCAGCTGGTGGATGACTCGCAACGCAGCACGCTGAAATGGCTCGCCCGCGACGAGAGCACGTTGGCCAGGTCCACCGCGGTCCACGGCGCGTCGGCGGCCGGGTCCGAGGGCGCGTTGGTGCCAAAGGTCCCCTGGCGCGCCAGCCACGTGTCCACCGCCTCGTCCTCGATGCTCTCCAGCACGTCGCCCACCCGCAGCGCGTCACCCAGCAGGCTGCGCGCCGCGTCGACGCGGAAGACGGTGAAACCGGCGCCGCCATCCAGCAGGTCCAGCTCCGTCAACCCGAAGCACGCACCCAGCACGCCGCTGCTCTCCCGCCCCAGCACCGACGGGACGGAGGACTGCAGCGCGGCGTAGCTCACCGGGGCGCTGGTGTGGTGGTCGCGGAAGAAGTGCACCGCGTCGGCCACGCCGCCCCAGAAACGTCGCGGGCTTGCCACGTGGGCCAGCGCCGCCAGGCGGGCCGCGAACTCCGTGCCCCGACGCTGCACCGCGCTGCGGTTGGCGTGTACGCGCGTGAAGATGTGCGTCAGCCGGTCCAGGTACTCCCGACGATGACGCGGCGTGTACGGCACCGCGCCCCACACCACCGCGCTGTCCACGCACGCGCCAAAGATGCACTCACCATCTTCCCCGCACTGGCTCGCCACGTTGGCCTGGGTGCACGTGGTGTCGTCGCCAAAGGCGCGGTCACCCACGCGCTTCACCTCCAGCGCGTCAAAGACCACGTCGCTGAAGCCACCCTGGATCACCACCTGCTTGAGCGGGATGCCCAGTACCGCGCCGTCGACGGGACCGGTGGACAGCTCCACCCAGTCGTCGCTGGTGCGCCGCCCCGTGGCCACCGCGGTCACCGTGGCGAAGAGGCCCGTGAGCGGATCGTCGCTGGTGCTGTACACGACGAACAAGGCCGGCAGCATGGGCTCCGCGCGCACCCAGACGGTGACCTCCACGCGCCCGTCCACCGACGGGACGTCCAGCCCCAGCGACGAGACATCGTCCTCGCGCGGCTCGATGTAGACGTATCCCTCGCCCTCCAGCGGGCGCGGGTCGGAGAGCGTGATCACCCGCTGCAGTCTTTGCGCGTCGATGGGCGCGGGGTTGAGGTTCCGGTCGTAGAAACGCGCGCCCGCGTCCAGCAGCGCCTCCGGGTCCTCGAAAGACACCGAGAGGATGTTTTCCGACGACAACTGCAGTCGACCCAGCGCATCAAAACCCGCCGCACGGACCGGGACCGCGCCCACCATCAGCGCCAGCACGAGCGTGGGCATCAACCAACAACGCATGGAGCACCACCACGACGACATTCGTGGCGCCTCCATGCCGCTTTCCGCACCCGCTGGCCAGCGCCACTTGGCGGATGCCGCCGCGTGCGTCGCGAATTGACAAACCCTCGTCGACGAGGGGTGGAGATCAGGCGCGGACCAGCGTCAGCTCGGTGACTTCCGCGGGAACGCCCACGCGCAGCGGGAACCAGTGCCCGGTGCCGCCGTTGACGTAGAGGTGGCTGTCCCCGGCGACGTAGTGGCCCAGCACGTAGTTGAAGATGCGGTTGGCCATGAACGGCCCCAGCGGCGCCACCTGGCCGCCGTGGGTGTGCCCGGAGAGCGTCAGCTCCGCGCCGCGGGTGCGCGCCACGTCAAAGCAGTCCGGGTGGTGCACCAGGCAGAGGCGGAAGTCCGCGTCGGGCGCGCGCTGGAGGGCGGCGCCCACGTTGCGCTCATGCACGTGCAGCAGGTTCTTGAAGCGCGCGCGGATGTTCGGGTAGTCCACGCCCCCGACGAGAAAACGCGCGCCCTGCACGTCCACCAGCTCACCCTGGTTCACCAGCGTGGTTGGGGCGGCGTGGGAGCGGGCGGCGCGCAGGACCTTGTCACGGCCGGCGTAGTTGTCGTGGTTGCCCATCACGAAGAAGCGGCCGTAGGGCGAGCGCACGCGGGAGAGCAGCTCGAAGCACGCGCTGGCCTGGGACGCGTCATCCAGCAGGTCGCCCGTCACGGCCAGCAGGTCCGGCGGATACCTCCCGAAAGCGCGCAACGCCTTCTCCAGGTGATCCACGCCCAGCACGGCGCCCACGTGCACGTCGGAGATCTGGCCGATCCGCATGCCGTGCAGCCGGCGGTCCAGGCCGCGCACCGGCACGGTCACCTTGTGCAGCGCGGGGTGCAGGTTGCGCTGGTTGTCGTCGTCCTCCGCCAGGGTGCGCAGCGGCGTGTTGGCAAGGACCAGGGCAAACAGCTCGCGCTTGGTCAGACCAGCCATCGGGTGCTCCGGGCAGGCGCGGGCCCCTCTCGCCCACGTCCTGGGTCCTTCATGTGACGAGAGCCCGGCCGGAGATCAAGTGCCCACTTTCCAGGGCACTGGGAGGTGTGGCTACACTGCGCGGCCATGCGACGCGTCCTCCACGTGGTCCTGCTGTCCCTGGCCTGCACCCCCGCCTGCATCATCAGCATGGCGCCTCCACCCACCGCCGCGTGTGAGAGTGATCCGTGCGGATGCTGGGAGAAGAAGCCCATGACGTTCACGGGAGTCGTGGCGGACGGCGACACCGGCGAGTGCATCCCCTTCAAGCTGGTGCGCCTGCGCGACCGCGACGGGACGGTGAAGGCCGAGGATCGCAGCAAGTCCTTTGGCAGCTACACGGTGTCCGGGGAGGTGGACCGGAGCCCCAAGGGTTGCCCCGGTGGTGAACCCGTCATCCGCGACGATCCCGAGGCCGGCCAGGAGCTACCGACGTACACGTATCTGCCGCGTCGCACGCCGGTGGATGACTTCAGTGAGCGCGTGGATCTCTTCCGCTTCCCGTGGGGCACCGTGGACGCCGGCCCCAACCTGCCCACGTCGTGCACCCCGCCCCGCACCGACGGTGGCGCGGGCGACGCGGGCTGATTCCCTTCCATGTCACCGGTGACAACGTGCGTGTTGGCGCTTGCGCTCCTGGGTTTTCCCGGCGCGCCGCGCCAGGCGGACCTGCTGCATCAACGGGTGGACCTCGTCGTGGATATCGCCGCGCGTGAGCTGCGCGGGAGCACCACGCTGAGCCTGGCACCGCTGCGCGCGGACCTGGAGACACTGGTCCTGGATGGCGCGGGTCTGACGGTGGAGGGCGCGAGTGTCGACGGGGCGGACGCCGCCGCGCGGGTGCGTGGCGACACCGTGGTGATCACGCTCCCGCGCGCCCGCCCCACGGTGGGGAAGCCGTTCCAGGTGACGCTGCGCTACCGCACGCGACCGCAACGCGGGTTCCATTTCCAGTCGAATGGCGCCGTGCCCGCGTTCACGCAGAACCAACCGCACCTGACGCGGTTCTGGCTGCCCACCGTCGACACGCCGCAGGAGCGCGCCACCTACGAGCTGGCCATCACCGTCCCTGCCGCGCACGGTGTGCACGGGAGCGGTGCGCTGATCTCCGACGAGACCGTGGGCCACGGACAACGCCGCGTCACCCGGCGGCTGGACGTGGCGGTGCCGCCGTACCTGCTCAGCGTGGTGGTGGGTCAGCTCAAGGAGGTCCCGCTGACGACGGGGGAGGGCGGTCCGCACGCCGTGGCGCGGGTCCCGGCGGGTCGCGAGAAGGATGCCCAGCGGGCCTTCGCCGTGCTCCCGCGTGTGCTGCAGACGCTGCAACGGTGGACCGGCGTGGCCTACCCGTTCCCGACGCTGGAGCTCGTGGTTGTCGACGGATTCCCCTTCCAGGGCATGGAGAACGCCGCCGCCCCCACCGTGGACACCACCGTGCTCCCCGAGGCCTCGCTCGACGTGGAGGACGCTGACCGGAACCTGTGGGTCCACGAGCTCGCCCACCAGTGGTTCGGCGTGCTCACCGTGGTGGGCCACGAGCGCGACTTGTGGATGCAGGAGGGACTGGCCGGCTACCTGGCACATCTCGTCGAGGAAGAGCTGCGGGATCCGCACGAGGCGCGCGCGGACCTGCTGGAGGAGAGCCTGAGCCCGCCGGCCGACGACCAGGCGGCGCGCGCCCTGGATGACCTCACCGACGACGATCCCGAGGCCGCGTTTGATTCCGTCACCTACGGTCGGGGCGCACTGATGTTCCACGTGCTGCGCGCGCGCCTGGGAGATGCAGCGTTCTCCGCGGTGCTGCGCCTCCTGCTCACCGAGCAGGGCGGTGGCGTCATGGATCGCGACGACCTGTTGCGGGCCCTGCACGCCGTCACCGGGGTGGCGCATGAGTCGCTGCTGGATTCATGGACCGCGGCGCCGGGCGAGCCGGGATTGCAGGTGGAGCTGCAGGAGGAGCCGTTGGGTCGCGGGATGATGTTGCGGCTGGAGCAGGCGGACCCGCCGCGCCCGGTGTTCACCACCGTCACGCTGGGGACCGCGCGCGGGGAGGTGCGGCTTCCCTTGTGGTCCACCTCCCGCGAGGCGTGGCTGGCGCTGCCCGGCGTCACCGGCCTGCAATGGATGGTGATCGACGACGAGCAATGGCTCCCCGCCCCGCCGCCCAGCCTGCCGAGCCAGCTGCTGGTGGGCGCGCTCCAACACGCCCGTGAGCCGCACACCCGCGCCGCCGCCGCGCGCGCGCTGAAGGGCCGTCACGACGGAGAAACGCGCCAGGCGCTCCTGCACGCGCTGAAGACGGACCCAAACGCGCTGGTCCGGGAGGGGGCCGCGCTGGCCCTGGGCGAGGCGACCGGTCCCGACGTCACCGAGGCCCTCACCGCGGCGTTGAAGGACCCGAACCATCGCGTGCAGCGCGCCGCCGCGACGGGACTGTGCGGCATGGGCGACGTGCAGACGGCCCGCGCGTTGGCGCGACTGGCGGGCGCTCCCGGGCGCATGGCACCGCGGGAGGCCGCCGCGTTCAGCCTGGGATGTCACGTGCGGGATGCGCCGGATCTCGTCGAGCGGGCGTTGAAGCTGAAGAGTGCGGGCGCGCGCGTGGAGGCGTCGGTGCTCTACGGCGTCAGCACGCGGGAGCCGGAGCATGCGCTCCTCGTCGACGCGCTGCAGAGGGGATCACCGCCGTTGGCACGCGCCGCCGCCGACACCATCGCCCCTTCCGCCACGCGGGCCACGGTCGTGTACGCGCTGGCCCGTCGGCTCGTCGACGCGGACCACGCGGTGCGCCAATCCGCCGCGGAAGCGTTGCAGCGTCTCCACGCCGTGGAAGCACTCCCCGCATTGCGCGCCGCCGAGCAGACCGAGTCCGTGGGCCCCACGCGCCACGCCATGCGCCGGGCCATCCGCGAGCTCACGCGTCCCACGCCGCGGTGAGTCTGGTGGGTGTCGGTGAATTCGAAAAAGGAAGTCAGAAGTCAGAAGGGGGGCCGGTGACGACGAAGGGCAAGCACCTTCTGACTTCTGTATTCTGACTCCTGACTTCCTTCTCGTGATTCCCCGACCCACCTTTACGTCGTCATGGCCTCGCTGGCCTTGCGGTGGACCAGCTCCGCGTCCAGCGTCCGGCCGTCGGTCTCCAGGTAGAGGTGTCCCTCGCTCACCGTCACGCTCCACGTGTTCCGACGGGACTCCTGCGCACCCAGCTCCGCCATCAGCTCTTCCGGGACGCGCCACAGCTCCACCTTGTCCAGCTTGCGCACGCCCGCCTTGCGCGCCAGCGTCAGGAACTCCTCCTCCCGACGGGGAACGCAGGTCAGCACCACCACCCGCGCGCGGGGATGTGCGTTCACCATGCGCTGCGTCTTCTCCGGGTCGGCCGCGCCGCACTCCACCCACAACGTCACCTGGCCGGTGAGGTCCCTGCCCCACACGTCGGCGCCCTCGGCGTCGGCCAGCGCGGGACCGAACTCCACGCCCTCCGCCCAGAACAGGCATAGCGCCAGGACGCGCAGCTGCAGGTGCTCCAGCGTCTCGGAGGGATGGCGCGCCGCGGTCACGGTGACGTCGGTGTAGACGCCCTCATCCACGCGGTTGATGTTGAGCTTGTAGGTGTACGCCACGGAGGGGAGAGCCACGTTCTTCCACCTGAGAGGACGCAGCGCTTCAGTTGCCCAGCACCGCGCTTGCGCCCAGGTAGCAACCGTACGCCACCAGCGCGGTGACGGGGATGGTCAGCACCCAGGCCCACAGGATCCGGGTGGTCACGCCCCAACGCACCGCGCTGACGCGCTGGCTGCTCCCCACGCCCATGATGCAGCCGCTGATGACGTGGGTGGTGGAAACCGGCATGCCCAGGCTGGAGGCGCCCAGGATGGTGACCGCGGCGCTGGTCTCGGCGGCAAAGCCGTGGATGGGCTTGAGGTCGATGATCTTGGTGCCCATGGTCTTGATGATGCGGATGCCGCCCGCGGCCGTGCCCAGCGCCATGGCCAGCGCGCAGCTGATCACCACCCACAGCGGCACGGGGAACTTGCCCGCCTCCGCCTTCACCGTGCCGTAGGCCACCAGGCTCATGGTGATGATGCCCATGGTCTTCTGCGCGTCGTTGCTGCCGTGGCTGAGCGCCATGAAGCCCGCGCTCACCATCTGCAGCCGGCGGAACATGTGGTTCATCCGGGACGGCTTTCCCCGTCGACAAATCCACAGGATGGTCACCATCACCAGGAACGCAATGGAGAAGCCCACCAGCGGGCTGATGATCAGGCTCTTGATGATCTTGACGAGCCCCTCGGTCTGTACCGAGGCCGTGCCCGCCTTGGCCAGCGCCGCCCCGACGAGACCGCCCACCAGCGCGTGGCTGGAGGAGCTGGGAATGCCGAAGTACCAGGTGAACAGGTTCCAGAAGATGGCGCCCAGCAGCGCGCTCAGCACCACCACCTGCGTCACCGCCTCCGGGACAATCAAGCCCTTGCCAATGGTGCTGGCCACCGCCGTGCCGGTGAGCGCGCCCGCGAAATTCAGCACCGCGGCCAGCAGCACCGCGGTCCGCATGGGCAGCACGCCGGTGGAGACCACGGTGGCCACGGCGTTGGCGGTGTCATGGAAGCCGTTGATGTAATCAAACACCAACGCCACCACCACCACCACGCAGAGAGTGACAAAGAGGATGGTCATGGCGCGTCACGCGTTCTTGATGACCACGGTTTCCAGGGCGTTCGCCACGTCGTCGCAGACGTCCAGCGTGTGCTCCAGGCTCTCCAGGAACTCCTTGTGTTTCAGCAGGTGGATGGCGTCCTTCTCCGTGCGGAAGAGCTCGCCAATGCGCTGGCGGAAGACCTGGTCCCCGTCGTGCTCCAGCTGGTAGACCGCCTTGCACCTCTGCCGGATCTGGTCCAGCTGCTTGAGGCCGCGCAGGTTCCGCACCGCCGCCTGCAGGTGCTCGCACGCGCTGACAATGTGCTTGGCGATCTCCAGGCTGCCCGCCGGGACGTCATCCATGGCGTGCACCACCACCTGCTGGCCGGTGGCGTTCACCAGGTCCGTGATGTTCTCCAGCTGGGTGGCCAGCTCATAGATGTCCGAGCGGTCCAGCGGCGTCACGAAGGTCCGGTTGAGCGCCTCGTACACCTCGTGGATGACCTTGTCCGCGGCGTGTTCCGCCTCGCGCATCTTGCTCACGAACCCTTCACGCTCGGCGTAGCTCTGCGCCGCGCAGCAGTCCCGCAGCAGCGTGGCCGACGTCAGCGCGCAGTCCGCGCCTTTCTCCAGCAGGTCGAAGAAGTGCTCCTCCCGGGGGAGCAGCCATTTCACAGCGCGGTCCAACCACATGTTGCACCTCGTGGGGAGACGCGCCTCTAGCAGGGCATGGCCCCGAGGGCGAGTGACAAACGGGTGACAGTCCAGACGTGCCGAATGTGCACTGGAGGGTAGCGGCGGGCCGGCCCGGTCTCAGGGGGCTGTCGGTTCGGAGAGTCCCCACAAGGGAGTCAGAAGTCAGAAGTCAGGAGTCAGAAGGTGGTCCGTAACGACGAAGGACGAGCACCTTCGGCTTCTGCATTCTGACTGCTGAACTCCTGACTTCCTTCCCTGGGATCTCCCGACAGATCTTCAGTGCATCTCCCGTGCGCCCCGGCGACGGTTGGCCAGCCATGCGCGGATTCCCGCGGCATCACGCGTGTTGATGACGTCGTGGGCGGTAAGTCCTGCGTGGCGCGCCACCATCACGCCCCAGCGGAGGTCGGACAGGCCTTCCGCCGTGTGCGCGTCGGAGTTGATGCACACCGGCACGCCCGCCCGTCGACATGCCCGCAGGTGCTCCGCGCCCAGGTCCAGGCGGTTGGGATGCGCGTTGAGCTCCATGGCGCATCCGCCTTCCCGTGCCGCGGAGAGCACCGCCGCCAGGTCGAACGCGTAGGGCTCCCGGCTCAGCACCAGGCGACCCGTGGGGTGTCCCACGACGTCGGTGAACGGGTGGCGCGCGGCGGCGCACAGGCGCCGGGTCATCTGCTCCGCGTCCTGGCGGAAGCGGCTGTGCACGCTGGCCACCACGTAGTCCAGCTCGACGAGGAACTCCTCCGGATAGTCCAGCGCGCCGTCCTCCAGGATGTCGCTCTCCACGCCCTGCAGCAGCTCCACGCCCCGGCCCGCCAGGCCCGCCATCTGCTCCCGTTGCTCTCGCAGCGCATCCATGGAGAGGCCCCGCGCGTAGAAGGCGCTGCGGGAATGGTCGGAGATGCCCAGGTACTGCAGGCCCAACGCGGCCGCGGCTGCCTGCATGTCCGCCAGCGTGTCGTTTCCGTCGGAGGCGAGGGTGTGGTTGTGCAGGGAGCCGCGGAGATCGGAGAGCTGCAGCAGCGTGGGCAGCGCTCCGGCGCGCGCCAGCTCCACCTCGCTACCGTCCTCCCGCAGCTCGACGGGGACCGGCTGCAGGTCCAGCGCGCGGTAGATCTCGTCCTCGTCGTCGAAGGGCACGGGACCCGAGGGAGCGCGGGCCCCCTCCGCCGTCAGCTCCAGGCCGCCGGAGTGCGCGCGCAACGCCAGCAGGTGCCCCGTTCCCGACGAGTGGAACAGCAGCGCCGCGGCGTAGTCGCCCTCCGCCACGACGTGCAGCTCACCCGGAACACCGGCGCCGGTGCCACAACGCAGCACGCCGCGGGCGGTGAGCTCTGGCGCGCGCACCCTGCCGGAGTCGATGACCGACCACGTGGCCAGCTCCGGCGCGGGGCTTGCCGCCACCACCACCACGCGGGTCACCACCTCGTGTCCACGACGAGCCTCTCCGGCCACCGCGCTGCGCGTGATGAGCGGGAGGGTGGCCAGGGCGGCGCGCACCGCCTCGGATTCGCGGAACGCCACATCCAGTCGACATTGTCCGGTCTGCGCGCGCGCCCGGGCCAGCTCGTCGAGGATCCGGTCCCGCGTGCGCGGGCCAAAGCCCTTGACGCTGAGCAGGCGACCATCCCGCGCCGCCGCCTCCAGGTCCTTGAGCCCGGCAATGCCCAGCGCGTCGTGGAGCAGCCGCGCCTTGCGCGCACCCACGCCCTTGAGACGCGCCACCTCCAGCACGCCCGGCGGCGTGTGCTGCTTCAGCGCCGTCAGGGACGCAGGCTCACCGCCCGCCGCCAGCACCTGGATGACCGCCTGCAGCCCCTTGCCGATGCCGGGAAGCTCCGTCAGCGTGCCCTGCTGCAGCCGTTGTCCCAGCTCCCCGCCCAACCCGCGCACCGCCTGGGCCCCGCGTTGGTACGCCCGCGCGCGGTACGGGTTCTCCCCCGCGAACTCCATCAGCGCGGCCACCTGCTCCAGCGCTTCGGCCACCTCCTGCGCGGTCCTGGCCGCGGTCATGCCACCCTCCACCACAGGGAACGCCAACCACGTCCCACGGGCCATCTAACGGCAGATCACGGATCGGCCACGCCGCCTCCACGCTGGCGATCACGCTGAACACACTCCCCAGCCCTTGTGGATGCGCAACCCGCCGCACACCAAGGCGCCTCGACGGAAAACCCAATTCCGTTGTCGCGCCGCCACTTAACGCGCATGTGCAAACCAGATCGTGCGCGGATCACGGAGGCGCGGCAGATCGCCGCGTGCGCGGATCCGCGCGCGAACAAAAGATGAAGCAACGCAGGCAGATGCAGCGCAGCTTCAAACGGTGTCTTGATCGCCCGGAAACGGTGCTGGTAGGGAGGGGCTCCAAGTCGCGCAGCGCACGGTGACGCGGAGATCACTTCGCAACCGAAACTGCGCTCCAGAAAGAGCCGCACGCCCCGTCGGGGCACCGGTGCACAACGCCATGGCGGGTTGTGTCGCAGGGTCGTCTCTTCTGGCAGGCAGGATGACTCTTTCTTGGTGAAGGGCACGGGCGTGAGCGGACTGGCCGTGGAACTTGCTCAGCAGTCACCCGCCGGCTCCGGCGCCGCGCAGCTCTGGCAGGGCGCGCTGGCCCGGCTGGTGCGTCGCCTGAACCCGCACGTCTACCAGAGCTGGTTCTGCACGGTGCGCCCGGAGGCCCTGGACGCGCATGAGCTCACCCTGGCCGTGCCCAGCGTGTTCCACCAGGACTGGCTGAGCAACCACTACCTTGCGCTCATCGAGGAGGCGGTGGCCGCCGAGGGCGGGGCACGTCGACTGCGCTTCACCATTGACCCCAGCCTGGAGCCCGCCGAGCACAAGCAGCCGGAGGGCGCCGCGCCGGCGCGTGTGGAGGTGGTGCGGGAGCCGCGGGAGCGCATTCCCTCCCGCCTGCAGGACCGCTACACCTTCGAGAACTACGTCGAGGGGCCGTCCAACCAGTTCGCGTATGCGGCGTGCCAGGCCGTGGCCGAGCGACCCGCGCAGAACTACAACCCGCTCTTCATCTTTGGCGGCGTGGGACTGGGCAAGACGCACCTGCTGCACGCCATTGGCAACCGCATCCACGCGCGCAATCCCGGCTGGAACGTTCTGTACGTCTCCGGTGAGGACTTCACCAATGAGGTGATTGCCGGCATCCAGCACGGGCGCATGGACGCGTTCCGGAACCGCTACCGCACCAGCTGTGACGTGCTCCTCGTCGACGACATCCACTTCATTGCCGGCAAGGACCGCACGCAGGAGGAGTTCTTCCACTCCTTCAACCACCTGCACGCGCTGGGCAAGCAGATGGTGCTCACCTCCGACCGCTTCCCGCACGAGATCGAGGGGCTGGAGGACCGGCTGCGCACGCGCCTGCAGTGGGGGCTCATTGCGGACATCCAGCCGCCGGAGCTGGAGACGCGGGTGGCCATCCTGCGCTCCAAGGCGGAGCAGCAGAAGGTCTCCCTCCCCGACGACGTGGCGGTCTTCCTGGCCACGCACATCCGCAACAACGTGCGGGAGCTGGAGGGGAGCCTGGTGCGCCTGGTGGCGGCCAGCAGCCTCAAGAAGCGTCCGCTGGACCTGGACCTGTGCAAGCAGGAGCTGCGCGACCAGGTGCTGCGCTCCGCGCGGGTCCCCACGTGCGCGGACATCCTGAAGCACGTGGCGTCCTACTACAACGTGAACGTGGCGGAGCTGCGTGGTTCCCGTCGTCAACGCAACATCACGCTGCCGCGGCACATGGCCATGTACCTGTGTCGCAAGTACACGCAGGCGTCCTTCCCGGAGATTGGCGCGGCGTTCGGCGGGAAGGACCACACCACGGTGATGGCCTCGGTGCGCCGGATCGAAGAGCTCATCCGCACGGACGCGGACGCAGCCATGGCCGCGGAGCAGCTCTCCAAGCTCGTTGATTCCTGAACCTGCCTTGCCCCAACGGGGGAGGCTGCGTTACGGACGCGCCCGGACGGCGGGGGAGCGGTCTGAGGCCCGCCCGGACAAGGAGATTTGCGATGCGTCGTATGTCAGCCCTGGTGCTGGCGCTCTGGGCACTGCCCGCGCTGGCGGATGATCGCGCGTTCGAGCTGGATGGCGCGCACAGCTACGTTGGTTTCAAGGCCGCCACGGTGCTGTTTGACGTGCCGGGCCGCTTTGACAAGTTCAGCGTCGACGTCAAGGGACACCCGGACCACGTCGAGACCGCCAAGATCAAGGTGGAGATCGACGCGGCCAGCGTCAACACCATGAACCCCAAGCGGGACGACCACCTGCGCACCCCGGACTTCTTTGACGTGCAGAAGTTCCCCAAGATCGTCTTCACCTCGACCAAGGTCGCGCGTGAGGGCAACAAGGTGAACGTGACGGGCACGCTGGAGATGCACGGGAAGACCCAGGAGATCACCGTCCCGTTCGAGGAGGTGGTGGCAGTCAACGGCGCGGGCCACAAGGAGTGGGTCTACAAGGCCTCCCTGCCGATCAAGAACAGCGTGTTCGGGATCGGCGCGGAGAGCGTGGCGGCGAAGATCAGCCTCAAGGACGACGTGCAGCTGGATCTCGTCCTGGCCGGTTTCTTCACGGATGCACCGGCGCCCCAGGCCGCCCCGGTGCCCGCCAAGGGCACGCCGCCGAAGCCCGCGCCGAAGAAGAAGTAAGTTCTCAGGAAAGACCTCATCCGCCCGCGCGTCACCCGGTGGTGTCCGCGGGCGGTTTCTTTTCGACGCGCCGTCGCTGGCCCCACAGCAGGAGCAGCAGCAGCGCGGACAACGTAGGCCCATCACCGCCGGCTTCGCAGCCGCACGAGGGCGGGGCACCCGGCAGCGGCGGGGTGGACACGGTAACGGTCACCTCGTCACGCAGGGAGCCCAGGGTCACCGCCACGGTCTCCGCGTGGTCCCCCGCTGCGCCGGTCTTCTTCCAGTCCAGCAGCAGCACGTCGGTGCGCTCGTCGGTGTAGGGCGTGCGGATGCCGCCGTCGACGTGGAACTGGTCCAGGAATCCCTCGCTGAACTGCCAGGTGAAGGGCGGCTGCCAGATGACGTTGCCGCTGGAATCCAACGCGGTGGCCTTGAACCCGAACGTGGTTCCCGGTGTGATCACCACCGCCGCAAGCTCAATGCGCGCCACCTCCGCCACGGTTGCCGAGCGCACCGCCCAGGATCCCATGCCCGCGTCGAGCACCATGAACTGAAGCAGGGAGTCCGTCCCTGACGGCGCATCCGTCTGGAGACGTGCGTAGTTCTCCACGCCACCGGTCAGGCCGGCATCCGCGCGCAGCTCCACCAGGCTCATGGGCGCGCCCAGCCTTCCTCCGTCGTCACCCAGGACCACCACGTCCAACCGCAACGGCGCGCCCGCCACGATGCGCACCGGGTCCACCACGTCCGGCCAGGGGCCTCCCTGGATGAATCCTCCGTCGAGGGTGGCCTCGCGCAGTTGCAGCACCGGGTCGCTGAGCCGCACCGAGGCCGCGTTCTCCGCGCGCAGCGTGAAGCGATCCTCGAACACGCCCTGCCACTGCACCGTGGTGCTGCCTTCTCCCGCCACGCGCGCGCGCAGCAGGTCATCCAGGCTCTCCACGGAGGCCAGCACGCCAGCGTCGTCGACGAGGGGGGAAGCATCCGGATTGCCCGCCCCCAGTCCGCCGTCGGGTTGCCGGTGCGCGGTGGCGCGAATCTCGATCCGGCTTCCCACCGCCACCGGGTCGTTCGGCGTCCAGTTGTGATGCGGCCTGCGGATGTTCGAGGTGAACCCCAGCTGTCCCTGCTCACCCTCGAAGTCCCAGGCGACGCACCCGCTGCCCAGGAGCAGGATGGTCATCCCCCAGCGCGTCATGGCTCCTCCCGTCGGAGACCAGGGGTACCACGCGCGCGCTGGTTCCACCCGTCACGCCGCTGGCAAGGCCGGCGCGGCTCGCCGCACGCCAGGTCGTGGTCCGCTGGAGGCGGTCAACGGACCGGTTGGCAAAGGGCTGCGTGCCAACAACTGCCCATTCCGTCGTGGCGGGCGAACACCTAACCCCCCACGTTCATGCCGTTGCGCTCGCTCGCCCCCCTTCCCCACACCCGCTCATCGTCATCAACCATTGCGGGGAAGGGGGGCACGCATTGGCATTGGGCTTTTTCTCGTCGGAAAGAGGCAGCCGCGCCCATCGATTGCCCCCCTTCCCCGGCTCGGTGACGACGGAAAAATGGTTCTGGGGAAGGGGGGCGAGTGGGCACAGCGGGACAAACGTGGGGGGTTAGGTGTTCGCCCGCCACGACGGAATGGGCAATCTGTCTACACGCAGCCCCAAACTTGTTCTGACGCAGCCCTTCAGGGCGTCTTGCCCGTCGCCGCGGCTTGACGACGCCACTCCGCCGGTAGGCCGATGTTGAGGAAGATGGCGTAGCGGTGCGCGGGATATAGCGCCTCCATCTGCGACTTCACCCGGTCCAGCGCCTTCTCGTCGGGCTCACCGCGCGGCTTCTCCGCGGCGACGAGCTCCACGACCTTCTTGAGGTACACCTCCTCCTGGTCCAGCAGGCGCGCATCCATGGCCGGTCCACGCCCGGGATGCACGAAGTCCGGCTTCAGCGCCCGCATCTCTTCGATGCGCTTGAGCCACTCGTCGGTGCGGCCAATCTCCAGCCAGCTGTGGTTGCCGTTGGCAATCAAGTCCCCGACGAAGATGTGCTTCTCCCACTCCAACACCACGTGCGCATTGGAGCAGCCCGCGCCCATGACGTGTGCCTTCACCTTCAGCCCCGCCGCCTCGATCTCCGTGGTCTGGTTCCCGAAGCTGTCGGGGAGGGTGAGGTCCTTGGGGTAGTCGGGTTGGTAGCGGTCATAGAACGCGCGCACGCGCTTCTCGTGAATCTCCGGCATCAACGCGCGGACCTGCTCGGAGGTCACCACCTTGATCCCGCGCTTCTTCAGCGTGGCGGTGCCGTTGAACTTGTCCGGGTTGGCGTGCAGCACGAACGCCATCACCGCCTTCTTGCCGGTGACCTGCTCGGCCCAGTTCACGAACTCCTCCGCCGCGGAGGGGAGGAACTGCGTGTCGACGAGGATGAGGCCCTTGGGCCCCTCAATCCAGAAGGAGTTGGTGGAGAAGCCCCAGGAGGATGAGACGTAGGTGCCCACGCGCGGGTCTTCGCCGTGGGTGAGGGTGAGCTCCGCGTCGGCGGGAACGGTGCGGGCCTTGCTGGCGGCACCCGCGGTGGTGGCGGCAACGAGGAGGAGAAGGGTGAGGGAGATGATGGGCAGGCGCATGTCCGGTTTCCGTTGGATGGTTCAGGCAACAACTTTCTCGAGTTGGCGCGGCTCCTGGAGCACTTCCCCCAGGTCGCGCGCGTGTTGGATGGCGAAGATGGTCAACGGTTGCATGCGACCCCGGACCTGGATCTGGTGGCTGGGATGATGACGCAGGTCCACACCGGCGCGCTGCGCCACCGCGTCACTGACGACGAGCTGGCAGTCATAGTCCTTGGTGAGCGCTTCCAGCCGGCTGGCCGTGTTCACGGCGTCACCAATGGCCGTCAACGAGGACACTCGGGAATACCCCATCTCCCCAACCACCGCGGGACCGGTGTGGATGCCGATGCCGATGCGCAGCGGTGAGGGCAGGTCATGCGCCAGCGCGGCGTTGAGGTCCATGAGCCGGGTGGCCATCAACCTCGCCGCCACCAGCGCCTCCCGACACGCGGACTCCGGGCTCCCGTGGGTTCCAAACAGCGCCATGACGCCGTCACCAATGAACTTGTCCACGCGTCCACCGGCCGCCTCCACCGCCTCACCCATGGCCGCGAAGTAGCGGTTGAGGATGAACACCAGGTCATAGGGCAGCTTGCCTTCGCTCATCTGCGTGAAGCCACGAAGGTCGGCGAAGAGGATGGCGATCTCCAGCTCCTGCCCGGAGGAGTCCTCTCGACGCAGACTCTGGTGCGCCACGACGTTGACCGGCACCAACGGCGCCACCTGCACGTGGTCCAGCAAGCGCGCCTGACACGCCAGCCGAACCTGCGGCCCCGCGCCCACGCGACCCAGCACCCTCAGCTCCTGCACGCTGGGCGGGGTGAGGCCATCCATGTTTCCCAGCACGCGCACCCGGCACGTCGAGCAACGACCGCGTCCACCACACACCGACGCGTGCGGGATCTCCGCCAGCCGACTCACGTCGAGCAGCGTGACACCGCGGGGCGCCGCCACCCGTCGACCGTCGGGGTAGGTCACCTGGCGCGCGCCGTGGGAACGGGTGAACGCATCGCGCGCCGCTCGCGCCAGCAGCACACCCGCGGCGACGAGGATGGTGATCACCGCGGTCTCGGCCAAGGCCTCCGTCGAGAGCGCCTTTGCCTCCGGCGTGGTGAAGGTGTGTCTCTCCTGCAGCGCCACCCACACGGCGGGATTGTCGACGAGCGCGGCCACCTCACGGCCCGCCTGCGTGACACCCAGGATGGCCAGCAGCGGCACCACCAGCGCCACGCTGTAGAGGCCCATGGAGACGCGCGGGTACCAGGGTGCAAGGCGCAGCCAGTAGTGGATGCCCACGCAGCCGTGCAGCCACACCAGGATGACGGCCAGGAACATCGACACGCCCACGCCGGGCGCTTCCACCCAGTAACGGTGCACCTGCACCACGTAGGCGAGGCTCACGCCCAGCCGGCCATGCGCCACCGTCGTGGCGGCGACGTGTCCCGCCAGCGAGACCGGAATGAGCGCGCCCAACGCGTGCTGCGCCATCTGCCACGGCGGCATGCGCAACGTCCTCCGCTGGAGGATCGACGTCATGGCCACCACGATGTGCAGCGTCATGGAGCCGTAGAGCAGGATCTTCCCTGGCATGCTGCGCCACACGGCCATGTGCCACTGCAGCGCCGTCTCCATGGCCTGCAGCGAGACCAGCCCGAGCGCGTGGTTGGCCAGGTGCATGCACACGTACGCAAACATCACCAGGCCCGACCACAGCCGGATCGACCTCGTCATGGCCTCACTCTTCCGACGACGTTGCCGCGGGCTTCACGTTCACGTTCTGCCCCGTCCAGGAATAGAAGCTGTGATGATACGTGTGAAAGTAGATGCGCGCCCAGAGCAGCACCAGCATGGTCCCCATCAGCCACTGCGGCGCGCGCAGCCGCGCGGGAAAGGCCGGCCTGAGCTGGTGGAGCAGGTACGCGCAGCTCATGGCCATCAGCGGGTAGACGCTGAACACGTAGCGGCTTGCCCGACGATCAAAGAGCATGAAGAACAACACGTACACCACCACCGTGAACAACACGCTGCGCAGCGCGGGGTCCAGCTCCGTGACCCGTCCCCGAACGCGCGCGTAGAGACGGTGCAGGATGAGCTGGCTCCAGGGCAGGAACCACACCACGCACACGCCCAGGTAGTAGCTGGCGTTGCGCAGTTTTCCGACGAGGGAGAGCTCTTCGCGGTCCTTCGCGTAGCCCAGGTGGATGTCCAGGTAGGTGCGCAGGAAGGAGTGCCCGTTGGCCGCCTCGAAGAGCAGGTCATGCGCCACCGCGGTGAGGCACACCGCCACGCCCGCCACGACGAGCGCCGCCAGGCCACGTCGCTCCCGGCCGTGGAACCACCACCAGCCCAGCAGCGCTGGCAACACCACCGGCCCCACGATTCCCTTGATGATGAAGCACCAGCTCGTCGCCAGGCACAGCAGCACCACGTGACGCAGGCCCTCCCGTGCGCGCAGCAGCGCGTCGACGGAGACGAGCACGCCCAGCGCCAGCGGGACCTCGTGGTTGCCGCGCACCATGAACTGGAACCCGGCGTAGGACAGGGGCCACAACCAGGGTGCCAACGTCGCGGCGGGCTCACCGTAGAGCCGCAACGTGAGTCGACGCAGCATGGCCATGATGAGCAGGAAGTAGACGAAGTTCACCGCCAGCATCGCGGTGTCCGCCGTCATGCCCAGGCGACCCAGCAGCGCCGGCGGCCAGAAGAACGGCGCCAGGTGCTCCTCGAACAATCCGGTCTTGAAGTACCCCTCCGCAGGCCACTGCGGGCTCATCCACGTCGAGAACGGCGCCTCGGAGAGCTGGTGGGCAATCTTCGCGTACAGGCGGGAGTCGCCGTCCTTGAGCTGGTAGCCCGCCACGGACACCGAGAGCACCATGAGGCACAGCGCTGCCAGCGCCAGGGTTCCCGCGCGGAACATGGTGTGGCGGTATACCTGAAGTTGCGGGGGGCGCGGGGATTGTGTGCACCCGCTTGGGCCCGGCCGTGGGCACTGGACGAGGGCGCCAGCGGTGTGGTCAGGCTCGCGCACGTCGGGAGGCGCACGTGGCGGACAAGTCATTCGGGGAAGCGTTCCAGCGGCTGTGCGACGTCATGGACAAGCTCCGGGAGAACTGCCCGTGGGACAAGGTGCAGACGCTGGAGACGCTGAAGCCCTACCTGCTCGAGGAGACGCACGAGGTCCTGCACGCCATGGACACCGGTGACTCCGCCGCCCACCAGGAGGAGCTCGGCGACCTGGTCTTCCAGGTGGTGTTCCACGCGCGCGTCCGCTCCGAGGAGCCCGGCGGGTTCACCGTGGCCGACGTGTGCAACGGCATCGCCGACAAGCTCATCCGTCGTCACCCGCACGTGTTCGGCCCCGAGGCGGGGCACGGCGCCACCAAGGCCTCCGTGCGTCAGAGCTGGGAAGCCCTCAAGGCGCAGGAGCGGGCCGGCAAGAGCGCGCTGCACGGCGTTCCTCCGTCGCTGCCGGCGTTGGCGCGCGCGCAGAAGGTGGGCGAGAAGGCCGCGCGCGTGGGCTTTGACTGGGAGAACGCCGACCACGTCCTGCAGAAGGTGGAGGAGGAGCTGGGGGAGCTGAAGGACGCGCTGCGCCACGGCAACCGCGAGCACGTCCGCGCCGAGATGGGCGACCTCCTCTTCTCCGTGGCCCAGCTCGCCCGCTTCGTGGAGCACAACGCCGAGGACGCCCTGCGCGAGACCATTGGCCGCTTCTCCCGCCGCTTCCAGTACGTGGAGCGCCGTCTCCGGGAGTCCGGGAAAACCCCGGAGTCCGCCGGCATGGAAGAGCTGGAGCGGCTGTGGGGCCTGGCCAAGCAGGCGGAAAAGCAAGGTCAATTGGACAGTTGAGCCTGATCCCTCAAGCGTCAGCACAGCCCTGATCCAAACGGTGATCACGGGCCGTACTGCAACCGGCACCGGTGTGCCCGGGACAACCGGGAGCTTGAGGTAGGCCTTGACAAGCGGTCGTTGGCGGTACTCGGATTCGCGCGGCTTTCTGGGGTGGAAGCAGCGCATCCCTTGCAGTGGCAGTCCACGGCTCCCGCACCGCGGGGCTCGTCGCAGCACGCTTTGGCAACGCAATTTTTACGTCGTGTGAATGAACTCGCACGGAGGTCGCATGAAACCAACCACGCGGAAGCATTTCTGGCAGCGCGCCGAGATGACCGCCGCCATCGGGTCGCTCCTGATGCTGGCGGTCACGGGCGGTTGTCCGGGCTGCCCGCCCGGGACCGGCGGTGAAGACGCCGGCGCGGGGGGCACGGACACGTCCACCTCGTCGTCATCATCCAGCTCGTCGAGCAGCAGCTCCTCGGGCTCCGTCAGCTCAACCTCGTCCGGATCGGTGAGCTCCAGCAGCTCGTCGTCCAGCAGCTCCTCGTCGAGCGGCGCGCCGTCGTCGAGCAGCTCCTCGTCCTCCTCGGGCAGCGTGAGCTCCTCGTCCAGCAGCGGCTCGGTCTCCTCCAGCAGCAGCGGCGGACCGCCCGTGGATTGCGACGCCTACTGCGGCCGCATGGGCACCGCCTGCACCGCCGGCGACGGGAACCTGCAGTACGTCTCCCCCGAGCTGTGCTCCGCGGCGTGCGCCCTGTTCCCCTCCGTGGCCGGCAGCAGCGGCGGCCAGGTGGTGAGCGGCAACTCCTTCCAATGTCGTGACTACCACTCCACCGTGGCGGCCAACGGCGGCGCGGACGCGGACACCCACTGCCCGCACGCCGGCCCCTACGGCACGGGTGTCGACCAGAACAACAACCCGCAGGCGGTGTGCGGCAGCGTGTGTGAGTTCTACTGTCGCGCCATCACCACGGCGTGCACCGGCAACAACGCGCAGTACGCCGACGAGGCGGAGTGCCTCAGCACCTGCGCGGGCCTGGACCAGACCGGCGGCGTGCTCGACACCACCGGCGACACCGTGCAGTGCCGCGCCTATCACGCGGTGGTGGCCAGCCAGTCCGCCACCGACGCCACCAACCACTGCCCGCACGCCGGCGTGAATGCCACCGGCTTCTGCGTGGACCAGGTGGGCAACTGGAACGTGGAGGCCGCCACCGGTGGCAGCTACACCACCACCGACGACGGTCTCACCTTCATCTTCGGCGCCGCGCAGCTGGCCGGCACGCCCAACGTGCAGGTCATCCGCGTCACCCGCGCCGACGTCTCTCCGCGCAACAACGTGGAGGTGGCCAGCAACGCGTACCGCGTCACCATCGGTGGTGGCACGGTGGCGCAGCCGTACACCATCGAGATTCCCGTCGGGATTGGCCCGGTGCACCCGCAGATTGCCGAGGTGGCGTACTGGAATGGCACGGACTGGGTCAGCCTGCCCAGCTTCTACCGCGTCAGCGACAACACCGTGACGGCCGACGCCAAGCGCCACGACGGCAGCACCTTCACCACGCAGGAGTTCACCATCGCGGTGATCTACCGCTCGCTGCAGACGCTGCCGGCCAATGATGCGGCGGTGACGGCGGGTCGGGACTCCTTCATGAACGACACGTTCGGCAACGAGGACTACTTCACCAACGTGGTGGGCCTCACCGACGTGCTGCTGCTGGATCCGCGCACCGCGCTCGGCTCTATCGGCCTGCAGATCGACATCGCCAGGGTGTTGGCGGCGGACCCGCAGATCGACCTGGATGACGACGGCACCGCCGAGGACCTGGTGACGGTGCTGACCAGCCCCGACGGCGACGCGATGAAGGACCTGGCCCTGGATCACCCGGCGGTGACCCTGGAGCTGCTCCGCGCCGACGCGGTGATTGGCGTGCACGCGGAGTTTGGCGCCAGCAACCTGGAGCCGTTCCCCACCAGCGTGGGCATCTCCTGCGCGCTGTGCCACGTGACGGTGACCCCGCGCACCGGCGCCACCATCACCGACAGCGGCGTCGCGCTGGACATCGGTGACCCGAACTTCGACGGGCGGCCGAACCTGAAGGCCAACATCGGCCTGCTGCTCTCGTGGACGCCGCTGGCCCAGGACAACGGGATCGAGAGCGTGCTGGCCAGTTGGGGCCCGGGTCGGTTCGACGTGCGCGCCGACCTCACCAGCCCCGCGGACAACCCGCTGGAGGACGGCGTGGTGAACCCCACGGCCATTCCGCCGCTGTGGAACTTCATTGACCTCGAGGAGCAGGCCTACCGCTATGACTGGGACGGCCTGTTCAAGAACGACGACACCGCGCCCGACAACGTGCTGGCCAGCCAGGCCGAGGCGGTCCACGACCTAATCCAGCACAGCAACGGTGCGTTCGGCACGGCGAGCGGCTGCTTTGCGCCGGAGCTGAACCCGCCGGCCGCGGGTGAGGAGACCACCGCGCGCAACGTGATTGTGGCGGCGCTGGGTGCGGCGGAGACGGCCACCGCGGGCAATGACATCACGTGCCAGGCGCTGCTGGACGAGCAGGCGTTCCAGAAGAGCATGGCCAGCCCGGCGCCGGGTGCGTTTGACGAGGCGGCGGCGGAGCGCGGGTTCCGGTTGTTCTACGGCGCCGCGGCCTGCAACACCTGCCACGTCACTCGGGAGTTCACCGGCCCGGGGACGTTCACCAACATCACGGCGACGGCTCCGCAGGGTGGCCTGGGCTTTGGCATCAAAGTGGCTCCGCTGCGTGGCATCTCGCAGACGGCTCCGTACTTCCACAACGGCAGCGCGGCGACGCTCTCTGACGTGGTGGACCGCTACGTGGCCCGGGGCTTCTCGACGCCGAACCTGAACGCGCAGCAGCGCGTGGACCTGGTGGAGTACCTCAAGAGTCTGTGAGGCATCACGCGGCTCCTCTCCGTCGGGAACGGCGGGGAGGGGCTGCGGTTCACAGACCCCCAAGCTCTAACGAACCCGAAATTCTTCACAGATTCTGGAGGATGTTTCACATGAAAAAGCTGTTGATGGCCTCCGTGGCCGCTAGCAGTGCACTGATCGCGTCCAGCGCGTTTGCTTCTTCCCACCGTGAGGCCCCGGCCATTGCCGACGACCCCGCGGCCGACAACACCGACCTGTGGGCGTGGGTGGACCGCACCCAGACCCCAGCCAAGGTTTACATCATCGCTTCGTACAACCCGATGGAGGAGCCGTCCGGTGGTCCCAACTGGCACCGCTTCTCCGACGACGTGCGTTACGAGATTCACGTTGCCCGTGGCGGAACCTCGCTTGAGGATGAGACCACGTTCCACTTCCGATTCAAGAGTGCGCGACCCACCGCGGTGGACCTGGGCACACTCGACGCTGCTCCTCCGACTCCCACCACTCCGCAGGCCAGTGGCGTGGAGTTCTTCCGCCAGTTGACGTTCACCGAGCAGACCATGACGGTGACGATGATCCAGGGCACTACGTCGACGGTCATCGCACAGGATAGGGCTGTTGCGCCGCCGCACTACGGCGCGAAGACCTTTGCGGCGTTCAAGGCGCTGGGCGTGCCGCCGTATAATGCGCCTGGGGTGACGGATTACGACCAAGCGTTCATCGAAGCCGGCTTCATCCATCCCCTGCAGGGCGGTGTGACGGGGCAGGTCTTCGCTGGGCCCCGCGACGACGGATTCTACGTGGATCTCGGGGCCGTCTTCGACCTGGCCAACCTGCGGAGCTATGGCGCGGTGCCCGACCTTCAGAGCCGTGGGTTCCCGGTGTTCACGGGCGGCACGCCTCAGGACAACCTGGCAAACTACAACTGTCACACGATCGCGCTTGAGATTGATGCCGCCACGCTCAACGGCGGCGCGGAGCCAACCCCGGGCGCAAGCGCCGCTCAGACGCTTGGCATCTGGGCGTCGGCCAGCAGGCGGAAGGCGACCATCTTGCGCGCCAACGGTCGCAACCTCAGCTTTGGGCCTTGGGTGCAGGTGTCCCGCTTGGGCCTTCCGCTCATCAACGAAGCGGTGATTGGTATCCAGGACAAGGACAAGTACAACCGGACCCGTCCGGCCACCGATGCCGCATTGTTCGGGGCGTACTTCTTCAACCCGGTCTTGGTGCGTGACGCGGAAGTGGCAGGAGTGTACGACGCGGTCGCCACTCTTGTTGATCCCGATCCGAATCCCAACGCCTACAAGCACGACCGCACGGACATCATCGACACCATCAACTTGAACAATCCTGACATTGATACCATTGGCGACGTGCTCAGGCTGGATCTTGGTGTCACGTCCGGGTTCCCCAATGGGCGCCCCATCCCCGGAGGGGCCGCAGCCAACAAGGAGCAGGCTGATGTGACGGACGTGTTGCTGAGTCTCATCCTGACGGGTGGCGCAGTTGCGCTCACGGACGGCGTCAACAGCAACGATGTGGATTTCGAACCGGTGTTCCCGTACCTGGCGCCTCCGCACAACGGGTTCGATCAGGGGCACGGTCGGACACCCGCGCCCTGAGCTGAGTTGAACCTTCACGACGAGAAGGGCCGCGGCCGTTGGTGGTGACCGCGGCCCTTCTTGCTTCGGTTCTCTGATTCTGAACCGGGATCCGTTTTGGGTTGTCCCCCTCCATGCGTCCGTCATAGGGTTGCTTGGTCACGAACCTCAGCGGGGCCAACGTGCAGCGCGCAACTCTCCTCCTCGTCGCGCCCTTCCTCTGCGTAACGTCGTGTCAGTATTTCCAGATTGCCACTTGCAGCTCAGCCGACGACGATTGCGGCAGCGGGCACTACTGTGACGTGCAGGAAGGCCTTTGTCGCCAAGGGGTGGCGCCGGACGCCGGGGGAAGCGGGTCGTCCTCCAGCGGTGACAGTTCGACCGGCGGCAGTTCTTCTGGGGCGTCCGCCGGCACGACGACGTCCACCGGCGTCACCACAACGTCATCCTCGTGGGGTTCTTCGTCTGGAGGGGCATCCACGACATCATCGGGCGGGACCTCGTCCAGCGGGGCGTCTGGGACGTCAAGCGCGAGTGCAACCTCAAGCTCCAGCGCAGCAACCTCTTCCGGTGGCCCAGCATACACGCCACCCAGACTCATGCTCCGGTTCGGGGCATCGGGACGCGGTGAGGGAAGCGGTCATCTCCTGCAGCTATCGGTTGGCGAGATGGTGCGGTCGCGCAACCCTGCAATCGACTTTGGCCTGATGCCTCAAGCCACCGTCGCTCACCAGGAGTAGGAAATGCTTAGACGAGCCATTGTCTACCTCGCTGCTGCCGGTCTGATGCTGCTTGTCGGCCGTCGAGCGATCGCAGCGCCGCCGGATGTGCTCACCGTTCAGGGTGTTCTGCGTGAGGATGCCGGAGGTCTGCAGGATGGTCTCTTCAACTTCCGGGTCCGACTCCTTGACGGCAGCACCGCGTTCTACGACGAGACGTTCACCGATGTTCCGGTGATGAGCGGCGTGTTCCAGTTTGAGCTGCGTGTCAGCACTGGGACCCTCGCCGACTTGATGCGTGCGCATCCTGCAGCGTTGATGGAAGTCAGTGTCAACGGTTCGCCAGTGACGACGGAGCCACTCTACTCCACGCCCTATGCGCTTTACGCCGCACATTGTGATTCGGCGACGTCCGCGAACTACTTAGGAGCGTTGCCACCCCAGAGCTGGACCACCAAAGCCGAACTTGTCGACGGCGATCCCGCGACCGCGCCGGTGAGCTGGGACGATTTGAACGGATTTCCCCAAGTCTGCGCATCGCCGCTATTCCTCGCTGGCTTTGATGGGAGCGGCTTGCCGGTCTGTCGCCCGGCGGCTGTTGCGTCACTGAGTGGTGGTGGCGGAATCATCGTTGGGGGCACGAGCGATTTGGCTCTAAGCATTGACCCGAATGTGATCCAGACAAGGGTCACGACGGATTGTGGGCCAGGCTTTGCCATCCGAAGTATTCAGGAGAATGGCGAAGCAGTTTGTGAGTCGGCCGGCACGGGTGGCGGCGCGCTGGGGCCCAACACTGTAGTAACGTCACACATCGTCGACGGCGAGGTCAGTGCCGCGGACATTGGCACATCTGCGGTTGGCTCAGATGAGCTGGCCATTGGAGCCGTCACACCTGCGCATCTGGCAATAGGCTCGTGTGCTGAAGGCGACACCCTGATGCTTGGGGCCGCGGGCTGGGATTGTTCAGCGCCGCAGCTTAGCGTTTCTATCGGTCAGGGGCTGCGGCTCGTTGGCGACACGCTTGAGGCATTGCCCACCGTTCTGCCCTCAAACGTTTCCACTTCCCACGCTGAAAGCATTGTCGAGGACCGGGTCGCGGTCGCCATTGGCGCGGACGGTTGCCCGGTGATTGCGTTCCGCCGGACTGCTGAAGGGTTCCTCAGGATGGCAAGGTGCTCAGACCCGCAGTGCAGTTCGCTGGTGGAACGTGTCGTAGATGGAACTGGCGATGTCGGCGCGTATCCGTCGGTCTATGTCCAAAGAAACGGCAATCCAGCGTTCGCGTACTACGACGTCGACAACGGCGACCTAAAGTACGCCCAGTGCAATGATAGGGACTGCACGACAGCAACGCTGAGCGTGCTCGATAACGCCGGAGATGTCGGTCAACACACCTCTGTGGCTCGCGGGTCGGCAGATGCGCCAATCATCGCCTACTATGATGCCACCAACGGCGACCTTAAGGTGGCAATCTGCCTCGACGACGCGTGTGCTTCACCGTCAATCAAGACCATCGCCTCCAGTGGAGATGTTGGCAAGGATAACTCCATCGCAGTGGACCTGACTGGGTCACCGATCATCTCCTTCTACGACGCGACGGGCGGTGACCTGAAGCATGCAAGGTGCTTCCCTGCAAGCTGCAACAGCCCCTACGTCGTAACGGTTGACTCAACCGGCGACGTGGGGCGCGGTACGTCTATTAGCGTAGGTAACGACGGATGGACATGGATCTCCTACTTGGACGTCACCAATGGCAAGGTGAAGTTGGCTCATTGCCTTGGTGGTAACGCATGCGTTGGCGCTACGAAGGTAACTTTGACCGGGCTCCAAGCGTCGGGTCTTACAGCCATCTCCGTTGGCCAAGATGGTCTTCCCACTGTCGTCTATCGGGAGACCGAGGCCAACAGTGAGGGAATTGCGGTCGCGCGGTGCGCGGATGCGGCCTGCTCCACGACTGCTGCAGGGATCACAGTGCTCTTGGCGCCTGGCCCAACGAGCTACGCAGCGGCGGCGCTCGGACACGATGGCAATCTGTTTGTGTCGTACTCCCTCGGTCAGCAAGGTCTCCATACCGAGAAGTGCGCGAATGTCTTCTGCGCTCGTGGCTGGTCGCGTCGATGAGTGACAGCGCTCCATTTGTTGCAGTTGTCCTCGCACTGGTCGTTGGCTGTCAGGCGTGCAGGTCGTCAGGTGGTGCCTCTGATGCAGCGGCGCTTGATTCGTCATCTTCGGCAGCCAAGCGCCTTGCTCTTTCCGACCCCGCTGGTGCTCACGGCGACGCGTCCAGAATCGACGACGTTGTCCGCAAGGCGCAACAACACGTGCAGTCATCCGCCGAGGCACCCCCCCAAGGATGGGTCGATGTCGGCCATGCATGGGTTCGCAAGGCGCGCGAGTCCTTTGACCCCGTCTACTACCTCCACGCCAACGCCGCCGCCGACGTGGCGCTTAGCCTGGACCCGAAGCACCGCGATGCGATGAACCTCAAGGGCCTCGTGCTGCTCAACGACCACAAGTTCACCGACGCGCGGGACATGGCCCGCCACGTCCTGAGCCTGGACCCCGACAACCCGGTGGCGCTCGGCACGCTCAGCGACGCACTCATGGAGCTCGGCGACTTCCAGGGTGCCGCGGAGGCCGCGCAGAAGATGATGGACCTGAAGCCCAACCTGCCGGCGTACAGTCGCGCGTCATACATGCGCTGGCTGCAGGGCGACGTGGGCGCGGCCATCATCCTCGCCCGTCAGGCCATCGACGCCGCGGGCAAGGCCGGTGAGCAGGCCGCCTGGGTCCTCTCCGACGCTGCCATGCTCTTCTGGCACAAAGGCGACTACGCCGGCGCCGACGCGGGATTCGACATGGCGCTCACGCAGTTCGTCGACCACCCGTATCCCCTGGCCGGCAGGGCGCGCGTGGCCATGGCGAAAGGGGACTACGCGCGCGCCGCGCAGTTCGCCGAGAAGGCGTACCAGAAGCAGCCCACCGCCGAGCACGCCTGGCTCCTCGGCGACGCCCACGCCGCGGCCGGAGACGAAGCGCGCGCGAAAGAGGCCTATGCGGAGGTGGTGAAGCACGGCAAGGCCGGTGACAAGCGCACGCTCGCACTCTTCTACGCCACGCAGAACCACGACATCGAGGAGGCCCTGCGCCTCATCACCGACGAGCTCAAGAGCCGCGGTGACATCTACACGCACGACGCGCACGCGTGGGTCCTCTACCGTGCGGGGAAGTTCCCCGAGGCCAAGGCCGCCGTCGAGAAGGCATTGCAGCACGGGACGCAGGACGCGCGGTTGCTGTTCCACGCCGGCGCCATCCACCTCGCCAGTGGTGAGAAGGAGAAGGGCCGCAAGCTGCTGCAGGATGCGTTGAAACTGAATCCCAGGTTCGACTGGACGGGGGCCCGGGAAGCGGAACAGTTGCTCGCCGCCAAGTAGGCCAACGCTTGCCTTGTCGTCGCTGACGCGGCAACGTCGCCGTCATGCCCGCGAACAACGCGTTTGACCGTGACTTCGGCTACCTGATGCCCTTCCTGGACAAGCTGGAAGCCCACGCGCGCGGCCTCAGCGACGCTGCCGCCCGCGACGAGCTGCTCGGCCTGCTCTCCGGCGAGAAGGAACGGTTCACGCGCATTCGCGGCCTGCTCGGGGGCGCGGCACCTACATCGACGTCGTCGCCCGCGGCGCAGCCCATGCAGCCCGCAAAACCTGCTTTCACGGTGGGAAACCTGACCTCCCGCAAGCGCCCCTGAACGCGCGGCCTGGTATCTTGCGCGGCATGCGCGCGTCTTTCAGCGGTGGAATCCGGGTCGGGGTCGCGGTCGCGTGGGTGATGGTCTCCGTGGCCTGCGACAACGCTCCCAGCGGTGAAGCAGGCTCGTCCTGTCAGTCGGACAACGAGTGCGGTGATGGTCTCTCGTGCGTCGAGAGCATCTGTTCCGAGGGACCCATCAACGTCATCGGAGACGGCGGCGTTCAGCAGGGCAGCAGCGGGTCCTCGAGCAGCGGTGGCTCCAGTGCGTTGACGTCGTCGAGCAGCGGCGCGTCGAGCAGCGGCGGCGCGTCATCCACCGTCTCGGGTGCGTCCAGCTCCAGCGCCGCGACGTCCGGCGTGTCCTCGTCGGCCGGGAACGGCGGTGCAAGTTCGGGGGTTGCGTCCTCGTCGTCGGGAACGGCGTCGGCTTCCGGCGGCTCCTCCTCCAGCACTGCATCGGCTGTTTCGTCGTCGAGCGGAGGGATTTCGGGCGGAAGCAGCGCATCCGTCGGGTCCAGCGCCTCGTCGTCAGCGCAGGGGAGCACGGGCGGTGCCTCGAGTGCGTCGTCCTCCGGGAGCGTCGCAAGCTCGTCGAGCGGAGGCACCGTCACGGGCACATCTAGCAGCAGCGCGGACGCCACGAGCTCCTCCACCAGCACCTCCTCCGCCAGCAGCTCCTCCGGGTCTCCCGACGGAGGCGCGGGTACACCGGATGCTGGTTGCGCCGGGCCGGTCTGCGCGGGCGCGTGCTGTCAGGCCGCCCAGGTGTGCGGCCCCGTCAGCGGCGAGTGCGTCAACCCCTGTCCGACGGGAAACTACTGCGGCCCGTACGACGCCTGCTGCGCCGCGGACGAGTTCTGCCATCCCCAGACGCTGACCTGCGAGGGCGAATGCGCGCCCGGTGTGCCGCCCTGCGGCGCCCAGTGTTGCGACGCCGGTACCCTCTGTGACGTCGCCACCAACACCTGCGTTCCCACCTGCGACGCGCCCCGTGTCACCTGCGGTTCCGCGTGTTGCGACGTGGACGAGGTCTGCGACGTCGCCACGCGGACATGCAATCCCTCCTGCCCGGCCAGTCAGCAGTGCGGCCCGGTCTGTTGCCCGGCGTCCCAGGTGTGCGCTCCCACCACGGGCGTGTGCGTCAATCCGTGCCCCACCGAGTTCTGCGGTCCCGCCGACGAGTGCTGCGCGGGAGGAACCCGTTGCATCGACAATGCGTGCCTCACCGACGTGGGCGGCTGCACCACCGACAACGAGTGCCAGGGCGACAGCTACTGCTACAGCGGCACCTGCATCCCCTACGACGAGGGTCCGCGCGCCAACGGCACCACGCCGGAATGCACGCGCCTGGTCCCGCTGGGCTTGTTCGCACCGACCATCCAATGTGAATGGGCCGGTCCGCCGCCCGCTGACCCGTTCCCCTCCCACGCCAACGTGCTCGTCACGCCGCTGGTCATGGACTTCGACTTCGACAACGACCCCACCACGCTGCATCCGTCGGTGGTGTTCACCACGTACAACTTCACCGACGGCAGCCAGGAGGCGTGCGCGGGCATCGACAACCGCTACTACGGCGTCATCCGGATCATCGACGGCAACACGTGCCAGACCCAGTTCACGCTGGCCGACCACAAGGTCATCGGCTCGGGCACGCCGGCCATCGCGGACCTGGATGGCGACGGAAGGCCCGAGATCATCGCGCCGCGCGCCGATCCCGACGGTGCGGGAGCCGCGGTGGGCGGTGGCATCGTCATCTACCGCTACAACGCGGGCACGGGGCAGTGGACCTCCACGCTGGGCACCACCACGACGGGGGCCACGAGCACGTGGGCGTCGGGGCGCTGCAACTGGGCCGGGGTGAGCGTGTTTGACGTCGACGGCGCAGCGGATGGGCGACCGGAGATCGTGCTGGGCGGGTACGTGTACCGTCACACTGGGGTGGAACACGCCGCGGGGCCGGGTTGGCTGACCACGCCGAGCACTGGCCAGATCCCGGTGGTGCTCAACGTCGACGGGGATGCCGAGCTGGAGCTGGTGAGCGGGGACCGCATCTACCGCTGGGACGGCACGCTGGGCTTCACGCCCGAGGCGTATTCCCCGACGGGGATGGCGGGCGGGTTCGTGGCGGTGGCGGATTTCGGGAGCTTCGAGTTGACGCCGGGTGTTCCGGATCCGGGCTACCCGGAAGTCGTCACCGTCGGCGCGGGGAACGTCACGGTGCGCACCATCCACGGGCGCGTGGTGTTCGGCCCGGTCGCGTTGCCCACGCCGCCGGGGTACCGCTGCAGCGCCACCGTCGGACGTGGTTACGGCGGCCCGCCCACCATCGGCGACTTCGACGGCGACGGTGTACCGGAGATTGCCGTTGCGGGCGCGGGTGCCTACGCGGTGTTCGACCTCTTCGAGTGTGCCGGCCCCACCGTTCCTGCGGGCTGCTACGACGTGGGAATCCGCTGGGCCACGCTGAGCCAGGACTGCTCCTCCAACCGCACCGGGTCCAGCATCTTCGACTTCGAAGCGGATGGCCGCGTGGAAGCGGTCTACGCCGACGAGTGTTACGCACGCGTCTACGACGGCGTGACCGGCGAGGTGCTGTTCAGCCAGGCCCACTCCAGCTGCACGTGGTACGAGAACGTGATCGTCGCCGACACCGACGGTGACTACCGCAGCGACCTCCTGGTTCCCTCCAACACCAACTGCACCGTCTCCTGCGCGGCGGTGGACCCCGTGCACCCGGGCCTGCGCTGCGAGACGGACGCGGACTGTCCCGCGTTCACGGGTTGTGTTGCCGGGTACTGTCGCTGCAGCACCAACCAGGATTGTCCCGCCAACAGCGGGCTGCGCTGTGAGCCACCGCTTGCCGGGACGCCGGGGAGCGGGAACGTGTGTCGGGCGTATCACCAGGGGAGCGTGTCCGGTGTGCGCATCTACCGCGACATCCAGGACCGCTGGGTGAACTCGCGCGCGGTGTGGAACCAGCACGCGTACTTCGTCACCAACATCGACGACGACGGCGTGGTTCCGCCTGCCGGCAGCATCGCGCACAACTGGGCCACGCCCGGGCTCAACAACTTCCGCCAGAACGTGCAGGGTAACCTGGACCCATTGGCGTCACCCGACCTCACCTCGCGTGCGGGTGGCCAGGTGGTGGACTGCAGCAGCGGGTCGGCCACGCTGGGAGTGGCGGTGTGCAATCGCGGCGCGGCGCCCATTGCCGCGGGCCTGCCGGTGGCGTTCTACCTGGGTGACCCGCGCCAGGGCGGAACGTTGGCCTGCACCACCACCACCGCCTCCAGCGTGACACCCACCGCGTGCCTCACGGTGACCTGCGCCATCCCCGTCCCGCCCAGCGGCTCGGTGGACGTCTGGGTACGCGCCGACGACGACGGGAGCGGCACCGGGGAGGCTTCGGAGTGCTTTGAGGACAACAACCTGGCGCGCTTCCCGGAGCTCACCTGCGACGGATGAAGGTGTTGAAGAACGGGACGCGCCTGCGCCAACGCTATGCCGCCGGCCAGAGCCACGCCGCGCCTCGCACACCGCTGGAATCCCCGTGCGTGGGTGGCCGGAGCGCGGTGTCGACGGCGTCGGAGAACACGTAGCGACCCCAGATGTTGGGCACGTTGGTGTACAGGCGCTTCACGTTGCTCATGCCCCCCGCGAGGACGATGACGTCGGGATCCAGCACGTTGATGATGGTGCCGAGCGCACGCGCCAGCCGGTCCTCGTAGCGTCGCAGCATTTTCTCCGCGGTGCCGTCGCCCTGTTCCGCCAGTTGCACGATCTCCGGCGCGCTTCGCGGCCGTCCGCTGCTGGCCTGGTACTCCCGCTCAAGCGCGGGCCCGGAGAGGAACGTCTCGATGCATCCGTGTCGACCGCAGTAGCAGCGCGGACCGGGAATCTCGTCGGGGAGCGGGGCGGGCAGCGGGTTGTGCCCCCATTCACCGCCAATGTGGTTCCGTCCCGTCAGCACCGCGCCGTTGAACACCACGCCGCCGCCCACGCCAGTTCCCAGGATGACGCCGAAGACGCAGCGCGCTCCCGCGCCACTCCCGTCGGACGCTTCGGAGAGGGCCATGCAGTTGGCGTCGTTCTCGAGCCGCACGGGACGACCGAGCGCGGCTTCCAGGTCCTTGTCCAGCGGGTGACCGATGAGGCACACGCTGTTGGCATTTTTCACCAGGCCGGTGCGCGGCGAGATGATTCCGGGAATGCCCACGCCGACGCTGCCGCGCGCTCCCAGCTCCCGCTCCATCCCCGTGACCAGCGAGACGATGCCCCGCACCGTTCCTTCGTAGTCGCCCTGTGGCGTGGGAACGCGTCGTCGGAGGAGCTCTCTCCCGTCGGCGCCGAGGGCCAGCGCTTCGATCTTCGTCCCGCCCAGGTCCACGCCGATGCGCAGGCTCATGCCTTCACACTTCAATGCGCATCCAGAAGACCCGCGACTCTCCCGGTGCAATCTCCGCGCGCTTCTCGGTGTTGATCGTGTTGTTGGGCCCATAGAACGGCTCCAGGCACACGAAGTCCCGCCCCGGCAGCGACCAGAACTGCAGGAACCTCATCTCCGGCGAGAAGCTCAGGGTCATCTTCCCCATCCCCGGCACCTCGAACCGCGCGCGACCATTGGCCGGCGCGGTGATGCCGAAGTCGAACTCCACGTCGTCGACGAACTTCTCCGGCGGAAATCCCGCCGCATCACACTTCACCGCCCCCTTCTGCTTCGCGGGGCAGTTGAAATACGGGTGCCACCCCGGCGACACCGGCATCACCCGGCTCCCCCGGTTGGTCACCAACATCTCCACGTTCAGCCCGCGCGGCAGCAGCATCACCGTCTGCTCCACCGTGAACTCGTGCGGGTAGACCGCGCGCGTCTCGACGTCGGGTTGCAGGATGAGGGTGACCTTGTGGTCCAGGCGCTCCCCCACCGCCCACGCCCGGTTGCGACCGAACCCGTGCTGCTTCATCACGCTGCCCGCGTGGACCAGCGTGTCCTGCACCAGTCGTCCGGCAAACGGGAAGAGGATGGGAATCCCGCCGCGCACGCTCTTGCTGGGATCCTCGAGCGTGGTGCGGTCCATGAAGAGGACGTCCGTCGGTCCCACCTGCAGCCGCGACACCAACGCGCCGCGCGCGGGAACCACCTCCGCAACGACGTCACCATGCCTCAGCGTGATGCTCTCCACTGCCATGGCAGCCTCCCGGGTTCGATCCATGATCGTGGCCCCAACACCGCACCGCAACGGAATCATCCGTCTCGCGCACGCTCACGGCTTGGCCGGTTGTTTCAGCTTGGGAAGGGGTGTGCGCAACGGCGTGAAGGCCGCGGGTTTGCACTGCATGCCGCACGTTCCCACTCCCGCGTCGTCGTGGAGGCATGCGCCCTTGCACTCCGCGCTCTCGGTGCAGCGCTCGCCGGGGCCCTTGAGCATGGCGCAGAACCCGCCCACGCAGCGCGCTTCTCCCTCGCAGCGGTTGTCGCCGCACGGTTCTCCCAGCTTGGCCACGCCCCCGGCGACGCACTTGCGTGCCACGCAGCGGTGTCCCTTGGCGCACTGCAGCGACGTGTTGCATTCCCCGCCCGCGGCCACCGGCGGCACGCAGCGGTTGCGGTTGCAGTACCCGTCGGCGCAGGCGGGACGTTCGGTCTCCAGGGTGGTCTGCTTCGCGTACACCATCAGCGGGTCCACGCTGGTGCCGCACGGGCTTCCCGTCGGCCCCGGTGGCGCGCAGCGGCCCCGCTCCGTCGGGCCCACGCCCGCGCACACGTTCGGCGCCACGCACTCCAGCGTCGAGCGACATTCCGCGCCCGTGGCCAGCCTGCCCAGCAGGATGCCCTGGCACTCGTCGGGAATGAGCGAGCGCGGGTTGCCCACCCAGTCACAGCCCGCGTGCTCGCGTTGCAGCGCGGCCTCGCACCCGTCCACGGATTTCTCGTCGAGGGTGAGTGCCTTGCTGTTGAGCGCGAACGTCAGCATGCGCACGCACTCCTTCCACAACGGCAGCATCTTCCCGCCCGCCTTGCAGCACTCCTGGCGACGTTGGAACGGGATCTCGTGCAGCGCGCGACACAAGCGCTCCGCCAATGCGCTGGGCGGGCCCGCGTCCAGGGGATAGACCGGCTGCACCGGCTCGTCGGGACCGCTGAGGGCGTCCTTGAGCATGGCGCGCTCTTCCGGGCTGACGTCGGCGGGGATGGGGATGGGCGGTTCAGCCTGGGCGGGTGCGGAGGCGGGTGCGGGTGACTCCCCGCGCTTGCAGTCCTTGCAGCCCACGACGGTGACGGCCAGGGCGGTGAGCAACAGCAGGCGGTGGGTGCTCATGACGGAGCGGACCTTGCCCACCGTCAGCGTCGCGGGTCAAGCCAGGGAGTTTGACGCCGGGCACCCCTTCTGGGTAACGCCATGCCCACCCGAGCCTGCCACCGGGCGCAGCGTCTTTCGACGTCGCCCGTACCGGATTGCCCATGACCACCGCCAGCGAGAGGCCCGCCGAGGACCCCGACAAGCTCCTCTCACCGTTCTCGAGGGAGTTCTGGCTGGGGCACACGGACCTCCGACCCGTCGCCATCTTCCGCATCCTGCTGGGCCTCATCACGGTCCACGACATCCTGCGTCGCTTCCAGTACCTGGAGGAGTGGCACACGGATAACGGCGTGCTCCCGCGCATGGCGCTGGTCGAGGGGATTGCACGTCCGTGGCGCTTCAGCCTGCTGGACACCATGGGCACCACGCCGATGGTGGCGGTGTTCTTCGTCGTGGGGCTGATTGCGGCGGTATGCCTCACCATCGGGTTCCACACGCGGCTGGCCACGTTCGTGGCGTGGATCTTCGTCGTCAGCGTGCAGGAGCGGAACCTTGGCGTCACCGACAGCTCGGACACGCTGTTCCGCGTGATGCTGTTCTGGCTGATGTTCGCGCCGGCGGGCGCGGCCTATTCCATCGACCGCGCGCTGGACCCGGCGTCGGACAAACCGTGGCCGCCCCGAGGGAGCGCGGTGGCGCTGCGCATCATGCAGGCCGAGCTCATCCTGCTCTACTTCATCACCAGCGTGGCCAAGAGCGGCGACCACTGGCGCGACGGCAGCGCCATCTACCGCACGCTGCAGGTCTACGACTTCGCGCGGCCCACCGGCGAGTTCTTCGTGAAGTACCTGGGCGCGTTGAGCCGGCCCATGAGCTGGGGCTCGTTGGCGCTGGAGTTCTCCATCTGCTGCCTGCTGTGGGTGCCCAAGCTGCAGGTGCGCAAGCTCTTGCTGCTCTTCGCCGCGATGTTCCACCTCGGCATCGAGTTCTTCATGAACGTGGGCATGTTCAGCTTCATGATGCCCATGACCTACGCGGTGTTCCTGTGGCCCAGTGCGTGCGACTGGCTGGAGAAGCGCGCGCCGCGTTTCCGGGGCCTGGTGGCCTGGTTTGAGTCGACGGGGAAGACCTACCTGCCGGACCCACCGTCCAGCCACGTGGACTGGGTGGGGACGTGGAAGAACAAGCTGGCGCTGGGCGTGTGCGGGACATTGTTCGGCATCATCCTGGCGGAGCAGCCACACGAGCTGAACAACCGCCTGCCACGCACGCCCATGCCCATGTGGGCCACCATGGAGACGCTCTCGTTGTGGCAGAACTGGCGCATGTTCGCGCCCAACCCGGTCTTCGACAGCGGACCGTGGACCGGCGAGGGCACGCTCACCGACGGGACCACCAAGGTGGACGTGCTGAGCTTTGGCGCGCCGGGATTGGCCAATCCGCCCGAGGGTCGCTGGTGGTATGAGCGGTGGCAGAAGTACCGGCTGCACATCCGCACGCCGGAGCAGCGCGGGTACCTGTTGTGGCTGGGGAAGTACCTGTGTCGTCGCTACAACAACACGCGCAGGCCGGGTGAGGCGCTGCTGGACAACTTCGAGTTGATCTATCACCTGAAGAAGAGCCACGGCCCGGATGAGCCGGAGAACCCGGTGGTGCCCACGGTGATGTGGAAGCACTACTGCATCAAGGTCCCCGACGAGAAGAAGTAGGAACGAATCCGCACGACGACACCGCCGGGGTTCCAGTGTTGGGAATCGCCGCGTGCCGGCCACTCCGCTCAACCTGACACGCGGCCGGCACTTTCGGACTGCGGTATGAAGTACCGCTTTCCCTCGAGCCCGTTAGGTCGAGGGTTGGACAGATCGCCGTCGTGGAATCAGCGCACCGGCTTGGAGGCCGCGTTGTTGGCCGGCGCCGTCTGCGCGGGCTTGCCATTGGACTGCGCGGCGCGCGTGCGCAGCTCTTCCTGCACCGCCTTCAGTCGGGCCGCGGCCTTCAGCAGCGCCTCCCGGCGCTCCTTCAGCCGACGCAGCTCCTCCGCCGTGGACAGCCCCGCCATGGGCGAGCGCGACTCCCGCAGCAGCGCGAACGTCCGCTCATCCACCACCGTCTGACTGCGCGGGACATTCACGCCGCCCGCGGTCGTCGGCGCGCTCGGCGGCGGCGCGGCGTTTCCACCACCGCCCACGTCGGTGGCGTCGGTCTCTCCGTTGAACGCGCCGGTCCCCGGATCCGCCGGCGCCGGGGAGCCGCCCGCCTGCGGGCCCGTTGCTTCATTGCGCGCGGCCTGGTCGTCATCGGTACGCGCGGTGACACCGCCGGCCTTCTCGTCGGTGGACTGGGCGCCAGGTCGCTGCACCACGCGGGAAGCCCGGAGCGCGCGCTCCTCCTCGTCAAACAGCTGACGGTCCTGCGCGAACATCCGTGCCTCACCCGCCAGGGAGGCCTGCTCTTCCAGCGTGCGGATGCGCTCCTCGGCCTTCAGCGCTTCCTTGCGCAGCTTCTCCTCGTAGTCGCGGGCCAGGTCGGCGCGTTCGCTGAGCGCTTCCGCGTCCATGCTTGCCGTCACCTGCACGCCACCCTGCGCGCTGGGCAGCGCTTGACGTGAGCTCTGCAGCGCCGCGCGCGCGCGGGCCGCTTCCGCCTCCAGCGCCTTGCGGTCGGCGGCGGGCAGGTCCTTGCCCTCACGCGCCACGCTGCGCTCCATGCCCGCCACCGCGTCCTCCAGCATGCGGTCCAGCGTGCTGAGCTTGCGGTCGGTGGCCTCCAGCGCTTTGCCCACCTCCACGCTCTCGCTGAGGCGGGCCTTGAGCGCCGCGTCGGAGAGGAGGCCGCGGTTGCGCTTGGCCTGCGCCACTTCCGCCGCCAGCGCATCCGCGCGCGCCTGCTGCGCCGCCCGTTCCTTCAGGAGCCGCTCCCGGGCCGCCAGGTACACCTCAACCTGGTGCGCCTGCTTGGCCACCGCCGCGCGCGCTTCCGCGGGGTTGCGCGCCGGGGCCGCCGCGGCAGTGCCGCTCAGGGCCAGCATCAGGAGGAGGGCAACAGGCTTCACGCTTCCCCCTTTGTGCACGCCCCATGCCTGATTCGCAACACGGCCGCGCCCAGCCCGCAGCCTCCCGGCCCAGGCCGCGCCTCCGATGTTTGGCAGCGATTTCAACGGGTTGTGAAAAGCCGCCGGCGCGGGGGCGGGGAGGGAAGGGCTCCCACCGTCAAAAAACCGTGATTGGGAACCGTGGGCCGGGCGGAAGGATCCGGAAAAGTGGGACGGGCGCTCAAGGCTCCTTGATGACCAGGTAGAGCGCTCCCTCTCCGCGCCGGACGCGGACCATGTGGCCTTGGGGGCGGGACTCGCGCAGCGCGCGCACCGCCTCTTCCGCGCTCTGCACGGCCTTGCCGTTCACCTCCACGATGACGTCGCCCTCCTGCATCCCGGCCTCGGCCGCGGGAGCGCCGGGGACCAGGGAGCTCACCACGGCACCCTTGGTGGCGCGCGGGAGGCCCAGGCGCTCGGCGAGCTCGGGGGTGAGGTTCTGCAGGCCAATACCCAGCTTGCTCTTGCCGCCGCCGCCGTTGGGCCGCGCCGCCATCTCCTCGCCGCGCTGCTCGGGCAGCTCACCGGTGGTCACCGCCACCACGCGCTCCTTCCCTTCGCGCCACACGCGCAGCTCCAGCTTCTGGCCGATCTTCTTGGACAACACGGTGCGTTGCACGCTCTTGCTGCTGTCCGCCTTGGTGCCATCCACGCCGACAATCACGTCGCCCGGCTTGATGCCCGCCTTTTGCGCGGGGCTGTCGTCCTGCACCTGCGCCACCAGCGCGCCCGCCGACGGCGCGTCCTTGCCCAATCCCTTCTGCAGCTCCTCGGTGAGGTCCTGCATCAGGATGCCCAGGTACGCGCGACGCACCTTCCCCTCGCGGATGAGCTGCTCGGCGATGGGCCGCGCCATGGACGTGGGCACCGCGAACCCGATGCCGGTGCCAATCCCGGCGATCATGGTGTTGATGCCAATGACCTCGCCGTTGAGGTTGACCAGCGGGCCGCCGCTGTTGCCCGGGTTGATGGACGCGTCGGTCTGGAGGAAGTCCTCGTAGCGGCCACCGCCGAGGAGCGAGCGGTTCTTGGCGCTGAGCACGCCCACCGTGACGGTGTGGTCGAGCCCGAAGGGGTTGCCAATGGCAATGGTCCACTCGCCCACGAGCATGTTCTCGGAGTCGCCGAGCTTGGCGGGGTGGACCTTGACGCCGTCCACCTTGATGACGGCCAGGTCGCTGCGCGGGTCGGTACCCACCACTTTTCCGTCGACGGTCTTGCCGTCCAGGAAGGACACCTTGACGCGGTCCGCGCCCTCCACGACGTGATTGTTGGTGAGGATGTGCCCGCGGTCATCAATGACCACGCCGCTGCCGGTGCCCTGCTGCTTCTGGGAGGGGCCCTCGCCGTCGTCGCCAAAGAAGCGCTCCAGCGGGGTGCCGCGGAACGGGCTCATCATGGCCACCGCCTTCTCGATGCTGATGCGCACCACGGAGGGGCCCACCTGGGAGGCCACCTGGCTGAAGGTGCGGCTGAGCTCGCGCGCGTCGGCCACCTGCGCGGGGGAGGGCGGCGGCAGGGACTGATCCGAGACCGTCCCCTCGGCGCGCACGTTCGTCATCCACAACGTGGTCCCGCCACTGACCACGCCCACCACACCCGCCATCACCAACCCACCCATCCTGCTGGACCATGACATGGGAATCTCTCCTTGAACTGCGGTTGCCCATCCAACCGTCCTGCTCGCAAGGACATTGCGCGCACGTGCGGTCGGAGGCGCCTTGCCCTCGTCACGCGACGAGAGCGGGAGCGCCAGGCCACCGTCTGGATAACCACTGCAACGCCTCGGTCAACCCGGACGTTTCACAACCTCAAGTCCCCGCGCACCGGCGTGGTGTACGCGGCGGAAGCAGCACGTGCGGCCTCGGCAAAGCGCGGGTCGTCACGCTCTGGCAGACGGACCTGGAGCTCCACGTAGAGATCCCCCCGACGCTCCCCCCGCGCCACGCCCTTCCCGCGCAGGCGCAGCTTGGTCCCGGACTGGCTGTGCGGCGGGATCCGCATCTCCACCGTGCCGTCGGGTGTGGGGACGCTGACCTTGGCGCCGTTGTAGGCCTCATCAAGCGTGACCGGCAGCGGCAGGTAGAGGTCCAGGCCCTCCCGACGCAGGAGCGGGTGCGGTCGCACGCGCGTCTCCAGCATGAGGTCCGGCCCGCCCAGCGGCGAGGGGACGCGCAGGCGCGAGCCGTTGTCGGCGCCGGGCGGGATGCGCACGGTGACGGGTTTGCGCTCCCTGCGCTCGCCCGCGCCGTGGCACGCTGGGCATTCCGGACCCACCCGACCCGAGCCGCCGCACGTCTGACAGGTGGCCATCATGCGGATGTGCCCGCCGCCGGTCTGACGTCGACCGGAGCCGCCGCAGTCCGGGCAGCGTGAGGTGGCGCCGCGTTGGCGACCGGTGCCCTGGCACTCACTGCAAGGACCGCTGAGCTCCAGTTGGAGCGTGATCTCCGCGCCCTTCACCGCCTGCATGAACTCGATCTCAATGAGCGCGTGCTGGGGCTGCGCGCGACGTCGCTGCGGTCGTCCGCCAACGCCCTCCGCGGCGCCACCGAAGAACTCGGAGAACAGGTCGCTGGGGTCAAAGTAGAAGCCGCCGCTGGGGGCCTCACCGGCGTGCGCTCTCGCTCCACCGCCCCGGGCCCGGGCGCCCCAGGCACGGGCCATCTCCGGGTCAAAGCCCGCCTTCAAGGAGTCCTCGCCGAACTCGTCGTAGAGCTTGCGCTTGTCCGGGTTGGAGAGGACCTCGTAGGCGGCGTTCACTTCCTTGAAGCGCTCCTCCGCGGCCTTGTCTCCGGCGTTGACGTCCGGGTGATAGCGCTTGGCCAGCTTGCGGTACGCCCGCCGGATGTCCTGCTCCGACGCCGACTTCGGCACGCCCAGCGTCGCGTAGAGGTCCCTGACGTCCATGATCCAACCCTGGCGCCCGGCCATGCCCATGCCCGAGTCTGCGCGCAGGCGCAGTCCGGCCTGACCGGGATCACCGCCCCAAGAAAGTCAGCGTCCGCCAACAGTCAAGATGCCGGGGGCTCAGGGCTGGAGCAGGTTGAGGCGCATGCGCTGCTGCTCACCAGGCTTGAGCGTGATGGGAATCTCCCGGTGGATGGCCAGCGCGGGGTTCTTGATGAGCAGCTTGTGCTCGCCGGGGGAGAGGCGCACCTGCGCGGGGGTCATGAGGCCCACGTCCACGTCGTCGATGACCAGCTGCGCGAACGGGTTGGTCTCGATCTGCAGCGTGGCGGCGTTGGGGTCCTTCTCGTCGGCCAGGGTGCCGCGGCGCTCGGGGTCGGGCTCGTTGAGGATGTGGAACGCGCGCGCCTCCCGTTGCGCCAGCTCCTTGTCACCCAGGCGGCTGTAGATGTCCGCCAGCGCGGCGTGGATCTCCGGGTTGAACGGGTTCTGCCGGTTGGCCATCAGGTAGCTCTGGGCGGCCTGCTTCCACTCCGCGCGCTTGTAGTGCACGCGACCCAGCTGGATGTGCGTCTGCGGATAATCCGGGAAGCTCTGTTCCACGCTTTTGAGCGCGGCCAGCGCGCGCGCGTCGTCACCGGCCTCCAGGTAGGCGCTGGCCAGGCGGTTGTGCAGCGCGGGAGCAAACCGTCCCGCCTTGGCCACGGCGCGCTCGTACTGCATGGCCGCTGCCTTGGGGCGACCCGCCTGGCGCAACAGGTTCCCCAGCCGCGCGTAGCGCTTCACCTCCGGCGCCATGCCGTGGTCCAGGTCCTCGTCGCGGTCCTCGTCGTCGGAGTGGCGCTTGCCCTTCTTGAACTCAATGCGCGGCGCCTCCGCGCCCGGCGTGTGACGCGTGGGCCGCGCCTTCAGGTACTTCAGCCAGTCCTTCTTGAAGTGGTCAAAGCTCGCGCCCAGCACGCTGGCAATGGCCTGCTCGTCGCTCTCGCCGTCGCGCAGGTGCTCGATGATGGCGTTGGTCACGGCGAAGCCCTGTGGCGTGCCGGGAGGACAATTGCCGGCGCGCGCGCAGGTGGGGCCGCCTTTGTGCAGGTACTCCACCACGGTGAACACCTCCGCGAAGGCCAGCGCGGTGTCGTTCTGGCTGGGCAGCTTGGCCATGGAGGGGTGCATCTGCTCGAAGGTGATGAGCTTGTCGCTCTTGATGGCCTTGGCGAGCAGGTTCTCCTGCCAGTGGCTGAGTCCCGCGTCCTGCTCGGTCCAACGGCTCTCGCTGTACTTGGCCAGCCCCTCGTGCAGCCAGATGCCCACGGTGTTGTGGCTCTTCTGGCTGATGATGAGGTGCGTGTACTCGTGCGCCAGCGTGTCCAGCCACGCGTAGCCGCGCAGCAGCGCGCGCGGGCTGGTGATCATGAGCCGGTTGAACTTGCAGATGGCAATCGTGCCGCTGGTTTCGATCTCCTTTTCCGTGAGCGTGCTGACCTGCGCCAGCGCCTTGGCGGAGGAATACACCTCGACGACGATCTTCTCCTTGGGCCGCCACTGGAAGTCACCGCCAATGCGTTCGTAGGCCGCCTCCAGCGCTTCCAGTGCGTAGGGCGCCAGCACCTGGTCCTTGCCGGGCCGGGCGCGGAAGGAGAAGTGCGCGCTCTCGGTGGCAATGAAGCCCTCGGTGGCGTCGCGCGTGGCGCGCACCAGCTCCAGGAAGGCGCCATCCAGGGCGTTGCCGGCGGCCTCCTCGTCGGCGCCCTTGAACGCGCTGGCGGCCTGCTCCAGCAGCGTCACCGCGCCCACGTAGTCGGACTGGTAGAACTTCACCTTGCCGGCGGCGGCCTGCACGGCGGGGATGTCGGGGAGGTCGCGGTAGAGCTTCTCGGCAATGTCCGCGGCCTCGGCAATGCGCCAGTCGCCCAGCAGCGTGTCCACGCGCTCCAGCAGCGCGCCCACCCCCTCGGCGGCGTGGGTGGGGCGCGGGGGAAGGAAGCCCACCGCCAGCAGGAGCGCGGCCAGCACGACGCGACGCCAGGGATGCACGGTTCTCGTCGTCACTTCACCAGCTCCTCGTAGTATTGCTTGACCTCGGGTTGGAAGCGGCTGGGCGGCTGTTCCTTCATGGCGTCCAGGATGTCCTTGCGGAACTGCTCGGGCACCTTGAAGTTCTCCGCGCCGGGGATCTCCACGCGTTCCTTGTTGTTGCGCTGGCCACCCACGCGCTGCCCTTGTCCGTCGGAGGAGCTGCCAAACGGCGTGGGCACGCCACCGCCGCCGCTGCCGCCCTTGCCGGCCTGCTCCATGGCCCGCTGCAGCTCCTGCATGCGCGCCAACGCCTCGCGCTGTCGCCCCGTGGCGGCGGGGAGGTCCTGGCTGCCCAGGTCGGCCTGCGCGCCCTGCATGGAACGACGCGCGCCCTCCAGCGTCTCGCGGTGCTCCGGCCCAAACAGCGGCAGCTCCTTGCCAATGTTCTCCATGTCCTGGGAGAGCTGACGCGCGCGCTCTCCCAGCTTGCCCTGCCTTCGCGCCTGCTCGCGCATGGCCTCGCGCTCCTTGGCGGTCATCTTCTGGCTCGGGTCGGGCATGAGGCGGTCCAGGTCCTCCATGATCTTCTGCGCGCGCGGCAGCGACTGCTCCGTCTTCTCCTTGGCGCGCTTGGCGCCCGGCCCACCGGCGGCAAAGCGGCTCTCGGTGCGGTCCATCAGGCTGCTGCGCAACCATTCCAGCGCACCAACCGCCTGCCGCGCCGCGCGCTGCGCCTCCTCGAAGTCGCGCGCCCTGAGCGCCTTGGCCGTCTCGGAGGCACGCGCCTCGGCCTCTTCGCGCTGCTCGTTCTCCATCTCGATGAGCCCGCCCTGGCCCATCTGCTGCAGCTCCTTGGCCAGCGCCTCCGCCTCCTGCGCCACGCGCGCGGCGAACTGTTCCACGTCCTCACCCAGGTCCTTGCGCGCGCGCTCCCGCGCCTTTTCCAGCCGCTCCTTGCTCTCCTTGAGCAGCGCCTCCTGCTCCTGGGTGATCTCGTCGAGCTCGCTCTTGAACGCGTCCAGCTTCTCGCGCAGCTCGGCGTATTCCTCGCCGCCGTATTCCTGCTCACCCTTCTCCATCTCATCCATGAGCTGGCGGGTGCGCTGCGCCATCTGCTCCAGCGCCTTGGCCGCGCCCTCGATGTCGCCCTCGGCCAGCATCTCGTCGATGTCCTTGAGCGGGTCGGTGAGGTTCTTGGCGTCCAGCGCGTCGGTGTTCATGTACTCCTGCGGAATCTCCCGCTGCAGTTGCGCCAGCTTCTCGCCCAGCTGACGGAGCTGCTCCCGGAGCGCGCTGATCTCCTCCATGATGCGCTTGCGGGTCTCCTCGTCGCCGGCCTTGGCGTACTCGCTGAGCAGGTCGCGCAGGCGCGCCTGGGTGGCCGCCAGCTCCTTGGCCGCTTCCTGCGCCTCCTGCAGCCGCTGCCTGCCCAGCAGGTCATCCATGTACAGGATGTGCTGGCCCAGCTTGTCGGCGGCGGTCTTGCCCAGGCGCACGGAGCGCTGCGCGTACGGCTCGGGGAAGCGTGACGTCTCGCGCACCTGGTGCCGGATCTCCGCGGCCAGCACCGCCAGCTCGTCGTAGGTGCGCATCAGGTCCACGCGGATGTTGCGCAACGCGCGCGTCACCTCGGCGGGCGCCAGCTCGTCCTTGGCAAACTCGTCGGCCAGGCCCTGCAGCGCCTCCCCCAGGCCCTGACCGCGCTTCACCTGCGCCAGCCAGCGCTCCGCTTCCTGGTCGGGCGTGGCGGGGCTGCCCTCGTCGGGTGGGTCCAGCGGGGTCTCCATCTCGTCGGCCAGCTGGATGACCATGCGCTGCATCAGCTCTTCCTGCTTGGCGATCAGCTCGCTGTGGTGCTCCGCCGCGGAGAACACCTTCAGCGTGCGGTTGACGCTCACGCCGGTCTTGGGACCACTCACCGTGTCGTTGTCCTTGGCCTCCACGCTGATGACCAGGCGGTCCCCGGGGCGCGCTTCCAGGCTGCGCAGGTCCAGTCCGCCGCCGCCAGCGTGCTCGGTGGGCTCGTCGGTGAGCTCGGAGAGGCTCTTGCGCACCGGCTCCCCACCCTTGCGCAGGTTGCGCACCACCAGGTTGAACTCGGTGAGCCCGTGGTCGTCGCGGCCCTTGAAGGAGATGCCCAGTCTCTCGTCGAGCGAGACGGTGCGGTCCTCACCCGGCTCCAGCAGCTCGACCGTGGGCGCCAGGTCCGGCTCCACGGTGATGGTGTGTCCGTCCTGCTCCACCACCTCGTCGCCGTGGCTGTCCACCAGCGCCAGCCGGTAACGGCCGCCGTCCTGCACCGTGAACTGCCCGCTCAGGTTCCGGCCCTCCGCCACCGTGAGCGGCACGTCGCCACTCCCCAGGATGAGCCGGGCGCTCTGCACCGCGCGGTCCGCGCGTGCGCGCAGCAGCACCTCCGTGCCCTTGGGCGCGCTGATGTCACCGCTGATGCCGTCCAGCAGCCGCGGCTCCTGCTTCATGTACGCGGGGAAGGTGAGCAGCGCGCTGACGTCGGACCACAGCGGCGGCAGCGCCGCGGCGCGACCTTCCAGCACCGCGCCCCGCAACAGCGCCCGCCCCAGCCCGGTCTCCAGCCGCGCCGGCGCCAGCACCATGACCGCCGCCATGACGAGGAGCCCCGCGCCGCCCATCAGGTGCAGCAGGCGTCCCCGTCGGGCCAGCGTCTGGCGGTGCCCCGTCTGCAGGTGCGCCTGGCGCAGCGTGTGGCTGGTGGCGCGGACGTGGGCCTGCTGCAGCGCGTTGCTCCCGCCGCTGGCCCCGGGCTCCAGGGAGACGCCCACCGCGGCGCGCACCGCGTCGTGCAGCTCCGGGACCATGCGCTCCAGGTGCAGCGCCAGCTTGCGCGGCCCCGCGGCGGTGCTGACCACCCGGTAGATGCCCACGCCCAGCCCCAGCACCCCGCCCAGCACGCTGAAGAGCGCCACCAGCGCGTTGGCCAGCCGACTCGGCTCCGGCGCGCCACCCAGCGTCACCGCCAGGAGCGCCGCCAAGCCCCAGCACGCGGCCAGCACGCCCACGCCCTCGGCCACCGCGGCCACCACGGCGCGGGTCAGGTACGGCCGCAAGGAGGAACGGAGGTCGGGGTGCATGCTTGGTCCTGGGCGTGACGGCGGAGCGGAAACCCCAACGTACGCGTTGGCCGGGGCGCCGGCAAAACCTCCCCGCCACCGGCCGTCCGTCCCCGGTGACGGGGAATGCCGCGGCGTTGGCGCGCGTTGGAGCTTTCCTGGCCTTGCCGGGCGGTCCAGTGGCTGTGGCATATTGCCACGGG
>JBFMGU010000020.1:0-68853 GCA_040752415.1 Myxococcota bacterium
CCTCCCCCGCCGTCGCGCCCCCTTCCCTGCTGGCGCACACGGCCACCCGAATCCTGGCAGACCTGACGCGGCAACGTGGCTTGCTGCCCCGCCAGGTCCTTCCTCTCGACGCCAGTGAGGGCGGGCGGAACCATCTCTTCCGCGTCCGCACCGGGAGCGCACGCCTGGTCCTCAAGGTCCGCGCCGACCGCAGCCTGGACAGCACGCGGGAACGCTGGGCCCTGCCCCGCCTGCCTCGCGGCCTGGGACCGCGCCTGGTGGCCTACGCAACGCCCCATGAGCTGCGTCATCACTGCGCCCGTCGTGGCTGGTGGCGCGAGCTGCACGCGCTGGATGCGCCGGTGGGCCCGCTCCTGTGGCTGGAGGAGCTTCCCGGTGAACCCGCGCAGCACGGTCTTCCCGACGAGGTCGTCCGGGAGACGGGCGCGGTGATCGCGAAACTGCACGGTGTGGTCCCGAGGGAGGGGCCGCGGTTGGCATGTGGCTCCGAGGGAACGTCGATCCTGCGACTTGCCGAGGAAGGCCTGGCGCAACTGACGACGATGAAGGCGCTCGATCCCACGACGCTGCGGGCGTTGTCGCGGGCGTGCGCGCACGTGGACCAGCACCTGGAGCGGGCGTGGCGACGCTTCTCGTTCACGCGCGTGCGGACGCTGTGCCACGGTGATCTGCGCTGGCACAACCTGCACGTTCATGACGACGTCATCCGCCTCGTCGACCTGGAGCACGCGGGCATGGGTGACCCGGCGGTGGACCTGGCGTTGATGGCGTGTCGAACGCCGCTGGATGTGCACGAGGAGCTGTGCCTGTTGGACGGTTACCTCTCCGCGCGCACCGACGCGCAGCTCCTGGACCGCTACATCACGGTGAAACCCGCGGTGGCGCTGCTGGGCGCCGTCGACGCCGTCATGGACCTGGTGCGCATTGCGCGCGCCGACCAGCGAGTGGTCCGGGATGCGGGCGCACACGTGCAACGTCGACTTCCGCACATCACCGACGAGCTGCAGCACGCGCTCACCCGCTGCCTGGGCGCTCCGCCGTCACGACCGCGCATCACGACGGGAAAACCGGTGAAAGCGCGTGGTTCGTGGCGGGGCGTGGTGGCGGTGGATGGCACCGCGGCGTCGGGGAAGTCGGTGGTGGCGCAGGCGGTGGCGACGCGTTTGGGCATTCCCTACTTCAACACCGGAACCGCGTACCGCTACGTGGCGCTGCACGCGCTGGAGATGGGATGGAGCGCACGGGACGGTGAGGACGTCGCACGCATGGTGGCGCACCTGCGCGGGTGTCGTGTGAAGTTGACGCCCACCGGCGCGACCGAGGTGAACGGGCGGGAGTACCGCGCGGCGTTGGACGTGATTCCCGTCGAGGAAACCGTGTCGGCGTGGGCGGCGGTGCCTGCCATCCGTGACGCGTTGGCACTGAAGTTCCGTCCCGCGCTGCGCGCTCCCGCCGCGGTGGTGGAGGGACGCGACGTGGGCAGCGTGTTGTGTCCTGGCACCCCGCACAAGCTGTACGTGGACGCGAGTCTCGACGTGCGCGCGGACCGCATGGTCGACCGTTGCGAAGGTGTGGTGACGCGGAAGGAGGCCCGGAAGCTCCTTGCTCGACGGGACCGCGCGGACACCACCCGTGACGTGGCCCCGTTGCGGCCCGCCCCCGACGCCAAGCTCCTCGACACGACGCGCCTGACCCTGGACGACGCCATCACCAAGGCCATGCGACTCCTGGGGGTGCGCGGATGATTCCGCCCTTTCCCCGCATTCCGCACCTGCCCGGCAGTCACGCCGCCGCGGATGATTTGATCCTCGATGACGAGGGCGTGGCGCACCTCTTCACCTCCGACCTGCGCGTGGTGGAGAAGCTGGACGGCATCAACGTGGCGGTGGCGTTGCTCAACAAGCGGGTCGTGATCGACGTGAAGCCGCAGTGGCGGAAGGTGCTGGGCGGCGACGTGGGGCGCGCGCTGGGCATCTACCTGCGACAACGCGAGGAAGGCCTGCGCCGGCTCCTGGAGAAGGGCGGCGTCCTCTACGGGGAATGGCTGTGGCACACCGTGTCCATGCGACATCATGGGCTGCCGGACACCTTCGTCGGATTCGCGCTGCGGGATGGACGGGGGCGAATGCTGCCGATCGACGAGGCGCGCGGAAGGATCGAGGACGCGGGCTTCACGGCGTCGCTGATGTTCTGGAGTGGGAAGCTGACGTCGGTGCGGCAGGTGAAGGAGCTGGTACGTCGAAGGGCCAGGCAGGCGGGGCGTGACGTGGAGGGCGTCATCCTCGAGGAGGCCACGCCGAGAAACGTGCGTTACGCCAAGTGGGTGGAGCCCGCGTACCAACACATGCGCCCGGGAACGCTGCGCGGTGGATGGAATCTCCTCGGGGACGACGCGCGTCGACCGGTGGTGTGGTTGCCTACGCGGAAGTGAGCCGACGACGGAAGCGCCACGCCACGCACAACACAAGCATTCCCGTGGGCGCTCCCGCGCTTGGCGTGGCGCACGCACAACGTGGCGTGGCCGGACTTCCGCTGTCACCGCCATCCGACGTCAGTGCGACGGAAGCGTCAGGGAGAACGGCACCGGAGTCCGGCGTGGTCGCAACCGCAGCGTCGGGAGGGATGGCACCGGAATCCGAGGGTGGTGTCCCGGAATCCCGTGGCGTCGACGCATCTGCGGTGGGTCCTCCATCCGGTCCCGGCGACACGGCGGCATCCATGGGCCCCGCGTCCGGGAGCTCACCGCGAAGCGGCGGAACCAGGGTGTCGCAACTCCCCAGGGAATGCTCCAGCGCGCCCAGTGTCACCGACGACGACGGACGAGCACGCGCGCAGTAGTCATCCGTCACCAGCGCATGCGCCGGAGCAGCGCCGACGAGCGAGGAGACATCACCCGTGGGGCGCAGGTCGCCGACGAGCGGCGCGGGGTACCAGGTGGTGAACGTGCTCTCGTCGACCTGCAGGTTGTTGGCGGCAGTGTGGGTGGCGCCGTCGCGGTTGCGGATCTGACCGGTGTGCACGTTCCCGGCGGCCTCACCGGTGGTGGTGTCAAAGCGGAAGTCCACGCCGCTCGTCGCCACCAGCGTGTTGTGGAGGATGCGGCTGTTGGCGGCGCGGTTCAGGTAGATACCCACGTCGGAGCAGTTGGCAATGATGTTGTTGCGCATGATGCCGTCGCGGTGCTCCACGTTGCAGGGCACCTGGGCGTCAAACGCCGGCGCGCAGTACTGGGGAGCCGTGCCGCCGCCCCCAAACGAGAGGCCAATGCGCGTGCCCCCGGTGTCGACGTCACGCGTGCACAGCACGAGGTTGCGCTCGAAGATGCCACGCTGCCCCCCGCTCTTCATGAACGCGCCGTAGCTGATGCCGTTGCCGCCGTCCTTGTGGAAGTCGTGGAGGATGTTGGCGCGTACGATCCAGTCGTCGCCGGTGTCGATGTTGAGCTTGGTGACGGGATTGCTGGTGCTGCGCGGGCGCGTGTCACCGAGGTCATTACCCTCGATCAGCCCGTTGTTGGGGGTGCGCCACGTGCCGTCGACGTTGGCCGCGTTCACCTTGAGCTGCGCGTTGAAGTCCTCGACGCGACTGCCCCGCAGCACAAAGCCGTCCGCGGCACCGGTGACGTGGAACGCATGCTCGCAGTCGTCGTCGGTGGGGCAGACGCCGGAGATGTGGAGGTCCTCGAAGTGCCAATGCGCACCCTGCACGCGAAAGCCCTCCAGGCCCGAGAACCGCACGTGCGCCGCTCGCGCCGGCACCGAGCGAACCACGATGGGCTCCGTGGCCGTTCCCGAAACCGAGCAGGTCACGTTGCCGAGGTCGTAATCACCCGCGGACAGGAGGATCACGTCGCCGGGCTGGGCGGATTGAACCGCGGCCAGCAGCTCCGTGGCGTTGGTGACCGGAACGTCCCGGGCCCACGCCGTCGTCGAGAAGTGCGTTGCGATGAGGATACCGATTCCGCGAATGCGCATGGTGGACCCGTCCTTGGCGGCACGTTACCCGGAACCGCCGGGGCCCCGGGAACGTCTCAAACCTGCGCGGAGTACCGCCCGCTTCCGCAACGTCTGCGCTGCATGGAGCACCGCGCGGAGACTTCGACACGGCACGGTGCGTGAAAGGGGTGGGTGGTGCACCTACGCAAGGAGTCCCCGTGAGCACACCCGACGTGATCATCATCGGCGGCGGCCTGGCCGGTCTTTCCGCGGGAATCTTCGCCCGGGCCAGCGGCTACTCCCCGCTCATCCTGGAGCACCACACCACCGTGGGCGGCGTGTGCACGGCGTGGAAGCGTGAGGACTACCTGGTTGACGGGTGCATCCACTGGCTCACCGGCAGTCGCACGGGAGCGCTCCGTGAGCTTTACGAACAGGTGGGCGCGCTCGAGGAGAACCGGCTGCTTCCCATCTTCCACTTCCTGCGCTTCGTGGAGGAGAGCAGCGGCCGCACGCTCGACGTCACCGCGGACCTGCCCGCGCTGGCGCGCGACCTCAAGGCGCTCTCCCCGTCGGACGGCGCGGCGGTGGATGAGCTGATGCGCTCCGTCGAGAACATCCGGCACCTGCCCTCCGGTCCCGAGGAGGTGCAACATGACAACCACGCGCTGCGGAAACTGTGGGGACTGCGGCACACGTTCCTGGAGGTTTTCCACAACCGCCTCCCCGTCTCCGAGTACGCGCAGCGCTTCTCCGACCCGTTCGTGCGCACGTGCCTGGAGAACCTCTTCCTGCCAGACATCCCCACCGCAGGCATGATGTACATGCTGGCGCAGCTTGGTGATGACCAGTTCTCCGTCGTGGAGGGCGGCTCGCTGCGGTTCGCCACCGCCATGGAGCGGAAGTACCTGCGCCTGGGCGGGCGCGTCCTGTTCAACGCCACCGTGGAGGAGATCCTCACCGAGAACGACCGCGCCGTGGGCGTGCGCCTGGAGGACGGACGAATGATCCGCGCCCGCAACGTGATCTCCGCCGCGGATGGCTACACCACCATCTTCCGCATGCTGGGCGGCCGCTACGTCGACGACGAGATCCACGAGCGGTACGCGCAGGGACGCCTCTTCGATCCCATCCTGCTCATCACCTGCGGCCTGGAGGCGCTGCCCCCCGACGGACCCTCGGCGCACCTGCTCCTGCTCCGCGCGCCCCTGCGCATCCACAACCGCGAGGTGAGCCACCTGCACGTGCGGACCTTCAGCCACGACCCCACGCTGGCGCCACCAGGCCACAGCGTCATGCAGGTGATGGTGCCCACCGAATTTGACTGGTGGATGGAGCTGCACCACGACGCCAAGCACTACGCGCAGGAAAAGGACCGCGTGGCGCGACAGGTGGTGGAGGCCGTGGCGCGGGTGCTGCCGCTCCCAACGGACAAGGTCGGAATGCTCGACGTGGCCACGCCGTACACCTACTGGCGGTACACGCGGAACCACCGCGGTGCGTTCGAAGGCTGGCTCCCGTCCATGCGCATGTTCACCGGCGGGTACGAGAAGACGCTGCCGGGGTTGGACAACTTCTTCATGGCCGGGCAGTGGGTGGAGCCGGGCGGCGGGATTCCCACGGTGCTGATGTCGGGGCGGGAGGCGGTGCACCTGATGTGCAAACGCGACGGGTTGGCGCTGCGTGCTCCCGACGTCACCGAGACGACGGAGCTGAACGCGCGGACATGATCGGATTCGCGGCGAGGAGTATTGCGTGAGGCGACATGGCGCCGCGGCCCGACGTCACCTTCCGGCACCGATAGATGGTCCAGACGCCGCGCAGCTCAGCCTTTGCAGGAACTCGACGTCGTGGGCGATGAGTTGTTCCAACAGTTCGGCGAAGTCCCGATGGCCACGGGAGGCGGTGGACGCAAAACGGATGAGACCGAAGCCGGATCAGCGCGGCGGCTCCGGTTCCTTGCCGGGCACCGCGCCCGCCCGCGCCACGACGTGGTCGACGAGCCCGTACTCCTTGGCCTGGATGGCGCTGAGGAAACGGTCGCGGTCGGTGTCCTCGATGATGCGCTCGCGCGGCTGGCCGGTGTGGCGCGCAAGGATGTCGGTGGTGAGCTCCTTCATCTTCAGGATCTCCCGCGCCTGGATCTCGAGGTCACTGGCCTGGCCCTCACCGCCGCCGAGGGGCTGGTGGATCATGATGCGGGAGTTGGGCAGCGCGTACCGCTTCCCCTTGGTGCCCGCGGTGAGCAACAGCGCACCCATGCTGGCCGCCATGCCCACGCACACCGTCGAGACGTCGGGGCGGACGTATTGCATGGTGTCGTAGATGGCGAGGCCCGCGCTGATCACGCCGCCGGGACTGTTGATGTACATCGTGATGTCGCGGTCGGGGTCCTCGCTCTCCAGGAAGAGGAGCTGCGCCACCACCACGTTGGCAATCCCGTCGTCAATGGGCAGGCCAAGGAAGATGATGCGGTCCTTGAGCAGGCGCGACCAGATGTCATAGGCGCGCTCGCCACGCGCGGTCTGCTCAATGACGGTGGGTGGGAAGTACGTCACGACGACTCCACAACGGCCGTTGATGGCCCGGTTTGCGCGCCTCCAGCGCGGCCGGAGACACCTGAGGCAGGCATGTAACGTCATCCGGAGCGTTCGTCATCCGACGAGGCGCCCCGGCTCAGGTGCCGGGCGGCTTGGGTCCCAGGTGCGCGCCGTGGATGAGCCCACTCTGGGCCACGTACTGCGGCAGCCCGTCGGTGAACCAGGTCTGCTCCTGCAGCGCCATGGCCACCTTGGCGGACTGCGTGGGCGAGAGATGACCGCCCAGCCCCTCGATGGCCGACTTCAACGCCACCAATCCGTGGTTGGCAAAGGGGTTGTTGGGATCCTGCACCTCCATCTCATCCAGCGCGCGGTGGAGCGCGGGAAGCGCGCGTGCGTCGCCGTAGCGCAACAGGTTCTGGGCTGCGGCCTCCACGTTGCGCGCCAGCTGCTGCAGGAGGAGCGGGAACACCTTCTCGTCGACCACGGTGCGTGAGAGCAGGTCGCAGAGGTGGTTGCGGAACTCGTCGTCCTGCGTGTTGGCGTAGGCGGCAAGCGCGGGCTCCCGCACCTGCTGGCCATAATGGGTCAGCGCCTCGATGAGGGCGTCGTACACCCCGTCGCTGGGCTCGGTGCAGCACAACGCGTTGACCAGCGGCTCCAGCGCTTCCGGCGGGCACAGCCGACCGAGCAGGCGCGCGGCGTGGATGGGAGCGAAGGCGTGGTCTTCCACGTCGGTGGCGAGCAGCTCGGGGTTTGTGGCCACACGGATGAGGGCGGGGAGCGTGGCACGGTTGGCCAGGATGGCCTGCTCCAACCTGGGCGGAAGGTGCTCGCCCACGCGCATCAGGAGGTCCACGAGCGCCTGTGGCTGCTGCGCCTGGTCGATCTCGAGGTCAATGTTGTGCATGACGGCTCCCGCGCTCCGTGCTGTTGCGTGATGTAACCACCGCACCCGACGGCGCAGAGCCCCAGGCCCACGTCCGTGCCCGAGGTTTCCCTCGTCGAGAAGACGGCGGTGGCGACGTGTTGAGGGTTTCCGCGAGCGCGGGCTACAACGACGCGGCGTTTCCCCGCTGCCCCGGCTGGAGCCCACGACCATGCCACCCGTCACGCTGCCCCCCGCGCCCGGCATCCGCCCCACGCCCACCACCGCGCCCGCCGTCACCCCGCGCGAGGTCGGCTCCGGCACGTCCGCCCCCAGCACGCCGCGCCCACCGCCGCCGCCCACCACGACGAGCAACGCCGGCTGGCGCAACTTCACCGACGGGACGCCACGTCCGGAGGCGCGCATCCACGGACTGCACACGCCGCTGATGAACGCGAGCGGGCTCGTCGACTTCGAGTGGGAGAAGCCGGGCGACAGCATTCCCTTCGAGATGACGGTGGAGGTGCGCGGGGATCCCAACGCGGTGCGCGCCGAAGTGTGGTCCAACGTCAACCACAACGACGACCCCACGCGCTACGAGGGGCTGCCCATGAAGGTGGCGCGCGTGGAGGGCAGCCGCGTGACCTACCGCGTGGACATCCCGGTGGAGAAGCTGGGGAACTACCGCGCCACCGCGCGCGTCTCCGTCGACGGTGGGACCAGCTGGCAGTGGGCCGGGCAGCACGGCATTGGGGACCTCCGCTTCCGCCCGCGCAGCGAGGCGCACGACGACCTCAACATGATGGAGGTCAACGTGGGCAACGTGAACCATGATCCCACGACGGGGAAGTACGGCACGTTCGCGGACATGATGGAGAGCGGGAGCCCGCAGACCAATGGCAAGTACACCCTGGAACACCTGGCGGCGCAGGGGAAGAACGCCATCTGGCTCATGCCGCCGTTCGAGATCTCCAAGTGGGACCAGCGGCATCCCCTCGACGACGCGGGCAGCCCGTACGCGGTGAAGGACTTCTTCAGTGTGCGCACGGAGCTCAGCCGCGCGGCGCAAGGTCTCACCGGGGAGGCCGCGCGCGACGCCGCGATGAAGGAGTTCAAGGACTTCGTGGCCAAGGCGCACAGCCTGGGCATCAAGGTCATGCTCGACGTGCCGCTGAACCACGTGGGGCACAACTACGAGTTCCGCGACCTGTTCACCCGCTACGACCAGGCCGGACGCGAAGTGCGCGAGGTGCGCAAGAACGACTTCTCCAACTTCAAGATCGACCCCGAGCAGCTGCGCGTCATCGAGCGTCGCCTCGCCGACCCGAACCTGCCCAAGTACATGGAGTACCTGGCGCCGTGGATGTACGGGAGCCGCACCGGGAATCCCGCCGGCGCAAGCAACGCCAACGACAAGGCACCCGGCGGGTGGTTCGAGTGGGCGGATACCGCGCAGCTCAACCACGGTCGCATGCGGTGGGGTTATCACTGGTGGGACGTCAACCCCGACGCGCAACAGAAGGCCACGCAGGACTGGCTCACGCGCATCCTGCGCTTCTGGGCCGTGGACATGGACGTGGACGGGTTCCGCCTGGACCACCTCACCGGCCTGCCGCTGCAGATGCTGGAGCACGGCGCCAACCTGGTGCAGGCCGACGTGGACAAGCACCAACCCGGCAAGGCGCTGTTCCTGATGGGTGAGGACTTCCACACCAGCAATGACACGCGGCACTACCTGGACGCCGGACAGGCCGGGTGGTTCCACGAATTCCTGCGCGCGCGCTCCCCCGCCGACCTGCAGCGCATCATGGAGAATCCCTGGTTCCATGACCTGCTCAACCTGGACAGTCACGACGAGGAACGCCTCATGGCGCACTTTGGCGATGACTACCGCGCCGCCGCGCGACTGGCGGGATTGCTACAGTTGCTGGGAGGGCCGGTGACCGAGGTGGCGGGCGACGAGCTGGGCGAGAAGGAGAAGCTGCTCTTCAAGCAGTACAAGGGCGTGCACGCGCTGCGACACCAGAGCGACGCGCAGCGGGAGATGGCGCGCACGTTCGGGAAGCTGGGCGCGGCGCGGAAACAGCTGGCGGCGCTCAAGGATGACAATCGCGCGTGGTTGCGGCCGCGGGACGGAGGGAGTGATCCGGACCTGGTGGCGCTCAGCCGCGTCACCGACCGCGGGAAGGACGGCGCGCCGGTGCTGGTGTTCGGGAACATGAGCAATGAGCGGACGCGGGAGAATGTCTTCGCGCTCGACGAGGAGACGCGGGCGCGGATTGATCCGGAGAAGAGCTACCAGGTCCGGGACCTCATGGGTCAGGACGTGCCGTTGTGGAATCCGCCCATCAAGGGGAAGGAGCTCATGGAGCGCGGCGTGTTCGCGCGGCTGCTGCCGTACCAGCTGCAGGTGCTCAAACTTGAACCGGTGGGATGAGGTGACCCCGGGTGGTGGCGGGTTGGCCCCCCCACCCGGCCGCCTCGCGATGTCACCGAATTCACGTCGTGGCGGCCGGCCTCCCCCACGGCGTGGGGAGGCGTAGATGTGCCGCGACCGGTGAGCTCGAGGGGCCGGGCGCGGCACAAGGCCTCGTTGGGCTACTTCTGCTTCTTCGCGGGGGATTTCTTCGGGGCGGAGTCCAGCTCGCCACGCATCAGGTAGGCCAGCACCATCAGGTGCACCTTGCGCGCCGTCTCCTGGCGGTCGTCGTCCGGGCCCATGGCCCTGGCCATCGCCGCGAACACGCCGAGCAGCGATTGACCGATCTCGTCGGTGACAAGCTGGTCCAGGTCCTTGGCCGGTATGGACTGGACCGTCTTCAGCGCCTCGAGCGCGCGCGCTTCATCGGGTGCGGACACGGTGGCCTCCGAGCAGGACCACACCATCCCCACCACGAGCTCACCGTGTCAATCCGCAGCCGACCAAAACAGCTGCGGCGCACGAACCGGGTTGGCTCGCACGCCGCACGTCGGGTTGCTCCAGGCTTCAGTTGGCGTGCGCCTTCACCTTGTGGTGCAGCCGCTGGTTGTACTCCTTCAGCTGCCGCTCGGCGGCACCGAATGCGTCGCGAATGGCAATGTAGACGTCCTCGTGGCTCTGGTCGCTGCCATGGTCGCGGTTCACCACCAGCTCACCGCCCGGAAGCACGAGGTCAATGTTGATCTGATAGGTGCGGCCCTTGTGTTGATGCCGGTGCGGCGCGGAAACCACCACACGGCAGCTCGTGATGTCGTTGTGATGGCGAATCAGCTTCTCGTAGCTCTCGCGAATGCGCTCCTCGACGGCAGGGGAAGATGGAATGTCGCGGAAGGTGATGTGCATTGCCGAGTCCATGGATGGAGCTCCTCCTTTGGCGCCACGAAGCAGTGCAGTGGACATGCCAGCGCCCCCCCACCCGGAGGAACCCGGTGCGGATGAGCCAGGGAGGCAATTCCTGCCGGATGGGAACGGGAGTGTACGCAGGATGTGCGGAGGCGAACGGATTACTTCGCTTGCCAGGTGCCGCCCCGCAGCGCCCAGGTCTGCTGGTAGTTCTCGTCGTCACCCGGGGCCACCTCGCGCTCCACGCTGCCGTCCTCGCGGATGGTCCACTTCTCGTCCCACTTCTCGTCGCGGTCCAGGTCCACCTTGGCGCGATTGAAGCGTTTTCCGTCGTCACTGTAGAGGTTCACCTTGAACGCGGTCTTGCCGGTGGCGTCCTTCACCTTGTCCTTCACCGGCTGCTTCAACGCCGCCAGGACCGCGTTGTCCACGTCACGCAACCCCGGCGCGGGCGCAGCCGCGGGCGCGGAAGGGGCGGCGGGAGCTTGGGCCGCGGGAGGAGCACCGTCACCCTGCCAGGCGCCGTCGCGGAAGGTGAGCGCGCGGTTGTAGGTCTCGTCGTCGGCGGAAGAAACCTCGCGCTTCACCACGCCGTCCTTCAGCTCCCACTTCTCGTCCCACTTCTCGTCGCGGTCCAGGTCCACCTTGGCGCGGTACCAGCGACCACCCTCCGCGTAGAGGTTCACCTTGGCGCCGCTCCCCAGCGCGTCCTTGAGCTTGTCATCCTGCGCGGGCGTCCCAAGGCGTTGCAGCAGGAATTCCACGTGACCGGTCCCCGGCGCCACCGGCGGAAGGTTGGCGGACTTCTTCGGCGCGTCGGGGCGCGTGGCCACGTACGTGATGGCGCCGCCGGCGACGAGGAGACCCGAGCCCAGCACGATGTTGCGGAATGTCCTGTATTTCATGCGTCATCCTCCGCGCGGGCACGTCGGACGGCGTCCTGCGCGCCCTCGGTGGGCATCATCCCCCGGGAGATGGGGACGGTACAGTTGCAGTAGCGGTACAGGCAGGGCGTGGCCGCCTCGCGCAGGCGGAAGGTGCCGTCCAGCATGTTGCCCAGGCTCTCGGTGCGGTAGCGACGGGCGGGATAACAGCGGTACGCGTTCCCGCGATCGTCGAGGATGAAGTAGCGCGCACCGGACCAGCACGGACGACCGCCGAAGTCGGGAGCCACGTAGCCCGTCAGGTTGTGCCCGCCCAGCTGCACGAGCTGCGCGAGCTGGCCCTCCGAATACGCCACGACGTCACGCCCCTGCTTCTCCGGCTGGACCTTGAAGGTGAGACCCGCGGACGCCATCCGTTCCTTCAACGCGGAAAGGCGCAGAAGGTTCGTTTCCGTCGCCACGCAGGTCACACACAGGGACGCGCCCCTTGGGAGACGCTCCTTCACAAAGCGGGCGTGCGTGATGAACCGCTCCAGCGCCTCCTCGGTGTCGACGTACTCCAAGTGCAACGAGCAGCTCATGACACCGAGCTGATCACCCGCCGCCTCGAGGAACCCGAGCAGGGTCTCCTGGGAGGCGCTGAAGTTGGTGACCACGCTGATGAGGAAACCCAGCTCACGCAGGCCGCGCACCACGACGAGAAAATCCGGGTGGACGAACGGCTCCCCGCCGGAGAGCTTGATCTCCCAGCGGCCCGGCAGCCTCGCGAACGCTTCCAGGAAGCGCGGGACGTCGCGGGCCCAGCGGCCGCGGTCGTCGAGGAAGCGCTGGGTGCAATACGAACACCGGTAGTTGCACGTGGTGTTCATGTTCCAGCTGATGACACCGCGCGCGGGCTCCGGCGTGGGAGCGAGGCTGGGCAGGTTCCCAGGAAGCGGCGGGAGCGGCTCAGGCTTCATCCGGCTCCTCGCGGGTCACGTGCGCGGCCACACCCTCGATCATTCCGCGATTGGCCGGCACGCTGCACGGGCAGATGGTGTACGGGCACAACACCGGACCATGGCGCAGGCGGATGCCGGTGCGCAGGTTGCCCAGGAATCCCTCGCCGTGGCGTCGTGCGGACCGACAGGACCAGGCGTCTCCATCCTGCAGCAGCACGAAGTAGCGCGCGCCGGTGAAACAACGACGACCGGTGTACGCGGGAGCCATGTTGGCGCTGCGCGTCTCCTCCGCCAGCCGCAAGTCCCCGACGATGGCGCGCACCTGCTCCATCTGCTCGCGCGTGTACGCGTGCACGCCCTTCTTCACCTTCATGAGCTGGGGAAAGAACCGGAAACCCGCGGCGCGGACCTTCTCCGACGCCACCTGGACCTCCGCGAGTCGCTCCGGCACCAGCACGGAGTTCACCACCATGCGCGTGTCCGCGTGCACCATGTCCCGCACGCGTTGCAGCTTGGCCAGGAACTCGTCGGGAGTGGTGAACTCGAGGTGGAGGCTGGCGGAGATGATGTTGAGCCGCCCGTGGGTGAGCCGTGCAAAGCGTTCCAGCACGGACAGCGGCGCGGAGAGGTTGGTGAGGACGGAGATGCGGTGGGGCAGCGCGCACAACCCGGGGATGATCCGCTCGACGAACCCCCTGAACGCGAAGGGCTCGCCGCCGGTCATCTTGATTTCCCAGATTCCCTCGAGATTCGCGAAGAGCTGGAGCGCGCGCGTGATCGTCTCGTCGTCGGGATGGCCCACGCGGGAGGCCTTGGACTGGATGCAGTAGCTGCAGTCGTAGTTGCAGACGCCACACACCTGCCATTCCACGGTGGGCTGGTGGGGCCACGGTGGCGCGGATGGCCCGTCGAGCACGGTGCCCTCGTCCGCGGTGACGACGGGAAGTCGCGTGCTCACGGCAAGACCCTCAGCGCGTGCGTTGCCAATTTGGGACGTGCTCCCGCACCACGACCGGTGACTTCACGCCAACGCTCCTCGCCGTACACGGCACGGAACCGCTCGCTGAGCTTCACGTTCTGATTGAACTTCCCGCACTGCTCGCATCCCGGGAAATACTCGCCGCGCCGCATGCGATCCCGCAGGGCATCCCAAGCCTCGCTGCGCCACAACGTCGAGAAACGGCCATCCACGTGGAGCTGGCCCACCTGCACCTCGGTGTTGCAGCAGTACAGCACCTCCCCGTCGACGGTGACGCGGCTGTAGTGATACCCGAGGAAGCAACCGACCTCGGCGATGGGCGCGGTGGCCTCTCCGCCCGCCTCGAGCTGCAAGCGCAACACGTCCAGGTTGGTCTCCACCCCCAATGCCGCGGCGCGGGCCTCCGCTCGGGAGACCCCCTCGGTCATCATCTGCGCGCGCTGCTGGTCGGTGATGCGGGCACGCTCGGTGCCGCGCGCCAGGGAGGCGAGCTTGAAGTTGACCTGCTGGGCACCGTAGCGGTGGGCCTGCTCCACCATCTCCGTGAGCTCGTGCGCGTTGCAGCGGGCGATGACCTGGACGTGCTTGAAGCGTCGTCCCGCGTCGTGGAAACGCCCCAGCGCGGTGTGCAGGCGCTGCCAGTGCGCGCTGGTGAAGGAGGGATGGAAGTCCAGGTACGCGCGCTCGCTGGCGCCGTGGACTCCAATGAGCAACTGGTCCACGCCGAGAGAGAGGACCTGCTCCGCATCCGCGGCGACGAGGTTGGTGATGATGGTGAGATGCAGGCCACGACGTTTGACGTCGGCGATCATCCGGTAGATGTCCGGGTGCGTGAACGGCTCTCCCATCCCGGAGAGGATCACCGACTCGAGCCCGCCCAGCGTCTGCACGTCGTCAAGGAGCTGCGTGACGTCGTCCGCGGTGACCCGCCGCCGCTTCCACTCGCCGTCGCGCGGCTGGTCCAGCAGCGGGCTGTGGTCCCAGCAGGTGATGCAGTCGGTATTGCAGGAATTGGTGATGTCCAGGTGGACCGTCTGCGGACCCAGGCGATTCACGCCGTCGTGGAGGCTGGCGAGGCGCTGCGCGGTGGGAGACGGGCGCTTCACTTGGCCAGCTCCGACGTCGTCAGACGGGCGCGCGTGCGCTCCAGCAGAACGCGGTTGGGAACCTCCTGGGTGCCATCCCACTGCGCCTCGGTCATGGCGCGCGCCACACCAAAGAGGTCCGTTCCGCCTTGCGCTCCCAACTCAACCACCTGACACAATTGTTCCACCAGCGCCGCCGCCGGCAGCTCACGCTCGCTTCCCAGCGTCCTGGCCAGGGTGACCAACGCGGACCACTGCCCGCGCACGCCGGGGTGCTCCAACAACGCGCCAATGGCCTGCGCCACGTCGGAAGGACTCCCTCCACTGCCCCGCAGCTTGCGGCCGAGCAGCGAAACCAGCCGCGTGGTCACCGACGTGGAAGCACCACACCCCTGCGCGGTCTCCAGGAGCTCCATGGCGGGCTCGGGGTCCAGGGCCGCGCGATCCACGTCGTCACCCGCCAGCGCAAGCGCCACGTCGACCAGCTCCCCCAGCGCCACACCGGTCGCTCCGCAGCGGACCAGCAGCTCCTCGTCGACGACACGCACGGCATGGCGCACCACGCTCGGCGGAAGGACCAGCTCCAACAGCTGCGCGGCGGCGTCACGCGCGTGGTTGGTGGGAACCAGCTTGCGCGCGGCCTGGGACAACGCACGAGCCTTGGCGGGGTCCTGCAACGTCGCCATCGCGGCGCGCAGGGCGTCGTCGTCGTTCTCGTTGACGCGCAGGGCGGCACCGGCGGCCACCAGCGCGTCGACGCGACCTTCCTGGTCATCCGCGATCTTCTCCTGCGGCATCAGCACCGTGGGCACGCCCAGGAACATCAGCTCATGAACGGTGTTGAAGCCCGCGGCGCACACCGCCCCGTCGACACCGTGCAGGTACGTGGACAGGCCCGGCTCGGTCCACCAGGTGATGCGCGGTCCGCGGAGGGGCCTGCCGCGATACAGCGGGCCGGCGGCCAGCACCACGTGCACGTCGTCACGGCTGCCCACAAGAGCACAGATGCGCTCCAGCCGCGCTTGCACCGTCGCATCACCGCCACCACCCGCGGACACCAGCAGACAGAAGCGCTCACCTTCCACGCCCAGCGTGCGTCGTGCTTCGTCGCGCGGCACAAGGTCGAGCCGCTCGGGCACCATGATCGGTCCGACGTGGCGGAGGGTTCCCTTCGGCAGGTCCAGCAGCTCCGCCATCCCCGGCGCATTGTCCTCGTGCTCGGGGACGAGGATGCGGTCATACAACGCCGCCACCGCCTTGAACGCCGCGCGCCGCGCGAGGTCCTCCTTCACCGGCCGCAGCACCAGCGCCTTGTGCCGACACAGGTCCAGCACGCCCAGCAGCTCCTGGAAGGAACCGTTGGGAAAAGTGTCGACGAGGAAGAGGTCCGGCCGCAGCAATGCCACCGAGTGCCACACCCACTGCTTGGCCAGCGCCAGGTAGGTCTGCTTGTGGATGCCCGCCTCCTCCACCACGGACTTGCTGGGCATCTTGAACGCGGCGAATCCCTCCGCGAACAGCATGGTGTCCGCTTCCGACGTCGTCAGGAACCAGTGCTGCGTGCGCACACCGGCAAACGCCGCATAACGACGCATCCAGCGGTTGATGGCCATGAGCCGGGAGAGATGCCCCAGGCCGGAGCCGTTCACCGCATAGCTGACCAGGCTGAGCGTGCGCGGCAGTTCCATGGGTCAGCTCGCGTCGTGGAAATGGTCGTCGTGGTGGGCGTGGTGGTCATGCGCCAGCGCAGCCACGGCGTGATCATCATGGTGATGGTGGTGATGCCAGTCCGGGTGGTGATGGTGGAACTCCGCCACCTCCGGGATGAAGTTCCCGTCGAGGTGACCGTCGGTCATCACGTCCCACCAGAGAAACTCGGTGAGCGGGTCGTAGCGGTAGTAGCTGTCAAACACCACGATCTGGTGGCACGCGTTGTGATAGCGGTTCCAGCGCTTGTCCCACGACGAGCGGCGGCTGCGGTAGCGACGATCGAAATCAGCCTGGCGGATGCGCACCCCGGCGTTCTTGGGTCGTTGGAACTTGATGATGTCCTTCTCATTCCTGGCGATGGCCTGCTTGAGGTCGTCGCGCGGCTTGAGGACCATCTCGCGCAGCAGTTGATCGAGGTAGCGCTGCTTGGCCTCCACGCCGGCAATGCGCTTGACCGCGAGTGTGGCGCCCTCGTTGCCCGCCACCAGATTGAGCTTCTCGTCGTCACCCAGCGACTGCAGGTGCTCCCGGACCAGCGCACGGGCGCGGGCCAGGTAGGTCTGCGGAAGGCCCTGCAGCGCGCGCTGCGCGTCGTCAAACTTCTTCACCAGGCTGTCGACGCGGTGCTTCTCCTGGCGGAGGCTTGCGCACGCGGATTCCAGGCTGCGCAGCGTGTTGCGCTCCTCCAGGAACTTGAGGCGCAGCTGCCCAAACTCGGTGATCTTCAGCGCGGGACCGTATTTCTCGACGAGGAGATCGCCGTGCTTCCAGTGCCGGTAGTAGCTCGCCGTCCACCAGCCCTGCTGGTACGCCTCGGTGCCGTAGCCGCTCTGGAGCAGCTCGTCGAACATCGGCTCCTGCTGTAGCCCTTCCACCGTCTCCTTCAGCGGGCCCATGAACTCCTCGAGCTCGCGCATGCGCACGGAGATCTCGGTGAGCTTACCCTCGCGGTGTTTGAACAGCGGGTCGGCCTGCACGGTGGCGAGCACCTGCTCGAGCCGGTTCTTCTCGGCCTGCGCCTCGCCGAGCAACGTGCGCGCGGAGACGGCGGGAAGACGGAGCGCCTGGGCGGCGGCGTCGAGGTGCGCGGCGTCCACCGAGGGGACCAGCTGCTCCGTCAGGTTCCGCCACGCGCTCTCCTGCTCGGCGGCCACCTGCTTCTGCAGCTCGCGGTTCTCGCGCTCCGCGCTCTCCATGCGCGCCAGCTCCGCCCGCAGCTCCGCGTTCTGGGCCTGCGCCGCCCGGACCACCTGCGCAGCGGACACGTCGGTCATGCACCCCCCTTGGCGGCGCGACGGCGCTCCACCTCGTCGAGAAAACGCGAGGCACCCCACTCCAGCTCATAGGCTTCCATGGCCTGGTCGATGATGAAGAAGAACAGCTCTCCCTTCTTCATGCGCTCCACCAGCTCATTCATCTCGTCGCCGTCGAGGTCTTCGTAGTCGCCGGCGCCGTGGGTCATGTACTCGAACCCCACGCGCTTCACCGGGTCCCACCCGTCGGCGTTGAAGGAGACGTTGCCCTCCTGGAAGTGGACGTTCTCCTGGATGGAATACCCACGAGCCTCGAAGATCTTCTTGAGGATGGCGCAGCCTTCTGCTTCCGTCAGCATGACGCAACACCTAGCCAGCCGCGCGCCGCTGTGTCCACCCGACGGCACGCGGTGGATGCCGCGCCTCCCGGTGACGACGTGATCGACGCCATCACCGCGCGCCTGGTGGTCCGACGGACGTCCTGCAACGCTGACGCTTGACACCTCCCGAAGCGCAAGCCTCTAGTCGTCGAGGAAGACATTCCGCCCGAGGAGCCGCATGACGCTGGTGCCAAGCCGGTTGGAAGCCGTCAAGATCTACCACAGCGGTGCCACCATCCAGCGCGTCGTCGAGTGGCGGCCGGAGGCGGGCAGCTGGCCGCGCGAGATCGAGATTGCGCCGCTGCCCCTCGCGTTGGTGGATTCCACGGTGCGCCTCCGCGTGGAGTCGGTGGATGCACCGGGCGCGGAGCTGGAAGCCCACGAGCTGCGCGTGGGTCTGTATGCGCCGCCGCGAGAGCTCGTCGTGGAGCCACCCGAGGAGAAGGAGCTGCTCGAGGTGGAGCGCGCGTTGCGGCTCAAGCGCGAGATGCTGGATCACGTGGTGATGGAGATGGACATGCTGGGCGCCATCCCCGTGCCGGAACGTCCCCACGGCGAGGAGGGCAAGCCGCCACCGCCCTCTCCCATGGCCGCGCGCGTGGCGTTGGAGCAGTTCACCGAGCAGGCCGTCGACAAGCGCACCGCGGAGCGGAAGGCCCTGCGCGCGGAGATCGACGTGCTGGAGAAGCAGGCGGCCGAGCTGCGTGACCGTCAAACCCGCGCCTCCAGCGCCCGACAGGTGTCGGCGCAGGAGATCTCCAAGACGGTGATTGCGCGGCTGCATCACCACGGCGCGCCGTTCCAGAGTGCGCGACTCGTCCTCGAGTACTTCATCCCCGGTGCGCGTTGGGCGCCGGCGTACCAGGTGCGTCTCACGCGCGATTGCCAGCAGGCGGAAGTGCAGTTGCGCGCGCTCATCTGTCAGCGCTCCGGCGAGGATTGGAAGGGCGTGAAGGTGACGCTCTCGACGGCAGCGCCCATGCGCTGGACGGAGATTCCCGAGCTGGCCAGTGTGCGCGTGGGTCGAGCGCAGCCGGCTCCGTCGAGGAAGACGGGGTTCCGGGCGCCGCCGCAAGGCGCAGGCGCGTTGTTCCAGGACTTCGACCGCGACCGCGAGCTGCTGCTCCACACACTTCCCCGACGAGCGACGTGGTCGTTGCGTGCCGCGGATGGCATGGAGAGGGAGAGACACGGAGCGTTTGGCGGCGTCACGCAGGTGGCCATGGCACCGCCGCCTCCACCGCCTCCGCCGCCTCGTTCGCCCGCTCCCACGAAGGCGGCGATGATGAAGACCGCGGCGCTGGACATGCGGGCGGAGCAGGCCCGGGACGTCGGTGAGGCGGCCGTTGACGACGAGTTCACCGCTCTCGCGGAGCCTTCCTACGATGCCTTCGAGGAAGACACCACGCCGCCGCAGGGCGCTCCCGTCGCCAAGCCCGCCCCCGCACCTGCCGCCGCGCGCGCGCCCGTGGCCCGTGCCAGGGGTGGTGGACCGGGCGCACCGCCCCCGCAAGCACCGCAGTCGCTGGATGACTTCACCCTGCTGCGGCTCAGCAATCCCGACGACGCGAGCGGTCGCGCCCGGCTGCGCGCGTTGGACTCCCGCACCGCGTACCTGGAGACGCTGGAGCGGGCCAAGGGGGAGATCGTGGTCGACGTGGCCACGCTGGTGAACAGCGCGCAGGAGCTGGCCGCGCAGATTGCCGCGCTGCCCCTGCCCCGGGGCGCGGTGAACGTGCGCAGCGCCGCGGGCGAGGCGTTTGACTTCGCGTATCACGCGGACGGCGTCGTCGACGTGCCCTCCGACGGGGTCTTCCACTCCGTGGCGCTGGGGAACCGCACCGCGGAGGCGCAGGTGCAGTACGTGGTGGTGCCGCGCGAGGACTCCAACGTCTACCGCGTCTCCGTCATCAAGAACCCCACCGACGCGCCGCTGCTCTCCGGTCCCGCGGAGATCTACGTGGGCGGCGAATACGTGCTCACCACCAACCTGCCCACGGTCCGTCCTCGAGGCCAGATCACGCTCGGCCTGGGCGTGGAGCAGGCCATCAAGTGCGCGCGCAACACCCAGTTCCGCGAGGCGCGCAGCGGCAGCAAGGTGGTGGCCATGACGGAGCTCTGGCACGACATCACCATCCAGATCGTCAACGGGCTGGAGCGCAACATCGACTGCGAGGTGCGCGAGCGCATTCCACAGCCGGCCAAGGGCGCGGAGGTTGTCGTCGAGGAGGGCGAGGTCAGCCCGGCCTGGAGCACCTATCCGCAGGTGGAACGCGGGGCGCCGCTGGAAGGTGGTCGGCGTTGGATGATCATGGTGCCCGCGCGCGGCGAGAAGACCCTGAAGGCGCAGTACGTCGTCAAGATCTACGCCAACAACGAGATTGTGGGCGGCAACCGGCGGGAGGCCTGAGCCATGACCACCACAATGGCAACCACGCAACGCTCGGAGCGCCTGTTCCCGCCCGTCGATCCCGAGCGGCGCGCGGTGGACTGTCCCGTCGTGAAGGTGACCCTCCTGGAGGACCGTGCCCAGGTGCAGCGCAGTGCGCGCATCACGGTCAAGAAGGGGCACAACACGCTGCGCATCATGGAAGTGGCGCCCGTGCTGCAGGACGTGAGCCTGCGCGCGGAGAGCGGGGCCGGCGGGACCGTGCTGGACGTGCGGGTCCGTCGGGCGCTGCGCATCCTCGAGGTGGACAAGCCGGAGGAAGCGCGTCGGCTGGAGGCGGAGATTGAGCGGCTCACGCGGGAGCTGCGCGATCTCGACGAGGAGCGGGACCGGCTGGACCAGCGCCACCGCATCACGTTGGAGATCGTCTCCAAGGGCGCGGGCGAGGTTCCCGACGACGCGGGATGGGGCCTGGTCAATCCGCAGGTCTGGCACGACACCTTCGAGTCGCTGTTCAAGAAGGCGCGCACGCTGCGGGAGCAGGTCATGCACCTGGGCGCGCGTCACGAGGATCTCACGCGCGAATTGGACCGGCTCATCCGCGAGCGCAAGGCCATGGACCGTGTGGACCATCATCACGTGGCGTGGCTGGAGGTGGACGTGCAGGCCGCTTCCGACGGGGAGGTCGATCTCAGCGTGGGTTACGTGGTCCCCAATGCGCTATGGCGGCCGTGGCACTCCGCGCGCCTTTCCGGGACGGGGAGCCTGCGGTTCCAGTCGTTCGCCGCGGTCTGGCAGAACACCGGCGAGGATTGGCGTGACGTGGAGCTGGTGTTCTCGACGGCGCGCTCGTCGCTGGGAACCAATCCGCCCACGCTCACCGACGACCTGCTCACCGCGCAGCGCAAGAGTCCCGAGGTGGTGATCCAGGCGCGCGAGGTGGCGATCCAGAAGGCGAGCGTACCGGGTGGGCCCGCGGGTGGCGGCGGCGCGCCCGCGATGCCAGCGACGGTGGACCTGCCTGGCGTCGACGACGGTGGCGACGTGCAGAACCTGAAGGCGCCCCAGCGCGCCACCGTGCCGTCCGACGGGAGACCGAACCTGGTGCCGCTCAGCACCTTCGAGACGCCCGCGCAGGTCAGCCTGGTGTGCATGCCGGAGCTGGAACCGGTGGTGTTCCTGCGCAGCATCCAGGAGAACGCGGGACGTCATCCCATCCTCGCCGGACCGGTGGAGCTGGTGCGGGACAGCGGCGCCGTGGGTTGGACGCGGGTGCTGTTCGTGGCGCCCAAGGAGCGCTTCCAGCTGGGCTTTGGGCCGGATGATGACCTGCGTGTGACCCGACAGGTGGACAAGGAATCCGAGGTCGACGACGTGGGCAAGTGGAACATCACGGTCACCCAGGTGCAGGACTTCATCAGCAACCTGGGCGGCACGGACAAGGAGCTGGAGCTGGTGGAGCGCATCCCGGTGTCCGAGATCGAACACGTGAAGATCACGCTGCTGGCCGACAAGACCGATGGGCAGCCCACCGTCGACGACAACGGGCTGGTGACCTTCAAGGTGAAGGTGGGTGCACACAAGCATGAACGTGTGCGAATGTTCTGGCGCGCCGCGGTGGCCCCGGGCGTGAACGTTCCGCGACTGCGCGGTTAGGTGGATGACGATGTTGACTTCATTGCTGGTTTCCCTGGTCCTCATGCAGAGCCCCGCGCCGGAGCAGCCGGCGCAAGAAACCCCCGCAGCGTCGACGGAGAACGTGCCGGATGCCACCGCGGTGGAGACCGCCAAGCCGGCCGGGGTGCGACGACTCGACCTGGTGCTCATTCGTGCGTCGGGTGTGGGTTCGCTGGTTGCCGGAGTGGTGGTGTTCGTGGGCTCGGGGCTGGTGGCGTTGGGGAGCGCCGTCATCCTGGGCGCGCTGATGGCCGAGTACATGAAGTGGGATGAAGGCCTGTTGAAGCTCGAGGGCGAGGAGTGGGACTGGGAGAACCCGGACGTCTGGAAAGATGCCCTGCCGCGGTTTGCCTGGGACGTCGGGCGGTACGGCGTGGTGCTTTCGTTTGGTACCGCGTTGTTCGGGATGCTGCTCACCGGCGTGGGCGCTGCGATGCTCGCGGGCACCGCGGTGGAGTGAACCGTGAAGACGGATCCAGGGCGGTGCTGCACGACGGTGCGCGGTCAGACGTGATTGCACCGCACTCCAGGGCGCCACTGCCACATTCAACCCACTTCGTGACCTTTAGGGACCAGCTGGTGAGGACGTTGTGGGCGGCGAACACCCACCCCCCCACGGACCGCACGCTCAGTTCTTCTGGAGGATGACGCCGCCGCTGCCCACCACCCACACGCGCGCGGGCGGCGGACCACCGTCGGGCGTCTGGCGCGGGCCACCGTCGTAGTCCAGGCGGGCGCCGCCCACCGCGCGCAGGTGGTTGTCGACGTGGATGTCCTCGTCATACCAGCCCGCGTCGCGGCCGACGCCGAAGCCATCATAACGCAGCACCACCCCGGAGAAGCCCACCGCGTAGATGTCGCGACGTCCCGTGCCCCACAGCCCCTGCACGTACACCGGCGTGGGAATGCTGCGCGGCACCCAGTCACCACCCTCACGACGCATCAGCCGTCCGTCCTGGCCCGCGCAGTACACGTTGTCCTGGCTGGTGCCCCACGCCGTCACAAGGCTGTCGCGCGTGAAGGGAACCCCCTCGGCGAGCTGCATCTCGTACCAGGCGTAGCCGCGGTCACCGTCGCGCCACTCATAGATGGCACCACCACCGCCGCACGCCACCGCGAAGTTCCCCGAAGCCCACCCCGACTTCAGGTCCGCGTCGAGACGCACCGAGCCGATGAGCGGTCCACCGTCGGGATCACAACGCTGGCCGTAGCAACACGTGCCACCGGGATTGACGCAGCACTCCTCGGGCGCGCCGCACAGCGGGTAGCGCACGCCGGGCTCTCCGGGAATCTCGTAGGTGGTGCAGATGCCGCCATTCTGCGCGGGGTTCTCGATGCGCGTCTCACACACCGGGAAGGAGCGCAGCGTGACCTCGTCGGTCATGACCCGCACGCCGCCGTCGGCGTCGGGAGTGAGGATGGCGCCCTCCGCGCCCACCATGAAGACCACGTCGTTGGAGCCGAACACCGAGAACAGGTGCGAGGTGATCCCCGTCGGCATCACGGTGAAGTCCCCGCCCGTGCTGTGCAGCACCGTGCCGTTCCAGCCCACGGCCCAGATGTCGTTGACGTCACGGCCCCACACGCTTTCCAGGTTCTCCTCGGTGCCCGAGGCCACGCGGGTCCAGTTCCCGTTCTCGTACCGTGCAATGGCGCCCCGGTCACCGACGACGTAGGCCAGGTCCGCGTGGGCCACCCACAGTCCGCGCCAGTTCTCGACGGACGGGTCCGGGGTGGTGACCTTCCAGGTGTCATTGGCGTCGGGACGCGAGGTGTTGGTGCCGGGCAGTGGCAGGCCACCGGGCAGACCGGCCCCGCAGTCCTGCGTGCATGCCCACACCCCCAGCGACATCCCCATCGCCACGACCAGACGCTTCATGGTCGCGCAGCGTACCACGGGCCGGCGGGGGAGGCGCCAGGCAGCCGTGGCGACGTCCCGGGGAGCGTTCGCCCGGGTCGCGTGGCCCCGCTAGAGTCGGCGCATGTTCCACACCGTGCTCGTCACCGTGGCCCTGGCTGCTGCTCCCGCGTGGGAACGCGACGCGGATGCCCTGCGTCGGATGTTGGAGACGCTGCGCCAGCATGGCCCGGACTCTCCCTACGGCGGCCCGCTCTTTCCCGCGGACCTGCGTGTCGACGACGTGCAGCCGCAAGCGCACCACCTCGTGGCCCGGGTGTCCGGTCACTGGAATGTTCCCGAGCGGCAGCTGGAGGTCACCGACGAGCTCCGTCGGGAAACGCTGCTGGGCGCGGCGCACGCCCACGGTCTGTCCACCGGATTCGTCGTGATGGTGCGTGGTGACGACGGCATCTACCGCGCCCTCGGCATGCGCGGTCAGCCCGTGGGGCGCGCGCCTTCCGAGGATCCGCGTCCAACGCAGGGGCCGCTTCCCGTCGGTACGCCGGTCCCCAAGAGCGCGCGGTTTCCCTTTGGTGCGCCGCTCCTGGGTCGTCGCATTGCGCTCTCCGCGGGACATGGTTGGCTCGAGAACGGTGGTGGCTGGGCCACGCAGCGCTCACGGTGGGCGTTCGAGGGTTGTGCAAACTGTCGCGGCATCACCGAGGACTTCTTCACCGCCGAGGTGATGACCACCTACGTCATCCCGCTGCTCGAGAACATGGGCGCGCAGGTCATCCTGGTGCGAGAGCCGGATCACTCGCTCCCCGACGGTGTCCTGCTTGACGACGGAGATGTGGCCTACAGCGAGGTGGGCTCCTGGGGTCAGGGCGCCAATGCGGGCGGCTTCCTCGACGACTACCGGACCAACGCGGACACCGACCAGGGCTATGCGCAGTACCAGGTCGACGTCGGTGCGCCCGGCCCGCGACGGGTCTCCATGCGCTACCTGCAGGGCAGCAACCGCACCACGTCCGCCGTTGTCACCATTGCGCACGCAGGCGGTCAGCAGGTGTTCAACCTGGACCAGACGCTGATGGGTCAGCATTGGCTCGACCTCGGGTCGTACTGGTTCGAGCCCGGAGCGGGACTCATCTCGCTGAGCCACGGTGTCGCCGAGGGCTACCTCATCGCGGACGCGGTGAAGGTGGGCGGAGGCGTCTTCGCCACGTCGGGAAAGCCGTTCTGGGAGATGGGCGCGGAGAGCTACGTCCCGTGGGCCGGCGCCTCCACCGACGTCACCTCCCGTGGCGACGTCACCATCCGCCCCGCCTACGCCGAATACCTGGGCCCGGACCTCTACATCTCCATCCACGCCAACGCGTCCGGCGTCGAGGGCGGGTCTTCCGCCAATGGCATCAGCACCTACCGCTACTCGTGCATGATCTACGGCGACCACGGCTCCAGCGACTCCGCCCAGGACTGCGACGATCCCCCCGGCTCCAAGCTCCTCATCGACACGGTGCACGCCGCCATCGTCGAGCGGCTGCACGCGGACTGGGATCCCAACTACGGTGACCGCGGCAAGCGCGTGGCGAACTTTGGCGAAGTGCGCGAGCTCATTGACGCACCGGGCATCCTCATCGAGACCGGGTTCTTCGACAACATCGTGGCGCCGACGGGGGCGGGCGCACCGCGCTACGCCGACAACCGCTCCCTGCATGACCCGCGCTGGCGTGAAGCGTTCGCGTACGGACTCACCGAGGGAATCGCCGCGTATCTCGCCCCCGGCTCCGGCGCGCCGCCGGTTCGTCCGGGTGGATTGCGCGCGCTCAACAAGCCCGACGGCACGCTCGTGGTGGCGTGGAACGGCGTGGCCAATGCGGACGCGTACCGCCTCTACGTCGCCAGCACGGAGCGCGCGTGGGATGCGGGGCAAATCGTCACGGGCACGCAGACCACGGTGACCGGGTTGCAGCCGGGCGCGGTCTACGCCTTCCGGGTGGCGGCGCTGGGGAACAATGGCGAGGGTCTCCCGTCGCAGGCGGTGGCGGCGCGCTTCCGGGGTGCGGTGCTGAACAATGGCAACGCGGGCAACGCCCTGTTCATCAATGCGTATGATCGTCGTGACGCGTGGGTGCAGGACCGCGACAACGACTTCTCCTACGCCGTGGAGCACGGTCACGCGCTGGGCGCGGTGAGTGGTCGGGACATCTACTTCGACGGCGCCCTCGACGAGGTGGTGGAGGACGCCACGGTGCCGCTGGGGGGCTACGCGCTGGTGGATTACGCCGCGGGCAAGGACTCCACGCGCGATGTGTCGGTGAGCAAGACGATGCAGGGGATCCTGGCCGGTTACGTCGACGGCGGCGGCGCGTTGCTCATCTCCGGCGAGGAGATTGGCTATCATCTCGCGGAGACGTCGGTGGACCCGGAGGACCAGGCGTTCCTGGAGGAGGTGTTGGGCGCGGTCTATGTCGCCGACGACGCGGAGACTTTCCAGCTCGACGGTGTTGGCGGTGGACCGTTCGCGGACCTCAGCGACATCGCGTTCGACGACGGGACCGGCGGTGTCTACGAGGTGGTGTATCCCGACGTCTTCTCCGCCGCCGCCGGCGCCAGCGTGGTGCTGCTGTATCCCGACGCGACCGGGGCGGCGGTGGCCAGGGAGCGCGTGATCTTCGTCGGGACGCCGCTGGAGACAATCGTACCGGCCTCCGCTCGACGCGAGGTGTTCCAGCGCGCCGTGGCGTACCTGGTGCCCACCGGCCCCTACCAGGACGCGGACCTCGACGGCGCCTCCGACGAATGCGAGGCCACCTATGGTCTCAACCCGCTCAACTTCGAGGATGGCGCGCAGGACGACGACAACGACGGTCGGAGCAACGCGGTGGAGTGCCAGGAGGGAACCCATCCGCGTGATGGCGCGGTGGTGGACGCGGGTGTCACGACGGATGCGGCGGTGGTGGTCACCCCTGACGCCGGAAGCAGGGACGCGACCGTTGCGCAGGATGCCGCGAGCCCACCGCGAGCTGACGCCGCAACAGGGACAACCGATGCCGCCACGACGACGCCGGATGCGGGCGAGGACCGTGATGCCGGCACCAGCGGAGGACGCGACGCGCGGTTTGTCACCCGGCCACCCGAGGGCGAGGAGCCGCCCGCAATCGATGAGCCGGCGGGCAGCAGTGGCTGTGGGTGCGCAACCGGGGAGCCGAATGACGCAATGATGCTGGTGGCGCTCGTTGCGATGTGGCGTCGTCGTCGCGTTCCAGCGGCTCCGATGGGAGTTCGCACTGCTTGAATCATCTCGGTGTGAGTGTGCCGCATTGACCCGAGGGAAAGCGGCACTTCATGCCGCAGTCCGAGAGTGCCGGCCACGTTCATCGCGGCAGACAAGATCGCCGGCACGTGCCGAGACCTCGGGGTGCGGGCGTTCGCAGCGGGAGGAGTTGCTCGGTGCCCGCACCTTTCGGACTGCGGCATGAAGTGCCGCTTTCGCTCGGATCATTGCGGCACACTCACACCGAGAGGAATCAAGCAGTGCCCATCTCAACGAGAACCGCATTGCAGCCCTCAGGTGCATTGCATCACGACGGCGAAGAATCCGTCCGTGCCGTGAATGTGCGGGAGACTGAGGAACGCACCATCGCGGATGAATGACGAGTCCAACCATCCCTGGCCGGGTGGGATCATGCGGAATTCCGGGTGCTGCGCGAGAAAGGCGCTCACCACGTCCTGGTTCTCCTCCCGACGCAGCGTGCACGTGGCATAGACCAGCCTGCCACCGGGACGCACGAGTGCGCTCGCTTCGTCGAGAATGCACCGTTGGAGCGGCGGAAAGCGGTCCAACTCTGTCGCGGTGAGACGAAACCGCAGGTCCGGACCACGACGGAGCGCGCCAATCTCGGAGCACGGGGCATCCACGAACACACGGTCCGCGGCGACCGTTCCCTTCAGGCGCTCCACACATGTCACGCCAGCACGACGCGCACGGTGGCCAAGCCGCTGCAGCTTCTCCTCGTCGACATCGTGGACCAACAGATGACCGCGGCCCTCCATGTCCGCCGCCAATTGCAGCGTCTTCCCGCCCGCGCCAGCGCAATAATCCACCACGGTCTCCCCGGGGCGCGCCTCCACCAACGCCCCCAGCAGCTGGCTCCCTTCATCCTGCACCTCGAAGAGACCCTGTTGATGCTCCGCGAGGCCCAGCACGTTCGGCCGCTCCCCCACGACGAGGAGACCGTCCTTGGCATGGAGGCATGGTCGCGTCTGCACACCTGCTTCGCGCAGCAGCGTGGCCAGCGCATCCGGATTGATCTTGAGGCGATTGGCGCGGAAGGTGATGGGGCCCGGCAGATTCAACGCACTGGCCAGCTGCTCCGCCTCCGCGCCCAGCTCACGCTGGAAGAGGGCCATGAGCTCGTCGGGGAAGGAGTGGTAGACCGCGGGGGATTCCGGCGCGGGCCTCTCCCGTGGTGCCTGCTGGGCGTCGAGGCCAAGCAGCTCCGCGGCGTTGGAGGCTGGCCATCCGAGGAGGTCGCGCAGCAGGACGAAGAGCAGCCACGCCGGCTCCGCGCGTTCCGCGTGATGCAGCAAACGACGTCGCCACACCGCCACCGCGTACACCGCCTCCACGGCACCCTTGCGCTGCTCCGGGGTCCAGTGCTTGTTCCTCCGCAACAACCCGTCGACGCTGCGCTCCGCGGCCCGCCCCGCCAGCACCTCCGCGACGGCCTGGCACACCAGTGGCACGACGCCACGCAGCGACGTGAAATCGACCGCGTGGAGGCGGTGGTCCGAGGGAAGACGCACGTCACGAGTCATCACCACGCCTCACCACACTGCACGTCCACCGCGGGCAACAGCGCATCACCGAATATCCGATGCCACGACGTCACGAGCTCCGCCGGCAAGGGCGCCACGAGGTTCAGCCGCTGTCCGCTCGTCGGGTGCGTCACTTGCAGGCGCAGGGCGTGCAATTGCAACCGGGTGCAACCAAAGCGCGCGGCCATGTCGCGGTTGAGAGGACCCTTGCCGTAGTTCGCGTCGCCGATCACGGGGTGGGAGAGGTGATGCAGATGTCGACGCACCTGGTGCGTGCGACCGGTATGCAACCGCACCGCCACAACGGAGCACCGCGGCTCGACGGAGGTGAGCACTGGGCGCACGTCGCTGATGGCGGGATGCAGGACACCGTCCTCGTCCTTGAGCGGATGATCCACGTGGACGGGCGCGCGCAGCTGACCACGCACCAGCGCCAGGTAGACCTTGACCGTGTTCTCGTCGACGAGCGCGCGCTGCCAGGCCGCGGCGTGTTCCGGGCTGCGCGCCAGGACCAGCACCCCGCTGGTACCCCGATCCAAGCGATGCACCGCGTACGCCGCCGCCCCCATGCGCTGAACCACCGAGACCTCGCGCGGACCAGCCCAGGCGGAGTTGTGCACCAGCATTCCCGCGGGCTTGGCCACCACCCACGCCGTCTCATCCTCCCAGAGGATCCGGATTTCCTGCACCGCGCTATCCTCCCGCCAGCCACCCTGGAGCTCCGGATGAACCGCTGCGTCCTTGTTGCTCTACCCCTGCTGACCGCGCTGCTCCACCCGTCGCTGGCGTCGGCGCAGACGCTGGTCCGTCAGCCCTACCTGCAACAGGGCACGCCCAATTCCATCGTGATCGTCTGGCGCACCAACGTGGCCACGGATTCCCGCGTGCAATACGGCACCGCGCCGGACAGCCTGACGCAAACGGCGAGCAACCCCGCCCAGGTCACGCAGCATGAGGTCACCATCACCGGCCTCACGCCAGGCACGCGCTACTACTACAACGTGGGCACCACCTCGACGGTGCTCGCCGGCGACGCCACGCACTACTTCGAGACCTCGCCGACGCCCGGCACGAAGAAGAAGACCCGCCTGTGGGTGGTGGGTGACTCCGGCACCGGCGGAACACGTCAGGCCCAGGTGCGCGACGCCATGCTCGCCGCCGTCGGAAGTGACCGGCCACACCTCTACCTGCACATGGGTGACATGGCGTACAACGACGGCACCGACAGCGAGTTCACCGACAACTTCTTCGCACCCTACGCCTCCGTCATGCGCAACACCGTGGTGTGGCCCACCCTTGGCAACCACGAGGGCCACTCGTCGGACTCCGGCACGCAGAGCGGTCCCTACTACCAGGCCTACGTGCTTCCCACCGGCGGGCAGGCGGGCGGTGTGCCGTCGGGGACGGAGGCGTATTACTCCTTCGACTACGCCAACGTGCACTTCATCGTCCTGGACAGCTACGACTCGCCGCGCAACGTCGGGGGCGCCATGCTGACGTGGTTGCAGTCGGACCTGGCGGCCACGCAGCAGGACTGGATCGTGGCGTACTGGCATCACCCCGCGTACACCAAGGGCAGCCACAACTCCGACACCGAGGGCGCGCTCATCGACATGCGCGAGAACGCGCTGCCCATCCTCGAAGCTGCCGGCGTGGACCTGGTGCTGGCCGGCCACTCGCACATCTATGAGCGGTCCTATCTCATCGACGGAGCGTACGGGACGCCCACCACCGCCACCGGCCACATCCTGGACAACGGCGACGGCAAGCCAGGCGGCACCGGTCCCTACCGCAAGCAGACCGGACAGAACGCGCACAATGGCGCGGTCTACGTCGTGGCGGGGCATGGCGGCACGGGTGTCTCCGGCGCGGGCAACCATCCCGTGATGTACTTTTCCGAGGTGGCGCACGGCTCCTGCATCCTGGACGTGCAGGAGAACCGTCTCAGCCTGCTCAACATCCGCTACGACGGCGTGCAGACCGACCAGTTCACCATCCTCAAGGGCGACGGCCTCGTGGTCGACGCGCCCAACGGCGGCGAGACCTACAACCCCGGCGACAACGTCACCATCCGCTGGGCCACGGTGGGCGCGGTGTCCAACGTGAACCTGGAGCTCTCGACGGACGGCGGCGCCAACTGGTCCGCCATTGCCAGCAACGTGCAGAACACCGGTCAGTACGCGTGGACGGTGCCCACCGTGAGCAGCACGCGGGCGCTGGTGCGCGTGGTGAACGCCGCGAATCCGACCATGCGCGACGAGAGCAACGGCACTTTCCGCATCCAGGGCGGTGGCGGCGGCGGCACGGTGATTCCCTACGGCGCCACGTGGGCCTACCACGACCAGGACGTCGACCACGGCACGGCATGGCTGGGCGCGGGCTTCAATGACAGCGCGTGGGCCACCGGGCCGGCGCAGCTGGGTTACGGCGAGGGCGACGAGGCCACGGTCCTCAACGACGAGATCATCAACATCCCCTCCTACTACTTCCGCAAGAGCATCACGCTGGCCGCGCCGGTGGAGGCCGCCACCCTCAAGGTCATCCACGACGACGGCGTCATCGTGTGGATCAACGGCCAGGAGGTCTTCTCGAGATACGCGGGCAACGGCACCGGCCACGCGGCGTACGCGGACAGCACCGCCGACGACAACGAGCTGAGCACCACCACGCTGGACCTGACCATCAATCCGTTCACGCTCGGCAGCAACGTGGTGGCGGTGATGGTGAAGCAGGTGAGCGTCTCCTCGTCGGACCTGTCCTTTGACCTGGAGCTGCAGGTCACGCTCGGCACGCCACCCGCTCCCGACGCCGGTGTTGCCGACGCATCCGCGCCCCGCCCCGACGCCGCCACGCCTGCTCCCGACGGAGGGACGCCCCGCCCGGATGCCGCGGTGACGCCGGACGCTTCCCCCACTCCGCCGCGCGACGCGGGGGCCCGCTCCGACGCCGCGCCCACCCGCACCGACGCAGCGATGGGGCGCGACGTCTTGACGGATGGCCCGGGTGACGACGCGGGGAATGTGGTGGTGGAGAAGGACGGTGGTATCACCGGCGCGGGCGGAGATGAGGCGCCCGGGGAGGGCACGTCGGCGGGCAACTGCGCGTGCGCCACCACGTCCCGCTGGCCTGCGGGAGCGGTGTGGTCGTTGGCGCTGCTGGTGCGTCGTTCACGCCGTGCGTCGCGTACGCCGTCCGCAGCGAGCTCCGCCGCCCCTGCGCCCTGACGCCGCCACCCTTCGTTGCGCTTCGGCTTCCTTCAACACGTCCCTCAGCTCCTTGCGACGGGTCGCGGGATGGAGCGCCACTGGCCACGTGACCAGGCCCAAGCTGATGCTGCCTTTCCACACCGCGCGCAGGCTTCCGCTCCCGTGATGGCGTCCCCGTCGCTGACCGCGCTCCGCCCGGGGGCAACAGATCCACGTGGCAACCCTTCGGAATCCAAATCCCGCGGGGATCATCCAAGGCTCTTTTGACCGTTGTTGCCGGCGCGCCGTGCCACGCGATACCTGCTCGTGGGGGGCCATGAGGGACCTGCTTGGCTGACCATCCTGCTCCACCCCTGAAGATCTCCGAGCGCGCCGTGGTGTTCCTCGTCGCGGCGGTGCAGTTCACCAACATCCTGGACTTCATGATGGTGATGCCGCTGGGGCCGGACTTCGCCGTGGCGCTGGGCATCCCCGCCTCCAAGCTCGGCATGATCGGCGGCAGCTACACGCTCGCGGCGGCGGTCTCCGGCGTGGTGTGCTCGTTCTTCCTGGACCGGTTTGATCGTCGCAAGGCGTTGGCGGTGACCATGCTGGGCCTGGCGGTGGGGACCGCGGCGGGTGGTCTGGCGCAGGGATTGGGCAGCCTGATGCTGGCGCGCGTGGTGGCGGGCGCGTTTGGGGGACCGGCCACGTCGCTGGCGTTGTCCATTGTGGCGGACGTGGTCCCGCCGCAACGTCGCGGGAAGGCCATGGGGGCGGTGATGGGCGCGTTCAGCGTGGCCAGCGTGCTGGGAGTACCCGCGGGCCTCAAGCTGGCGACCATGGGAACCTGGCGCACGCCGTTCTTCGTGGTGGCGGCGGTGGGGCTCTTGATCACGCTGCTGGGCGTGTTCCTGCTCCCGCCGCTGCGACTGCACCTGGAGGCACGCGCGCGTGCGGGCACGGTGAAGGACCTGCCGCTGCGGGAGCTGCTGTCCCGTCCGTTGGTGCAACTGAGCTACCTGACCGGAGCGCTGACGATGATGAGCGGATTCATCCTCATCCCCAACATCAGCGCGTACGTGCAGTTCAACCTGGGCTACCCGCGCGACCACCTCGACGAGCTGTACATGTACGGCGGCATCATCAGCTTCCTGACCATGCGCATGGCGGGGAGCCTGGTGGACCGTTTCGGTTCCGCGCGGGTGATGGCGGGGGCCACGGTTCCGTACGTGGCGGTGGTGTACGCGGGCTTCATGACGACGACACAGGCGGTGCCCGTGCTGGCGGTGTTCATCCTGTTCATGGGCGTGATGAGCTTCCGGAATGTCAGCTACAACACGCTGGCCTCCCGCGTGCCCAACCCCGCCGAGCGCGCGCGGTTCATGTCCATCCAGTCCGCGGTGCAGCACCTGGCGTCGGCCACGGGGGCTTTTGCGTCGGCACAGATGCTGGTGGAGAACCCGGACCACACGCTGAACGGGATGCACGCGGTGGCACTGACGTCGGTGGCCATGTCGTTGGCGTTGGCGCCGATGCAGTACCTGGTGGAGAACCGCGTGCGCACGCGGGATGCCAAGGCGGTTCTGTCCGCCCCGGTGGCGACGGCGGAGTCGGCGCACGCGTGAGGGCGTGGTGACGGGCTCCGAGGTCAACCGCGCAAAGGACCGCGAGGGGTTCGCGGTGGGGGTTGGTGGTCCGCATTCTGGACGCGGTGCCCTGACCGTCGCGCTCTCGACGACGCCTTGCGTCCGCGCGAAGCGGCCCTATGCTGCCGCGCGCCATTCCCGACCTTCCACAGGAGCGTTTCCATGATGCGTCACGTTTCGTCGTTTGCGGTTGTTGTCATGCTGGCCAGCACCGGACTTGCCTGGGCCCAGGAGAAGCGGCCAGCCAGTCCGCAGGGAACCGCGGCGGCCGTCGTCGGGGGCAAGTGGAGTGAGCCGGACAAGAGCGGGGAGCGCTCCTACTCGGGCGGCAAATGGATCGAGGTCACCTATGGCCGTCCCATCCTGCGGGGCCGCGCCAACATCTTTGGCAGCGGCGCCGACTACGGGAAGACGGTGCTGGCCGGCGCTAAGGTGTGGCGCGCGGGAGCCAACGCCACCACGCGGCTGACCACGGAAGCGCCGCTCATGATCGGCGGCAAGCGGGTGGAGCCCGGGACCTACAGCGTCTTCGTCGAGCTCAAGGAAGGCGCGTGGACGCTGATTGTCTCCACGCAGCCCGCCGCGGAGCGCTACGACCCGAACGACAAGACGAAGATCTGGGGCTCCTACGGTTATGACCCCAAGTTCGACGTCGTGCGCGTGCCCATGCAGATGGAGACGCTGCCGCACGCCGTGGAGCAGTTCACCATCTCCTTCGTGGATATGACCGAGGGCGGCGGGAAGCTGATGCTGGCGTGGGAGAAGACCGGCGCCACCGTGCCCTTCACGCTGGCGAAGTAGCTGCAGTCCTCGAGGGGGGGACGCCGGGCAACCCGGGGGTCACACCGCACGGTCACGACGAGGCGACGCCGTCAGCGGCAGTTCAGTCGCGCTCCGAACACCAGCTTCTGGCCATTGCCCTGCACGCGGAAGGTGTAGGAGCCGGCGCCGCCGTTTCCGTCGTTGGGATTCCAGTTGTAGTGGTAGTTGCAGCTCTGTCCCGCGTGGTTCATCGCCGCCTGGTGCACGAACCCGTTCGGTCCCTGGATCTCCAGCGTGGCGTCGTCACCGAAGTCACCGCGCACGCTCACCGGGATGTGGCCGTTGGCCTTGCACAGGTTGTTGTTCCCCACGATGTTCCCGAAAGGCCGCGCGCCCGCACACACGTTGCACTGCACCTCCACGGACACCGGCGTGGCGCACACGCTCTTGGGCAGCCGCCCCTGGGCCCCGCTCTGCTCGAAGCACACCTGCACCACGTGGCTTCCGTTGGCGAGCGAGAGCTCCAAGGCGTAGTTGGCGGTCTTGATCCGCCCGTTGTGCACGAAGTCCTGCGGCTGGATGGTGCCCATCTGCACCGGGCTTCCACCGTCCACCGCAACCCGGATCACCGCCGAGTCCGCGGACCCGGTGGTCTCCAGGATCCCGGAGATTCCCACCACGCCTGACTGCAGGCTGGTGCACTCCACCGGGGACGCCTCCGCCGTGGCGGTCAGTCGCGTCCCCAGGTCGCCGCTGCCAAGGCTCGCGCCCATGCATAGCGACGCGGCCACCAGAACCCCCACCTCTGTCTCCCGTTCCCGTTCATCCTTCCTCCCGAAGCTGTAGCCTCAGCACCTTGACCGATGTCGCTTCCGCCGCGCAATGAAGTTGTTTGGCTCCCGACGTGGTGGGAGGTGGGTGCGCCGGCTTGCCTACATGCCGCCCGAGGCACCGCGCGGCCGACGTTCCACGACGGGTGGGGGCGTCCGGAGAAGGCTTGCGGTCGTACTCCGTCGGGACCCGAGAGGGGCCTGCTCGTCCTTAGCCTGGCTTAGGGGAACACCGAGGCGGCGACTACCTCACGCCGCGCCGCTTGCGGTTGTCATGGTGCGGGTGTCTCAGCGCCCGAGATTTCACTCTCCGCCGTCGTCGTGGAAACACCCTCCATCGCTGTCAGGCGTCGCGGGACGGACGCGCCGACTCACTCCGGTTCCATGGTGCAGCGCAGCGGGTAGCCGTTGGCCTGCGCGAAATCGCTGACCTGCATGACCTTGGCCTCCGCCACCTCGTAGGTGAACACGCCGCACACGCCGGAGCCGCGGTGGTGCACCTCCAGCATGATCTGCGTGGCCTCAGTCTGCGTCTTGCGGAAGAACTTCACCAGCACCAGGACCACGAAGTCCATGGCGGTGTAGTCGTCATTGTGCAGGATGACCTTGTACTTCCGCGGCTTCTTCAGCCGGGTCCGTTCCTCGACGACAAGGTCGCCTGCCGGGTTGCCCTTGGTTTCATCCGGAGCTTTGGCCATGGCTGCTGCGAGACCTTCCCCGAAGGGGTCCGGGGACTCTACACCACAGGGTGCGGCGCCGGTCATCTCCGACGCTGCCTGACCTGGCAAGTCGCGCGGACCTGACCACGGACATGGCGGGCGGGGTTCCCCGTCGAGGAATTGATGGACCCACGACGTGGCGGTTGTGCCCTGGCGCGCGCCACCCCCCTTGTGGGGCTCATCAGGCCATGCGTCGAAACGCTCACGCTCTCTTCGTGCTCGCCGCGCTGTGGCGGGCTGCAACAACAAGACCCCGGCCCCGGCAACGCCCGCGCCCCAGGCCGCTCCTGCTCCTGCGTCCGTCGTGGTGGACCCGGCCGAGCTCGCGCTCTTCCAGCCGCGGCCGGACGCCATGCCCGACACCGCCTACCCGTCTCACCCCGCCGCGCGCACCTCGCGCAGGTGGGGACGCCCGTGCAGGAACTGCAAGAGCTCGCGCCGGCGCCGCATGGTGTCGTCGTAACCCAGCGCCAGCAGGCGCATGGTGTAGCGCGGCTCGAACGCCAGGTAGCTGATCAGCTCCCAGCCCTTCTCCGCCTCCGCGCCAATCCCCTTGAGCAGGTGGCGCAGCATGGCGGGGAAGCGGCGGAACGCGTCGCGCGCCAACGTGCCCAGGTCCTGGCTCGGTCGCAGGTAGAGCACCGGGACGCGACGCAGCGGATGACGCAGGCGCGTGCGCTGCTCCGCCGTCATGATCGAGAGCGTCCCGTTGATGCGCTCCATGCGCTCCACGTCGGACTCCAGCGCGTCCAGGAAGACCGCGTTGAGCAGCACGCCGGCAATGTCCGCCGGGGAGGCCACGGCTTCCAACGTGGGACCCACGATGGTGCGACGCGCGTGACGGATGCCCACCGCCAGCACGCGGTCCGCGCCGAGGTGGATGGCCGGGCTGAGCGGCGCGGTGAGACGAACGCAACCATCCCCCAGCCACGCGCCGTCCACGCGCACCGGCGGGAAGAAGAGCGGAATGGCCGACGACGCCATGAGGTGGTCCACGGTGAGCGCGGCGCGTGTGCCGTGGCGACCGCTGCGTCGCCAGCCGGGAATGTCCGCGGCTCCGTCGTAGAACGTGATGGCTTCGCCGGTGGCGTAGTCCGTGGCGGAGACCGCGGCGCCGCGCAACACGCCGCTGCGCAGGTTCTCCGCGAGCGCGTCCGGGTGGAACTCCTCCTGCACCAGCTTCCGCAGCGGCGCGGTGTCCAGGAGGTGGTTGATCTGTCCGCCGCCCCACAGCCCGCCCAGGCTCAGGTCGCGCATCCAGCGCGTGCCAATGGAGGCCAGGCTGGCCACGTCGGTGCGGTAGACGTGGTCCGGCTCAATGGTCTGCCACCGTCGCCACAGGCGCTCCACGCCCGCCGGGAAGTTGTTGGCCTGCGTCCCCATGAAGATGGCGTTCAGCGCGCCGGCCGAGACGCCGGTGACCACGTTGAACGGGCTCACCGCGGCGCCGGTCAGCTCCGCCACCGCCTTCAACACACCCGCCTGGTACGCGCCCCGCGCTCCGCCACCGCTCAGCACCAGCCCCAGGTTGGTCATGGTCCGCCTCCGTCGCGGTGGGAGTCGCAAGCCGCGTTCCACGTCGAGGAACGGACACCGTCGTCGTCACCGTCAACGCGCGTCTCCGCAAACGTTGCCGCGCCTGCGCGGCCTCCCGGCATGCGCTGCGCGCGGTTCTCCCGACGTCACGGCTCCCCCGAGGAGAAGGGGCCTGGCACGCGGATGGCAATGGTGCTCCGCAGCAACGGCGGCTCATGGTGGGCCGTCGGACGACGCGGGCCTCGTCGCCGTCATCGCGGTTGGGTGACGGCGGCAGGCAGGAACCTTGGACGGGTCGGGTGCCGGCAAGGAGGCAACCACTTCACACGCGGAAGGTACGTCGGGAGCCAGGTGAGGGTGGCCAAGGCTGAGGACGGCACGGGGCGCGAAAATCGTCCCGTCCGCGGCGAAGCAGACCCGAAGGAGGACGAAGCCCACGAGGGACACGGCCATCATGACGTCGGAGAATGGGAGACGGCATGACCCGGCCCATCACGCGGAGCAAGGCCCTGGAGGCGGACACGAGCCAACGTCACGCGGGTGGATGCCCAGGACGTTGACACGCGGAAACGACAGGAGGGCAACGGCGGTCGACGAGACCGCACGGCTGCGGAATGGGTGACATCCCTGGCGGGCGGTCAGGAGGAAGCAGCGGAAGGAGCAACGGCAGCGGTGATCGTGGGCCAACGTTGTCCTGCAGGATGATCGAGGCCGCGGCGCCCACGCCCGACGAGGGCGGGCCGCCAGAAGCTGCGGAAGGCCTGGCCAGGGTCCGGACCACACGGTGTGGCCACGGACCACGGAAGCGCTGGAGGAGACGGACCGACGGGACAGAAGGCAGGAACAGGCCGCATGCCAACAGCGTTGCCCGGCGCAAGTCCAAGAGGACGGCCGGGCGGTACGGTCGCTGCCGTCCCGCGCAGGAACGCCGGTCCCCTTCAACAACGCTTCCGGAACCGCGTCCGTCGGACGGCCCACCATGAGCCGCCGGGCGTCTTCCTTGCGCCCCACGGCAATGTCCGCGGCCACTCCCGGCAATCACTGCACATTCCGGAGGATCCACGAAACGGCTTCGGCCCCGGTACCGCCAGGGCGCGTGACGACGTTGGCGCGGCAGCATCACCGTGCCGGCGACACCCGGAGCGGGGGCGGGTCGACAGCAAGGGTTGCGCGGGATGCGCGCCTGGGCGCGGGCTTTTCCGACGGGACGGCGCTGGCACCGTCGTTGCGTGATGCGTTCATCCCGGAGGGAGGCCAGCATGTTCCCATCGGTGCGTTGTCCCCTGCTCACCACCGCGCTGCGTGACCCCACGGGCCAGCCGCGCACGGTGATGGAGGTGGTCTGTCCACGTCACGCTCGACCGGTACCCCTGGCCCAAGCCGCGTTGTGCCCCGTGTTCGAGCGCGTGTCCGTGGATGCGCACGGCGGTGCGGTCCTGGTGTGTCGCCCCGGTGAGTTGGGGCCCCTGCCGACCGAAGCCGACCATCCGCCCTCCACGCACGACACCGCCGAGGCGCTGCTCCGCCCGGCGGTGTGCATCCCGCCCGGCTCACGCCCCTCGGAGATCGAGGCGTTGCTGCGCGACCACGGCGTGCACGAGGCGCTGGTGGTGAACCGTGAGGGCCGCGTGCTGGGCGTGGTGGGCTTGATGGAGGTGGCGCGCGCGCAGATGTCGGGCGGCGGGGCGTGGAGCGACCTGGCGCGACCGCTGCAGGTCTCGGTCTCGCCCACCACGGAGCTGACGCGGATCAGCGAGGTGTTGCACCGCACGGGGAGGAGCTGGGTGGCGGTGCTGCGCGACGGCCTGGTGCAGGGCGCGGTGTGGCGGCAGGACCTGGTGCGCTGGATGGGGTGCCTCACGCCGGCACGCACGCTGCACGATCATCCCGCCTCAGGGAGGTGAGAGATGCTCGAGCAGCTGAAGAAGGAGCACCAGCTCCTGCGGGAGTGCCTGGCGGAGCTGCAGTGCGCCGCGGAGGACGCCGCGCACGACGACGGAACGGGGCACCTGGCGGGACAGGTGGGACGGCTGGCCTGGCTGTGGCGCATGGTCCACAACCCCAAGGAGGACGGGCTGGTGCTGCCCTGTCTCATGGAGTCCGGCGCGCTCAAGGACCCGGAGGTGCTGGGGGTGGTGCTGCGTCGACAGCAGGCGGACCCGGCCATCAGCGCCACGCACCTGGGCCTCATGTCCTGGGATGCGCGCACGCGCCAGCGGGCCCGCGACGAGATCCTCACGTTGGTGGAGGAGCTCACGGTGATCCTGGAGGAGGAGGAGACGGTGGTGCACCCGCACCTGCTGCGCTGTCTGGGACCTGACCGGGCGCAGCGGCTGGAGGAGGCGCTGCAGCACGCGTGGGAGATGGGCGTGCGCGACCGACGCGGCGTCACGGCGGGCGCGACGGTGCGCTGAGGGACCACCAGCACGTGACAGCCCGTTGCCACGCGGCCTAGGGTGCCCCGCCAGAGATTGCCGGACGGAGACACCGTGGTGACCACGCGGATCGTGACGGGACCCTCGTTGGACTTTGACCGTTTCTGGCGGTGGCTCAAGAACCATCCCAACTGCATCCTGGAGGCCGGCACCCCGGACTGCATGATGCATGACCACGACAGCCTGCACTGGCACCTCACCGAGGACGAGGAGCGCAACCCGGTGGTGCAGCTCATCCTGGGCAAGATGCTGGTGGGAGAAATGGTGCTGGACGTGCACGACGCGCTGTTCGTGCAGTCCACGCTGGCGGAAGCGAGCGCGGAGGACACCGAGGATGAGGAACCGGGTCATTGCCTGTTCGAGGTGATGACCGGCTCCAGCGACGAGCCCGTCTCGCGCTACCACTTCGTCCTGGCCCACGGTTACGACGAGGAGATGATCCACCACATCCGCATGGCGCAGTGACGTGTCCGCGGTGGCGCTCAGGAGGTCATGGCTCCGCCCACGCTGACGTCCGCGCGGCTCACCACGCCAATGCAGCGGCCGGCTTCATCCACCACCGGCACGCGCTGGACCTGGCACACCTCCATGGTCTCTTCCACGGTCTCCACGTCGTCGTCGGGGGAGCAGAAGGGGACGTCGGTGGTCATCACCTCCCCGCCGGGCGTGTCGCCGTCCAGGGCGGGGTCATGGCTGTGCTCCCCCAGCTCACGTCGGGTGATCATGCCCACCAGCGCCCGGTTCTCCAGGCTGTCCACGATGGGCAGACCGTTCCACCCGTTCTCCTCCATCAACTGCGCCACCAACGCCAACGGCGTGTCTGGGGTGCAGCACACCGGGTCTGGTGTCATGAGCTCACGGACCTTCATGGTGTTCCCCGGGCCAGCAGCGTGGATGTCCGGCAGCCGCCTTCGCGAAGCCCCCGGAATGTAACGCCCTCCCCCACCCGCGCCCGAGATGGGTTGCTGGGGAACGCGGATCGCATTCCTCCGGTGGTCCTCCCTGGCGTCGTCGTGGCCGTGATCGGGGACGGCGGGGTCGAGCGCGGATGTCCATGAGGGGTGCGCCAGGACACGTTGCCCATGGGGTCCGTGACACTCTCAAGCGGACCACAACCTGGAGTGCGGCGGGCCCTCGCCGCCCTGGTCAGCGCCGAGCGGTGGCGCTCTCGTCAGCGGTCGGCGGTCGCGGAGACCTCGACGCCGCGTCGGGGACCGTTCCACACGTGGACCACACACTCGGCTCTGACCAGGGCGGCGAGGGCCCGCCGCACTCCAGGTTGTGGTCCGCTGGGAGTGTCACGCACCCATGAGCAACGTGTCCTGGCGCAACCCCGAGGACGTCCGCGCCTCCCCTCGACGACGTCCTCAGCTCCAGCTCCGCTCCTGGTTGCGTGCGTTCTTCTCGCGGAACGCCTGCTCCAGGTCCACGCCCACGCGATTGGCGATCGCCAGCAGGTAGTTGAAGACGTCCACCAGCTCCTCGGCCAGGTTGGCCCGCACCACCTCCGACGGAGCTCCCGCACCCTCGTCGAACAGCTTCTGGTACCGCCGCACCGCCTTGAACAGCTCCCCCATCTCCTCGCCCATGAGGAAGCAGTTGTGCACCAGGTCCACCTTGAGCCAGCCGTGCTTGGCCTCCAGCTCATGGATGTAGCGCTGGTAGTCCTGCATGGTGGCGCGCTCGGGGAGCTTGATCATCACCTTCTCCGCTATGGTCGCCGCAAAGGACGGTGTCGACGACCATGGAACCCATGCTACGCGTCCCCAAGCTCCCGGTCACCGTGGAAATCACGCTGGAGGGTGGCCTGCGTCGTCGGGGCGCCATCCACATGCTGCCCATGCTCGCCGACGGTCGCGGCGCGGAGCGCGTGGTGGACCTCCTGGAATCACCCGAGCCCTTCCTCCCGCTCACCGACGGCGCCGCGGTCACGCTGCTCAACAAGCACCGCATGGTGACCGTGCGCGTGGAGAGCGCGCGCCACGTGGGCCTGCAGTCCGAGACCCCGCTTCCCGGCGAGGAGACCGAGCAACCCGTGCTGCTGACCCTGGCCACCCTCCCCGCGCGCGAGCGGCAGGTCCACGGCAGCCTCCGCGTCCCGGTCCTCCCCACCGGGCGCCGCCTGCTGGACCACGTCAACCAGGCCCCCGCGTTCCTGCCCCTCCGCCTCACCGAGGGCTGGCTGCTCGTGGCCACGCGCTACGTCGTGGAATGCGCCCCGCGCGACGGCCATCCCACGGCCCGGGCCCCTCGTCCCACCCGTGCACAAGGCGCCCGGGCCCGTCGTCGCGCGCGTTGAGCACTGCCGGCACGGCCGCAAGCGTCTCCGTCGTCGTGAGGCACCGGGCGGCGCCACCAGGAGCGGCTTTGGCACGCGCGCGCGGCATCCTGGAACGGCATCCCCGGGTGGGCGCGCCAGCCTGGCCGTGGTCCCGCGGCGCGCGCGCGCTGGCCGCGAACCGCACTCTCTCCCCGCCCCGTGACGACGGAGCCAGCCCCTCTCCAACCACTCGGTTTGACCGCGAGGGTGGGCGTGCTGTGGTGAACTTGGAGGTGACAGCGTGGCGGTCTGCCGATAGTGTGCCCGCGCTTCGACGGCAGAACTCTTCACCCATCACGGAAGCAGCCGACCGCATGACGACAACCGACAAGCGCAAGCAAAGCCTGTACTTCCCCGAGGAGATGCTCAAGGACATCCAGCACCAGGCGCACCGCCTGGACCGCTCGATGTCGTGGGTGGTGCAGAAGGCGTGGCGCATTGCCCGCCAGGAGATTGCCAAGTACCCCAGCGTCAACGACCTGGCCGACGACGCCGACGACGTCCGCGGCAAGACCGAGTGACCAGCGCGCTTGGCGCGTGAATCCGGAGACCGACCGCGCCCCGTCCTGTGGTTGTGCGGGCGTGGTCGTCTCCCTGGAACCTGACAGCGTGAGCCCGTGAGCCGCCCGGACGCCCCTGGAGCGTGCGTCACGGGCTATTTGCGTCGTGGCGCCGCGCTGGCCAGCTGGCGTGCCACCGGCGTCTGCTTGGGATCCATGATCGGCGTGAGCAGGATCTCGATGCGCCGGTTGCGCGCGCGACCTTCCGCGTTGGCGTTGTTTCCCACCGGCTGGAACTGCCCATGTCCCGACGCCACCAGGCGCCTGCCGGGGATGTCGGCCTGCTCGTGGAGGAAGCGCACCACGGTCACCGCGCGCGCGGTGGAGAGCTCCCAGTTGCTGGGGAAGCGGTCCTTGAGCTTGTCGGTGGGGGGCGCGTCGTCGGTGTGGCCGGAGACCTGGAGCTGACGGTTCTCCACCTTGGCCAGCACGGCGCCCAGGCGCAGCAGCACCTCCTGGCCCCGACGCGTCAGCTCGGCCTGGCCGGAGTCGAACAGGATCTTGTCCACCAGGTCCACCTGGATGCGCTCCCCGTTCTGGGTCAGCCGGATGTCGCCGTGGCGGATCTCCTCCTTCAGCTTGTCCTGCAGCGTGTCATAGGTCTCCCGCAGCTTGGCAATCTCCGCCTCACGCTCCTTGACCTTCTGGCTGAGCGTCTCGTTGGCGTCCTGGAGCGCGCGCTTCTCGGCCTCCGCCGACAGCAACCGCTCCTCGGCGTCCTGCTCCGCTGCCCGCGCTTCCTGCGTCCGCGCCTCCTCCTGGGCCAGCAGCTCCGCCGCCACCAGCGAGCCGCCGCCAATGCCCAGCGCCAGCAGCGCGCACAACACCCACGGTCCCTTGGAGGGTAGGGGAGGAAGATGGTCGTACGGGTTCTCACGGGTGGGGATGTGGATGTCCGGCATGCGCGCCTCCGTCGGGGAAGGAGATGCCCGTCATCTCGCCACGGGCCCACCCGCCGCACGTCCGCGACCTGGCTGAAGCGCGGATGTGTTCAAGCCTGCGCCCAACGCCGCGGCCACGCGTTTTCTCGTCGGAGATTCCGCCGGTGCGGCGCTGCCGCGTGGCCCTCCGTGCCGTGACGGATGCGACCCGTGGCGGCGCCAATTCCGGGCGAGCGCCACCTTCCCTCCCCACGGTGGCGACGTTGCGCTATCCCCCGTGGGTGGCGTCCCACCGTTGAGCGTCCGCATGCCCCTTGTTCCCCTTCCCACCGCTCCCGCCGAGACCCACCACTGGCAGACGCCGCACTCGGAATTGTGGGCCTGGTCGCCAACCGAGGGGATGCTGGCCACGCGGGCGCGCGGTCGCTTTGACGTGGACCTGGTGCAGAAGGCCATCCAGTGCTTCGAGGAGCTGGGCGTATCCACCCGCCACGTCGACGCGTTCCACGACTGGGAAGGCGTGGAGGCCTACACCCCGGAGGCGCGACTGCTCTACACCGAGTGGAGCAAGGAACGGCGCGCGCGCATCACTGGCAGCGTGCACATCCTGCTGGCCTCCAAGCTCCTGGCCATGGGTGTGGCGGTGGCCAACGTGGTCCTCAAGAACACGCTGAACTCGTACATGACGCGCGCCAGTTTCGAGCGTGAGCGCGCACGCTACGCGTCGCTGCCGCTCCCGGAACGCGTGCCGCGCTGACGACGAAGCTCACCGGGTGGCTCACCGACCGCGCAGCAACATGGCCACGGCCGCCGCGCTCTTCGCCAGCTCGTCGGCGAGCTCGAGCTGCTCGGACAGGGCGTGCAGGCGGGCCATGTCCGGGAGCACCTCCTGCATCGTCTGCGCGGGCTGTTGGCGACCCCGAGGCTGTCGGCCTTTGCGCGTGGCGTTGCCGGTGCGGCGCTTGGTGTTGGTGACCATGGCGCTGGCTTAGAGGTGGGTGGGCTGACCTGCAAGTGGGTGCGTGACAAGGCTGGGCACCAGGGAGATGCTGCGCGACCTCCACATGGTCGGTCCCACTCCCGCCGCGCGGGGCTCAACGCGTCGCCTGCTCGGGCATGGCGCAGTGCTGCTCGTTGCCATGCTGGTCGCCGAGGTGGGCATCTACGGGCAGCTCATCGTGCCGCGCCTTCCGTCGGTGGCGCGGGTTCCCCTGGGTTGGTGGGCGGGGATGTACCTGCCGGTGTTGCTTGCGTGTGTCGTCGTGGGCGTGCGGTTGCGCTCGGGATGGGACGTGGTGGTGCACGCACTCCTGGCCGGGGCCATCACGCAGGTGCTCAAGCAGGTGCTGGCCGTGCTGCAGGCGCCGGGACACCTCAAGAGCATGGCGGTGGAGGACCCGCTGGCGTTCTGGACCGTGATGTCGGCGCGAATCACGTTCGGCTTCCTCGTGCTGTTCGCCATCATCCACGGTACTGCCCGTTGGGCGCGCGCCAGGACGAGGTGACGGACGAGGACCCGACGTGAGGGCTGCGTCGGAACAGGTTGGCCAATTCGGTCCGATGCCCTCGAACACCTAACCCCCCACGTTCATGCCGTTCTGCACGCTCGCCCCCCTTCCCCAGTACCGATTTTCCGTCGTTACCGAGCCGGGGAAGGGGGGCACTCGTTTGAGGCCAACGCGATTTGTCGTCGGAAAGAGGTCAACCGTTGACCGATTGCCCCCGTGCAGAACGGCATGAACGTGGGCAGCCTTGCCTGCCGCAATCTCTCCCCGCCGCTCCCACCGCAAGTCCGATGGTCTCGTCGTCCCAAGGCGTTGGGAAGGTGAAGTCGGTGGGGCTCGCTGAAGTGGCCGCTCGTCGGCGGCTGCAGATGGCTCCTGGACGGGCGGGGTCTTCTCCCGTCAACGGGCCGCGCGCCAAACGTTCCGGCGAGCGGCGCTTCAATGGCCCAGCCGCTCCCCTCCCAACGCCTTTGGGACGCAACACGCCGTGGGCGCGACGTGGGGAAGGAGGGTTGTCGCCGTGGGCCGCGGTGTGCTTGGTTCCCCACCCATGACAACGCACCCTGGTCCCCCCACCGACGTCGCCGCCGTCCTCCGCGAGCTCAAGCGCCCCAAGAAGGCCGTGGTGACGGCGGGAATGCCCTACGCCAACGGTCCGCTGCACCTGGGCCACCTTGCCGGCGCCCACGTCCCCGCCGACATCTACGCGCGCTTCCTTGGCATGCTCATCGGACGCGACAACGTGCTGTACGTCTGCGGCACCGACGAGCACGGCTCCACCAGCGAGCTTGCCGCCATGGCCGCCGGTCAGCCCGTCCGCCAGTTCATCGACTCGGTGCATGACCGGCAGCGCACCACGCTCGAGCGCTACGCCATTGGCCTGGACGTGTACACGGGCACGTCACGACCGGAGTGCTTCCCCATCCACAAGGAGCTGTCCCAAGAATTCCTGCGACGGCTCTACAAGAACGGTCTCCTCTACAAGAAGAGCAGCCGCCAGTGGTTTGACCCCAAGATGCAGCGGTTCCTCCCGGACCGCTACGTGCGCGGCAAGTGCCCCAACCCCAAGTGTGGCGACGAGGACGCGTACAGCGACGAGTGCCCCCGCTGCGGCCACCAGCACCAGCCCGAGGAGCTGCTGAACCCGCGCAGCACCATCAGCGACGCCACGCCCGAGATGCGCGAGACCGTGCACCTGTGGCTGGACATGTGGGCGGTGGCGGAGACGTTGCGCGTGTGGATCCAGGGCAAGGAGAAGACCTGGCGCTCCGCGGTGCTCTCCGACGTGCTGGACAAGGTGCTCCCCTCGCTCAAGTTCCCCAACGAGCACGAGGCCGCGTACAAGGAGCTCAAGGCCACGCTGCCCAAGCACAAGAGCAAGTACGCGCCCGGCAAGAAGGTGGTGCTGCAGTTTGGCAACCGCGCCGACATGGACTCCGCGCGTGCCACGCTGAAGGCGCGCGGCATCGAGACCGAGCTCGTCGACGAGTGGGCGCACCGCTCCATCACACGGGACATTGCCTGGGGCATCCCCGTCCCCGAGGAGCTGGGCGAGGACCTGAAGGGCAAGACGCTCTACGTGTGGCCCGACTCGCTCATTGCGCCCATCTCCTTCTCGCAGGTGGCGCTCAAGCAGAAGGGCCAGGACCCCGCCCGCTACGCCGAGTTCTGGAAAGACCCGGAAGCGCGCGTGGTGCAGTTCCTGGGACAGGACAACGTCTTCTTCTACGTGCTCATGCAGGGCGCCATGTGGCTGGGTACGCAGGAGGACCCGCACCGTCTGCCCAAGGCCGGGGAACTCCAGCTCACCGACATCATGGGCTGCTTCCACCTGCTGGTGAGCGGGGAGAAGATGAGCAAGAGCCGCGGCAACTTCTACACCGGGGACCAGCTCCTCGACGAGAAGGGCTACACCGCGGACCAGATCCGCTACTACCTGGCGCTGCTGGGGCTCTCCGAGAAGTCGTCGGACTTTGACTTCAACACGCTGGACGCGCGCAACAAGTTCCTGGCCGGTCCCATGAACGCCGCGTTCGAGCGGCCTATCTCCGCCGTGCACTCCAAGTTCGGCGGCAAGGTGCCCGAGGGCGTGCTGCTGGAGAAGGTGGTGGCGGACACGGTGAAGATCGTGCGTCGTTACGTGAAGGCCATGGAGCGCGCCGACTACCACAGCATGCTGTTTGACGTGGAGAACTACGCCCGCACCATCAACAGCCTCTTCACGCAGTACAAGCCCCACGACGACCGCCACCCGGAAGAGCAGCGTCGTCACGCGCTGTACTCGGCGTTCTACGTGCTGAAGAACCTGATGATCATGCTCTATCCCTTCGCCCCCACGACCATGGAGCGCCTGCGGGAGTCGTTGAACCTGCCGCCCGCGGTCTTCCGCCTGGACGAGCTGGGTGTGCCCATCCCCGCGGGACACGTCATCGGCCAGAAGCAGCAGTATTTCCCGGCGGTGGCGGGCGCGGACAAAGCGGAAGGGTAGGAAACCCGCGAGCGGAGTCTCCCCGCAGTCCGCGTCCAAAAAGCGCGGCGTGGCCGCGGCGCCGACGGCGGTCTGGGCTGACGACGTCCCGAACTCCCCACCGAACTCATTGGCCGCGGCCAGGAGCGTCCCGGCGTCCGAAAGTCCCGCGTGGGGTAGAGCCAGATTGCCGCGTCATCCACGGACGGTATGACCCCGGGGAGTGGTTGGCCCCGGAGTCATGCTGTTGACGAACGCGGGTCACTCCACTCTCACCGCGCCTACGTTGCGGGAACCGGCAGGACCGGACGTGCCACGTTGCCCAACAGGTCCGCAAGCGCGGCGTCCACGTCGGGAAACCGGAAAGTGAAGCCCGCTTCGAGCAACCGCCGTGGAACCACCCGACGGCTCTTGATGACCAGCTCGGTCTCGGTCCGGAGGAAGAACGCACCCACCTCCAGCATCCACCGCGGCGCTGGCAATCCCACGCGGACGCCACACCGTGCGCGCATGCGTCGCATCAGATCCGCATTGGTGACCGGATGCGGCGCGCAGACATTCACGGGGCCCGCCAGCGCGTCGTTCGAGATGAGCCAGTCCACGGCGCGACAGAAGTCCTCCTCGTGAATCCAGGAAACGAACTGCGCGCCGCCTGCCATGGTGCCACCCAGTCCAAGCCGGGTCAGACGACGGAGCACGCGCAGCACGCCGCCGTGTTCACGACCGAGCACCATGGCGGTGCGCAGGGCCACCTTGCGGATATGCGGCGTCCGTGCCTGCTCAAACACGCCCTCCCACGCCAGTGCGACCGCAACGGAGAAGGCGTCCTTCGCCTCCGGGGTCGCGCCGATGAGACCGTCGACGTCGTCACGAGACGCATCCAGGCTGTGCTTGTAGATGGTGGCAGTGCTGGAGTTCAGCCAGACGCGCGGCGGGCGAGCACACGCCGCAATGGCCTCACCCAGCACGCGCGTCGACTGCAGGCGCGAATCCAGGATCTGTCTCCGGTTCCTCTCGGTGTAGCGGCAATCCACGGAGCGGCCGGCGAGGTTCACCACCGCGTCCGCGCCTTCGAGCGTTTCACACCAGGGTCCGCGCGTCTCACCGTCCCAGTGCAATTCCTGCCACGGCCTGCCGGTCCGGACCGGGCCGCGGGTGAGAACCACGACGTCAACGTCGCGCTCGCCGAGCCACCGCGCCAGCAGCGTGCCGAGGAACCCGCTCCCACCGGGAATCACCACCCTGCGCCTCTCCATCACGTGCCTCCTCGGTGCGTGCGGCCCATTGCGGGAAAGGCCTTCTCCACCAGGCCATCCAGCTCGCGCACGACGGAGCGGGTGGACGGAAGCAGCCACAGGACATCCGCGCCCGGCGCCCACCGCTCCAACATCGCCACCAGGGCCGCGGTGGCGCGCTGGCCCTTGCTCTCGTCGAGGAGCCACCAGAGGATCACGGCCAGGTGCAACAGGTAGAGCACCCGCCCCAGGGCCAGCGTGTCGTCGGTGGGCGCCCCCTTCCCGGTGGCGGCGCGCTCGAATGCGCCCTGCACGCGTTGCCGCGAGAAGGCCGTTCCCGGGCCCATCAGCCCGTTGTCCCCCCGCGACACCACCACGGGAATGAGTGCCTGGAGCACGTCGCGGTGCGGCCCCAACACGGCGAGGCTCTCACGCAGCACGAACAACGCGCGCCGCGACCAGGGTCCTGCCGGGAGCCGTTCCACGCGCGCGGCCAGCTCGTGGGAGAGCTCGTCATAGAGCGCGAGAACGACAGCGTGCTTGCTGGGGAAGTACCGGTAGAGCAGCCCCGTGCTCACTCGCGCGGCGGCGCTGATGTCGCGCAGCGTTGTCTCCTCGAAACCGCGCCGGGCGAAGAGCTTGAGCGCCGTCCTGTACAGCCGCCCACGCATCGCCTCGCCCTTGGCGGACCGGCCGGGGGGACGCCCACGTCGGAGAGGAGCCTGGGACATGCCATATAAGTAATCATGTTTACTTAAAAGAGCAACCCGTGCGGTGCGTGCCTCGTCACGGCTCTGGGGCTTCCCCGCGGCCCAGGATCTCGCGGGCCGCGCGCAACAACCTCTGGGCCGCGGTGCGTGGTCTCTTCCCGCTCACGCTCTGGTAGCGTTCCCCGCATGAAGCGCCTCCTGTGCGTCCTTCTCGCGCTGTACGCGCCTCCGCTGCTGGCCGACGGGCTCATTCCCGGTCCCACGCAATCCGGGCATGACCCCACGCTCGCCGCGCTGGCGCGCCTGGTCGACCGGCAGTTCCACACCTTCAACGCCTCACCGTTCGGCCTGTCCCTGGACGCGTTCATTCCCGACCCGGAGGACCGCGCCGCGGTGGCCGCCTTCCTGGCGCAGGAGCAGGAGAACGACTTCCTGGCGTTCACCACCGCGGCAGGGCGCCCGCGCAGCGTCGACGACATCATCGTCTTCTACGACGAGTACGGCGACCTGGGCATGTTCGGCGGCGTGCCCGCGGCGGGAGAAGCGTTCCGCTACATGGTGCTGCGCGACGAGGGCGCGCCCGCTGCCGAGGTGGACCAGGCGCGCGCCGACCTGCTGGACGCCATTGCCGCGTTCCACGTCTACGGCACCATCACCGGCACGCCCGGCACCATTGCGCGCGGCATCCGCCCCACCGGCCTGGACGAGACGGAGCTGGTGCCCTTCCCCTCGTCGTGCCCCAATTCCTGGGACCGCGGCGACACCTGGCGCGAGGATCCTTCCGGCCTCCATCCGCAGTGGCGCCTGCGCGACAACACGAGCAAGGACCAGATGCTGGGCTACGTCATGGCGCTGGGCGCGTTCTGGGACGCCATTGCCACGGACCCCACCATCCCCTCCGACGTGAAGACCACGCTGCAGGAGGACGCCGCGGCGCTGGGTCGCTCGCTGATGGAGCCGGTGGAGGTGCGCCCGGGCACCATGATCGACCTCGTCATCCGCGACATCAACAACTGCATGACGAAGCACCATGACCTCAACCCGCGGGAGGTCCCCAGCGACAACGGTCCGCCCACCGTGCTCGCCGCCGACAGCGGCACGCAGAACGGCTTCAACGCGGTGGCCGCGCTGGGCATCATCCGCACGCTCTACCACGTGAGTGGCGACGAGGAGCTGGGTCGCTACTACTACGACGAGCTGGTGGGCGCGCGCGGCTATCCCACGCTCATCACCACCGGGCTCGGCCGGCTGTCGACGATGTTCGCGAACTTCTGCCTGCTGGGGAACTGCCTGGTCACCAACTTCTCCAACGTGAACATGGCGTTCGTGGGCATCTACGGCCTGCTCCGCTACGAGACCGACCCCGCGCTGCTGGCCAGCTACCGCCAGGCCCTGCACGACGAGCTGTGGGACAACAACAAGCCGCACGTGGGTGTCAAGATCCAGCAGGCGTTCTTCAACTTCATCTACGCGGGCTTCCGCTCCGGTGGCACCGACGACGCCGCGGAGCAGGGCGCATTGGCCCAGCTGCTCGAGTGGCCCGCGCCGCCGTTCTTTGAGTACGCGGTCGAGAACTGCGACAGCGCGGAGATCAGCAACAACAGCTGCGTGGGAGTGGACGGCACCCCGCTCCCGCTCGACGACGTGGCCACCCGCGGCGGCGGCGTGGCGGCGGTGGACCCGGTGCCCATCCGCATCCGTCCCGGCAGCAACTTCATGTGGCGCTCCGACCCGCGCGAGGTGAACGGCGGCGGTGACGGCGTGCGCCTCAATCCCGGTGGCGACTATCGCGCGGCGTTCTGGCTCGGTCGCATGCTGAAGCGCAGCGCGGACAACAATGACAACCTCTCGCCGGTGGCGCGGGGGCGACCCGGGACCAACACCAACGACGCCGGGACGGTCGCAACTCCCGACGCCGCCACTGCCGCCGACGCTGCCACCCGCGACGCAACGCTTCCCGATGCTGCCACGTTGCCCGACGCGCAGGCGGCCACCTCCGATGCCGCGGTGGTGACGCGTGACGGCGGAACGGGCCAGCGGGTGGACGCGGGAGGCACCTCGGGCGTGGGCGGTGAGGATGCGGCAACGTCGACACCGCCGTCGGGCACGGGTTGCGCGTGCCAGGCGGGTACCGCGGAGACAGGATGGTTGTGGTGGGTGGCGGGATTGCTGCTGGGAGCGCGACGCATGAAGCGCTGAACACGTCGTCAGGACGGCGTGATGGACGCCGGCGTGGACGGCTTCTTCTCCTTCTTGAACACGCCCGCCTCCGTGGCGGTGTCTTGGATGAAAGCGCTCCAGAACGTCATGTAGTCCGCCAGCTCCGTCGCGGTGATGCCACCCTCCGGCAACAGGGTGGAGGTGAAGAAGCGCAGCGAGGTGTCTCCGTCGTCGTGGGTGATGCACGAGAGCTGCGTGGGATACTCCTTGTTGTACTGCGTGATGGACGCTTCCAGCTCGTCGCACTTCCGCCCGTCGGTGCCGAACCACGCGTACAGCAGCAGGCGCGCGGGCTGCTGCCGGTAGGCAATCACGATGCGGTAGGTCTGGTCCGCCTCACACGCCAGGTCCTCGCCGTCCTGGCTGGTGCGACAGTCGAAGCCGCGCCCGGTGAGGTGATCCTGGATGGAGCCAATGACCGCCTTGGTGGATGACGACGGCTTCACCGCGGCGGACGAAGAGGCGCACGCGCTCAGCGCGCAGGCCAGAAGCACGAGGAGGGGACGGGTCATGTGCACCACGTGTACTCAACGAAACGGTCATGCCTCAAGCCACCAGCGCCCCGTCGTGACTCGCCCGGGTGGGAGGTTCCCCCACGGCGTCAATCATCCGCTCAGCAGCTGCACCGGTCCCAGGGTGAGCGCCGGCACGTAGGTCACCACCAGCACCACCACGAGGATGATGAGCACGAAGGGCACCGTGGCGCGGAACACGTCGACGAGCGGCCTGCCGAACCGGTACGCGGAGAGGAACAGGTTCTCTCCCACCGGCGGCATCAGGTAGCCGAGCTGCAGGTTGGACAGGAAGATGATGCCCAGGTGCACGGGATCCACGCCGAACGCCTGGCCCATGGGGAGGATCAGCGGCACCACCACGAGGATGGCGGAGAAGATGTCCATGGCCGCGCCCACGACGATGAGCGCCAGGTTCAGCATGAGGAGGAAGAGCGCGCGCGAGTGCACGTGCAGCTCCATCCACGCCACGGCGCGGTCCGGGATCTGCGCATCCAGGAGGTAGTTGGTCAGCCCCAGCGCCACGCCCAGGATGATCAGCACGCCGCCCACCAGCGACGCACAATCCTCCAATGCCTTGCCAATCTGCTCGTCAAAACACGTGTCGCGTTGGATGAACCTCTCCACGACGAGCGCGTAGAGACAACACAACGCCGCCGCCTCCACCAGCGTGGCCCAGCCGCCGAGCAACCCGGTCATCACCACCACCGGCAGCAGCAGCTCCCACTTGCTCTCCCACAACGCGGCGCGCGCCTCCCGCCAGTTGAACGGCGTCCGTCCCGACGGGGAGCGGCGACCCTCATACACGCCCAGCGCCGCCACCGCGCCCACCATGATCACGCCGGGCAGCGCGCCACCCACGAAGAGCTTGTCGATTCCCACCTGCGCGTAGACACCGTAGAGGATGACCGGGAGACTGGGCGGGAACAGCAGACCAATGGAGCCCGACGCCGTCACCAGGCCCAGCGAGAAACGCTCGCCATAACCGGTGCGCAGGAGCACGGGCAGCAGCAGGCCACCCAGCGAGAGGATGGTGACGCCGGAAGCGCCGGTGAACGACGTGAAGAACGCGAACACCAGCGCGGTCACCACCGCGGTGCCGCCGCTCATCCAGCCGAACCACGCGGTGAACAGGCGGACCAGGCGCTGACTGGCCGCACCGGCGGAGAGGATGTAGCCGCACAGGGTGAAGAGCGGGATGGCGGGAAAGAGCGGCTGCGTGGCCAGACGGTAGGTCTCGACGGGAACCGCGGCGGTGGGCGTGCCGTCCTTCCAGAAGAGCAACAGGGCCAGCCCGCCCAGCGTGGCCATCATGGGCATGCCCAGCGACGTGGCCACCAGGATCACCACCGCGCCGGTCCACACCATCCACGAAGCCGGCGTGATGACCAGCCACTCCCGCGCGTCGGCCACCACGAGCAGCACCGTCACCACCGCCGGCGCCGCAGCCAGCACCTGGTGGAGCACGCGCGTGCCCGCGTGTCGCAGCAGCCGCCAGCCCACCACGACGTAACACACCGGCATCACCAGCAGCGCCACCCACACCGGGATGCCCAGCGCCACCGTCTCCGCGCCGCCGCGCTCCGCCTGCACCAACTGCACGCTGGCCGTCGCCAACAGCACGCACACCACGCCCGCCACCGACGAGGTGAAGACCTTCACGCGCGCCTTGACACCGTCGGGCAGGAACGACGCCGTGGACAGCGCCAGCATCTCGTCCCGACGGGAGGCCACCAGCGCGCCCACGAACGCAATCCACAGCGTGAAATGCTGCACCAGTGGACCCGCGCCCGGCACTCCGCCACCCGTCACCTGGCGCACCGCGGCCTCCAGCAACGGAAGCGCGGCCATCAGGGCCAGGATCACCGTCGCCAACGCACCATCCAGGTGGAGACGACGGGTGTCGGTGCGCGCGGGCACGTCCATGGCCTACCTCGCCGTGCCGGCCGCGCGGACCTCGTTGCGCAGGCGGAGCACGTCGTCGAAGAACTCCGCGGGACAGGTCTTGTCGCGCAGCTTGGGGTAGACCGCTTCCGCTTCCCGCTGCCACACCGCGCGTTCCTGCGCCGTCAGCTCGTGCACCTTGAGCCCGCGCTTGCGCATGGCCTCAATGGCCTCGTCATTCATGTTGCGGATGCGCTCCCGGAAACGATCCCCGGCGGCCTGGGCGGCGGCCAACATGCGGGGACGCTGGTCCTCCGGGAACTTCTCCCAGACCTTGCGCGTGATGACCGTGGCGCCGATCAACGGGGCCCACTTCAGGTCGATCATGTTGTCGGCGAGCGCGAACCACTGGTTCAGCAGCGCCAGCAGCGGGGGCACGTCGTACGCGTCGATCATGCCGGTCTGCAGCGCGGTCAGCATGTCCGTGACGGCGAGCGGGACGGGACGGAAGCCCGCGGCCTTGTAGAGCTCCAGGGTGCGCGGGTCGCCGGTGTTGGTGAAGAGTTTCATGCGCCGCACGTCGTCAGGAAGGCGCGCGGGGGTCTTGGAGAAGAAGTGCACCCAACCGGCATCACCCCAGTTGAGGACCACATAGCCGTTCTTCGCCAGGCGCTCCTCCAGCATGGGGGCAATGCGCGCGCGCACGGCGTCCAGCTCCGCGTAGGAGTTGAACATCAGCGGGAGCTGCAGGCACGCGGTGGCAGGCTCCAGGTGCTCCAGCCCCGCGCCCGAGAGCGCCACGGCGTGGAGCTGGCCAATGCGCAGCTTCTTGACCATGTCCAGCTCGTCGCCCAGCACGCCGCCGGCGTAGATGCGCAGCGACGCCTTGCCGCCGGAGATGCGGGACCACTCCTCGCCCGTCTCCTGCAGCAGGCGATGCCACGGCGAGCCCTCCGGCGCCACGGTGCCCATCTTCACATTGACCGGCGCGTCGCCCACCAGCACGGGCACCGCCACCAGAAGCATCACCGCCATCCCGGCTCTCATGTGGCACCATTTCGCGCCGTTGCGGCGCCGGGACACCGGACTGCAAGGCACGGTCCACCGCCGGGGCGTCACGCTCACGACGGAGCGCCGCAACCATTGCGTCCCTGTTCAAGCGTTGGAATCCCTTGCGGCGCCAGCACGTGCTCGGGCGCGGCGCGACGGGAAGATGTGCCGAGAATGATCGATCAGGACTTCGCCGGGTCGAGCAGCAGTTGGAGATCCTGCTGCAACGCGCGCAGCGCGGCACGCTCGACCTCGACGTCACCACCGGCACCGTCTTGCAGCGCATCCAGCCGCGCGGCAATCGCGGGAAGCCCGCCTTGCATGGCGCGCAAGACCTCGACGCCAACACCATCCGCCACGGCCAGGCGCGCATGCAGCTGGGAGTAGCCCTGCAGCAGCGCGGTCAGCGCGTTGCGTTCCAGCTCCAGCGCGGCGCGTCCCTCACTGGACTGCGGCCGCTTCACCTGGCGATCAATCTCCGCCGAGCGCTCCTGCAACCGCGTCATCTTCTGGTGCAGCGAAATGAGCCCCGCCTTCTCCAGCACCATCTCCGCGTGGCTTCCCGGGCCCACCAGCCCGGCGGCCAGCAGGTGCTCGACGCTGCGCAGTCTCTGCTCCACCGCACTGAGCCCTTCCTTCGCGCTTTCCCGCAGCCGCGACTGCAGCCAGGCCGAGAACAGCGCGTCGATGTCCGCACCGACGAGCGCGCCCTCTCCCTGCGCCAACAACCCCGCCGTGGCCACGCCCACCCGCCACGCTTCCTGCAGCTCCGCCTTCCCCACGCGGTCCAGCTGGACCTGCAGTGCGCTCCCGTGCAGCGGCACGGAGGCCTTGGTGCTGCGAGCGCTGGCGGGGCGGTCCGCGGACTCGCGGGTGACCTGGTACTGCGTCATGCTCGTCGTCACCGCGGGCGTCGGTTCCACCCCGGAGCGCTGCACCGGAACCACCTCCACGCTCGCCTGCGTGGCCTGGGTGTGCTGACGCGGAAGCACCTTCATGGAGACCCCTCCGGCCTGGACTGTCCGACTCTGCCAACGCTCCCGCACGCTGTCCATTCCCGCCCACGTCACCGCGCGGGTTTTGCGCACCGCGCAACGGATTCGCATCCACGTCGGGAAAGGCGTCACTCCGCGCTCGAATCTCTCGAGGAAAATCCGTCTCCAACCCTGCGGTGCGCCCGGAACACGCCCGGGCACGGTCGATGCTGAGGGAGTGCGAAGGAGGTTCGCATGAAGGTGGTGATCGTCGGTGGGGTGGCGGGTGGAGCTTCAGCCGCGGCGCGGTTGCGCAGGTTGGATGAGCGCGCGGAGATCGTGGTGTACGAGCGTGGCGAGCACGTCTCCTTTGCCAACTGCGGCCTGCCGTACCACGTGGGCGGCGTCATCCCTCGACGGGACGCGCTGCTGCTCCAGACTCCGCACTCGCTCAAGGCGCGCTTCAACCTGGACGTGCGGGTCCGCCACGAGGTGGTGGGCATCCACCCGCAGGCCCGTCGCATCACCGTGCGCAACCTGGCTACCGGCGAAATCCTCGACGACACCTACGACGCGCTCATCCTCTCCCCCGGCGCGCGTCCCATCATCCCGCCGCTCCCGGGCGTGCAGGACTCCCGCGTGCACACACTCCGCTCCATCGCCGACATGGACCGCATCATGGCCGCGGTGGACGCGGGTGCAACTCGCGCCGCGGTGCTGGGTGGTGGCTACATTGGCGTGGAGATGGCGGAGAACCTGGCCGCGCGCGGGCTGCAGGTGAGCCTGGTGGAACAGGCGCCGCAGGTGCTGACGTTCCTGGACCCGGACATGGCGGCGTTCGCGCACCACGCGCTGCGCGCCCACGGGGTCGAGCTGCGGCTGGGTGAGCGCGCCGCGGAGCTCCAGCCCATGGACACCGGTCTGCGCGTGGTGCTGGCCAACGGGACTTCCCTCGAGGTGGACCTGCTGGTGCTGGCGGTGGGCGTGACGCCGGAGACGCAGCTGGCGCGCGACGCAGGGCTGAAGATCGGGAAGACCGGTGGCATTGTTGTCGACGAGCGGATGCGCACCTCCGACCCGTTCATCTTCGCCGTGGGGGACGCGGTGGAGGTCTATCACCTGGTGGCGCGCAACCGGACGCGCATCCCGCTGGCGGGGCCGGCCAATCGACAAGGCCGCATTGCCGCCAATGTCATCTGTGGCGTGGATTCACGCTACGGCGACACGCAGGGCACCGGCATCATCAAGGTGTTCGACACGGTGTGCGCCGCCACCGGCGCCCCGTCCTTCATGCTGCGCGCCCTGGGCATTCCGTTCCGCACCGTGACCATCCACGCCGAGAGCCACGCCAGCTACTACCCGGACTCGCACCCGGTGCATCTCAAGCTGCTCTACTCCACCAAGGACGGGACACTGCTTGGCGCGCAGGCGTGCGGGAAGGACGGCGTGGACAAGCGCATTGACGTGCTGGCCACCGCCATCCGGCACAACGCGAACGTCTACGACCTCGAGGACTATGAGCTGGCGTACGCGCCGCCGTTCGGCTCGGCCAAGGACCCGGTGAACCTTGCGGCGTTCGTGGCGGTCAATGACCTGCGTGGCCTGGCTCCCGTTGTCGACGTGGACGGCCTGGACGCGGAGCTGGCCAGGGGCGCGTTGGTGCTGGACGTGCGCACGGACAAGGAACGCGCCAAGGGCGCCATGGGGGGCGCGGTGGGCATTCCCGTGGACGAGCTGCGGGGACGGCTGGGTGAGCTGCCCAGGGACCGCACCATCGTGGTGTGTTGCGCGGTGGGGAAGCGGGCCCACGTGGCGCAGCGCATCCTGCTGCAGAACGGTTTCCGCGCGCTGAACCTCACCGGCGGCTACACAAGCTACGCGATGGCGAAGGCGCCAACCATGGCCTCGTCTCTCTGAGCCACCGCAAGCGCACGCACACCTGGACTACCGACGGGTAGCCAGCAGCATCGTGCCCTTCTCCTGCGGGTGGAGCTCCTTGCGGTTGACGTCGTGGAAGCCCGCCACGCTCAGCCAGTCCCGCACGTCCTCCTCGCCATGGATGGTGGCGCCCACCTCCAGCATCAGGGTGAGGGCCAGCGCGGAGAGGTGGGGCTGCGGCGTGGCGGGACGCAGGTAGTCGTGGATGACGAGGAGGCCGCCCGGTTTCAGCGCGGATGCCAGGCGCGTCAGCAGCGCGCGGTTCTCCTGCGGCGTGTGGTTGTGCATGACGGAGAACAGGAGCACCACGTCGTAGCCCGTGCCCAGGTCGTCGACGAGGCTGTTGCCCGCGCGGGTGGAGATGCGGTCGGAGAGGCCGTGGCGCGCCGCGACGTCCGCGGTGTTGGCCAGCGACTCGCGCAGGTCGAACACGGTGGCGTGCAGCTCCGGGTAGCGCGTGCAGAAGGCCACGCTGTGCAGCCCGTGGGAGCCGCCCACGTCGAGCATCCGGCGTGCATCCCGAGGAAGCGACACCGCGTCCTGCACGTCCGGGACGATGTAGGCCGCGTAGGCTTCCATGTAACGCGAGAACAACGCCGCGGTGGCGGGACGCTGCTTCATCTCCTCCCACATGGAAACCCGCGGTCCGCCTCGTTGGACGGCGCCGTCCAGGTCCTCCAGCATGCGCCACGCTTCCGCGGTCCACAGCAGACCCGGCGTGAAGTCCACGGTGCCCTTGCTGGTGAAGTACGCCTCGACGAATGCGCTGTTGGCGTAGCGACCGTCCTCCAGACGCAGGTATCCGAATGCCACCAACGCATCCAGGAGAGAACGCATGCCGCGCTCATGGCATTGCAGTCGCGTCGCGGCCTCGGTGACGTCGAGCGCACCGTTCTCCAGGAGCTTGAAGACGCCCAGGCGCGCAGCGTGGACCACCGCCGCGGAGCGCATCATGGAGAGATACACGTCGGACATCGGAAGGGGCAGCTCCGGCGTTCCGGGGCTTGTCAGCTCACGCACCATGCACGCTCCACCGTTGGCGACGAACGATATGCCCCATCCCGAGCCTGCTCACCACCTCCGCGGGACAACGCCCCACGGGTATCACGAGGCTCCTGCGGCGCTGCTGTCACCACGACGACGCAGGACGTCGAACAACACCACGCCGGCAGCCACGCCAACATTCAATGAGTCCGCCCGTCCCGCCATGGGAATGCGCGCGGTGTGCGTGCAGAGGCGCTGTTCCGCGTCGGTGAGGCCGCGTCGCTCCTCGCCAAGGACCAGCACCAGCGGCGCATCCACCGGTGCATCCGAGTAGAGCACCTCCCCCGCGGGCGCCGTCCCCACGACGACACAACCGTGTTCCCGCGCCCAACGCGCGAGCCTGGCGGGGGACGTCCGCACCAGTTGCAGGTTGAAGATGCCGCCCATGGAGGCGCGGACCACGTCGGGATCGAAGGGGTCCACCGGGTGCGCGAGCATGATGGTGCCCGCCGCGCCGGCAGCCTCCGCGGTCCGGAGCACGGTCCCCAGGTTGCCCGGCGACCGCAACGCCCCGACGGCAATCCAGCACAATCCACGACGTGGGTCCGCGTTCTCCAGGGCGGTCCAATGCTGGTGGACAATGGCTCCCAGGCCGGACGCGCGCGCGGTGCCACTGACGCTGCGGAACTCCTCGGGCGTCACCCGGACCACGCGTGTGCCCGCGCGCTTGGCCAGGCGGACCCGTTTCTGCGCGTAGGGGTTCTGGAGCAGGACTTCAGACAGCACCAGCGTGTCGACGTGGAGACCGGCATCCAGAGCGGACAGCACGGCGCGAATGCCTTCGATGTAGTGGAGCCCGGTCTGGTCACGCGTGGTGCGTTCGCGAAGTTGAAGGATGCGTTCCAGCAGCGCCTGCTGCGTGCGGTGATTCGCAGTGTTCATCCTTGGGCCGGCCGTGCCGGCGTGGCGTCCTCATCCCGTCGGGAAGGGCCGCGTGAAGGGTTGATGCCGACGTTGAGAGACAACGCGGCGCGAGGATGGTGGCGGCCGCGAACCGGGACGTCAAGCGCTCAGGGCGTGCGCGGGCTCTCCGGCGGACCATCTCCCGTCGGGACAAACGCGGTGTCCTTGGCCAGGAGCACGCGGTCCACGTACGCCCCGTCCTCCTTCATCCAGACGTTGATCACGTTCACTCCCGACGCGGGAATGGTCACGTTCACCTTCTTCCACGTCCAGGAGCTGCTGCGGAATGTGGTGGTCTGGGTGAGCTTGCCGTTGATCCCCACACCCACCGAGTCGTCCGTCTTGGTCGGCCCCAGCACGCGCAACCACATGACGTACGACCCGGTAAGGGTGAACGTGGCGCGGAAGTCCAGCTGCGGGCTCGTGGTGGCAATGCTGGAGCGGAAGACTGTCCCCGAGTTGGGCCCCGCGAACATCGAGCCGCCGCCCACATACCCCGTCTGGTTCGTCGCCAACGTCCACGCGTGCGCGTTGCGGTCGGTCTTGAGCGCGAAGTCCTCCGCCTCCATCACCAGGAGCCCGTTCTGCTCGATGAAGACGCCACTGTCGACGGGCGGGTTCACCACGTCGACGCCCACGCCCTCGGACACCGTGGTTGCGCCGAAGTTGTCGGTTGCCGTCGCCGTGAGGGAATGGTGCCCCACGGTGGGCGTCCAGGAGCATTGATAGGGCGTCGTGGTGTCGGTGCAGCCGGGCACGGGAGTCCCGTTGTCCGCAAACACCACCTGCGCCACCTGGCCATCGACGTCGCCGGCGGTCGCGGAGATGGTGACAGGTATCCCCGCGGTCAGCGACGCGCCTTCGGTCGGCGAGGTGATCGTCACGCTCGGCGGAGTGTTCGGTGCTCCACTCGAAGAGCTGCTGCTGGACGAACTGCTCGATGAACTGCTGGACGAGCTCGAGGAGCTGCTGCTGGATGAACTGCTCGACGAGCTGGATGAACTGCTCGACGAGCTGGACGAACTGCTCGACGAGCTGGAGCTGCTGGGTCCGCCGGGCGTGTCCTCCTCCAGGTTGATGACGAGGTCTCCTCCCCGTGAGAGCTGCAGTTCGACGAAGCCACCGCTGTTGGTGACCGGCAACCCGTTGCCATCCAGGGTCGCGCTCGAGGCCGTCCACCCGGACGGGGCACGGATGCGCAAGGTGGAGCTGGATGAGATGGCGGCGACCTCACCCTTGAGCTGCGCAGGATTGCTGACGTCCATGGCCAGCGTGATGCGTCGGGAGGCGGTGAAGACTTCCTGGTTGGCATGTGTCCCGGTGGTGGCCTGCCGGAAGGCCCAGGCGCGGAGCGCGCCGTTGACCCGCGTCCACGCAAAGTCGCCATCCGTTTCCACCGCGCCCAGCCCCACGCTGGTGGTTCCCTGCTGCACGAGGAAGGTGTCCAGGTTGCCGTCCTTGAGCACGGTGCCACCCACGCGCACCGCGTCGCTCAGCTCGGTGACGACGGGAACCGGACCGCTTGCGGCCAGCGGCACCAGCACCTGCATGAAGTTGGCATTGCGCGCGTGGGTCCTGGCCGACACGTAGGGGAAGGCCGCAAAGTCGTTGCGGATGTACGTCAGCTCCCCGCTCTGGTCGGAGAGCTGCGCGCCGTTGGAGAAGATCCACGCGGCCATCCGCGCCGCCGAGCCGTAGCGGTCACTGCTGTAGCTCCACGTGCGCTGGTTGCCATTCCCACTCATGCTGCCCCGTCCCCCGTGGAGGTAGAGCTCATGATCACGCAACGTTCCATCCTTGCTGGTGAGCTGGTCCACGACGACAAAATAGTCCTGGCCGGGAAACGCCACCGCGCGGCGGAGGTATCCCAGGCTCTGCGAATCCGGGGGAAACAGCAGTGGGTTTTCGCTCAGCGTGGGGTCGTTGTCCTGGTCGATGTAGCGCGCCTGTTTCTCCTGGAAGTCGAAGAAGTCCGTGTCCAGCGCGTGGCGCGATACCGGCGTGACATTCTCCGCCACGTCGACCGGCCAGCTGCCATCCAACGTCACCGTGTTCTGCGCGGGCGCGGTGCGGTACCAGCTGCGTCGGATGGCGTCGCTGTAGCTGTCGCGCGTGTGACCGGCCGCGCTGGCCATCATCTGGTCCTGGGCGTGGATGTAGAACGAGAGCGTGTCGTGGTGGTTGTGGTTGTCCGCCTCCGCCACGCCGTGGAACACCAGGAAACGGCTGCTCGGGTCATTGAAGGCCCAGTTGTTGCGGAACATGGACTGGCCGCCAGCGTCGAGGAACACGGTGCCGGAGGCGGTGGGCGCAACCGGCGCCACGGACGGGTCGTAGGTGAGGAACTTGTCCAGGTCCATGGTGTCGTCGCGGCTGGCGCCGGTGTTGTTGCCGAACTCACCGCCCCAGGGCTCGGTGTCGGTGTTGCGGTAGCGCCACTGGAAGAGGTTGCCCCAGCGCGCCGTGGGATGAAGCGGCGTGCTGTCCGCCGGGGTCATGTACCGACCGGCCACCATGCCCAGGAAGTTGTGACGGAGGAAACTGTCCTCGAACGTGGGCATCCACCCGTTGTTGTTGGAGACGTAGAACTCCCAGATGAATCCCGGCCGCCACGTCGGAAACAGGTCCACGCCGGACACGTTCTTGTAGTGGAAGAGGAACGGCAGGAAGTTGAGGTGGTTGTAGATGAAGTACTGCGCACCCTCCCGGTAGATGCCGTCCTCACTGAAGAAGTACTTCGTGTTCTGGTTGAGGCCCGTCAGCGCCGAGGCGAGCCAGCTGGCCGCGTCGGGATGGCTGGAGAGCGTCAGTGCCAGCGTGCCCAGCGCCGCGGCGGGCTTGGAGAGATGGTTGTGCGGACGCGGCGCCCAGAAGAAGAGGTTGGTGTTCAACGTCGCGGCTTCGCGGACCAGGCGGCCGCGGATGTCCACGTCGTCGGCGTTGCTCAGCTGGGGCTGCACCCAGTCATAGGCGGCGGCGAAGTTCTGCGCCCACATGGCGCGCAGCGTCTCATCCGCGGGGCTGCCACTCGCCTTGGGGTCACACTCATAGATGGGACCGTCATAGGCACGCTTGAGCGCGGCAATGGCGCGGTCACGGTTGCTGGCGTTTCCCGTCGTCACGAACATGAACGCGTTGTATTTGGCAATCCGCGCCATGGTCCCGTAGTACGAGTGGACCGTGTCGTCGCAATTCCGGGGAGCGGTAGGAAAGGTTGCGGTCAGATAGCGGTTGGTGGAGATGCCCGTCCACAACGTGGCGGCATAGTTGTCGGCGTTGCGTCGCGCGTAGATCGCCGCGGCTTCCGCGCTGCTGAACCACAGGCTCGGGTGGCGCTCCTGGGCGGGGAGCACCGGCTCCTCGGAGAACGTGAAGCCGCTGTAGGAATCATAGTTGACGGTCTGTTTGCGATTGGAGCGCGCCCCCATCTCGGGAGTCCACTGGGCCGTCGGCTCCAGGGCCGGACACGCGCTGGTCACCATCACGACGAATACGAACCCGACACCGAATCGTCCGCGCATGCGTGGGCTCCTTCCCATCCACGTGCTCGTGCCCGCGAGAAAGTGCTTCCGGGAGGGCTGGAACGTGGTGCGCCGTTTCGCCAGCCGATGCGCGGGGCTCCCCGACGCCACGGCTGCGGTTGCGTTGGCCTTCCGTGAACCGGGGAACGCCCCTTCGGACGAGAAGTGCGCCCGCGTGTGACGAACGCGAAACGTCCCCCGAATAAGTGGCACCAGAAGCCCAAGTGCTCTATGCGCTGAGCACCCGCGCGCGATCAGGTGATGATCGTCGACAAAGAGGTCGCCGGGCTGTGCGGTTGCAGGGACGGGGTTGGAACCCGGACGTTCACCACCACTCCCAGCGCCACCGCAGACGCGTACCGCACCCGGAGTGCCCCCAGGAAAGCTGCAGGTCCACCACGCGCACGGCCCGGCCGGCCACGTCCCGCTCCGTGCCCACCGCGAGACTTCCGTTGAACCCGGAGCGCGTCTGCGGCGGCGTGGCGACGAGCGTGACGTCGTGGTCGCCGGGTGTCACGGCAGGCTCATAGACCAGCGCATGTGTCGCCGGCGTGCTCTCCCACGCGCCCACCGCTTCCGGGAATCCCGCCTGCTGGTCCAGGAAGCGCACCGCGTCCAGGATGAGCTCACCGGGAAACACCGCCACCGGCGCGCCGGGACTCTCCGCCACGTCCCACACCTCCACGCCGCGTGACGACGCGCGCAGGCTCACCGTGGGGCTCACCTCCACCGGTCGACGACCGACGTCCGCACAAGCGCGGTCCAGGAACTCCCGGTGGATGACACGGCGCATGGTTGGCCGCGCCATGGTACCGACGCCCACGCGCACCGCCACCCGCGCCGCTCGGGCGGACGCCGGAGGTCCTGACGCGCCCCGCCACGCCGCAAGACCACGGATTCAAGTCCCAGCTTGATGGCGGCACCTTGGCCGCGGTCAGTCTGTGAACGCAGATTCGGTTGCGCAGCGCGGGACGTTGGTTCTGCGACCGGTTGCGCCCCCTCAGGCATTGGCGGCTGTCAGGATCGCATTCTCGAACGCGCCGCGCGCGAGATCATGCTGATGAATCACGACGTACAGCCAATTCGTACCCCAGGAGAGGCCGGCGGCTTTGTCACAGTCGATGCGCCAAACGAGCGCGTAATCACGAATGGAGTCCGAGCGGCCGGCAACGGGTCTCAATCCGTCGTGCTCATTGAGCGCCTCGTTCGGGTGACCGAATAGCTTGTGACCGCCGTAGGCGTCCTCGTCCACGCCCGGCACTTCGAGGTCGTTCATCCAATCCCAGAGCTCGTCGTCATCCGTCGGAATGGCATCAAACCACTCGAGCCCGCGCAGGGACCAGCTCCCTCGAAATGCGATCGCCGCCTCGTACTTCGACACCACGTTGCATCCCACGGCGGGGACCGCGGCTTCCTCACGTGGTCTTGGATACCAGCGCACGCGCCCGGTCAATGACCCCGGCACGAGGTCGACCGCGAGCAATCCGGTGGGAGGCATTCCCTCAGGTATCGCAACGCCCTCCGAGGCCAACGACTTGGACGCTTCGGCGAAATTGCTCTGCCCAAGAAACGGTCCTCCCTGTAGCTCGCTCGGATGTTCGCAGTATGGACGTCCCCCGAACTTGCTGGTCGTAGCCGGCAACACGGGTGTCGGAGCAGGACGCCGGAGGAAGCGATCAAGGCGTCGTCCTCTGGAGGGGAAGGCGCTCGCGCGGGAAGTCTCGAGCCGCACGCACGGACGCAGGTCCTTGACGACCCGTCGGATGCCCTCCGCCACCGTCGCGGAGCGCTTGGAGAGCAGTGCTTCCAGTTCGGCCAGGGGAAGATCGGGCGCGGACATCGTCGTGGTGCCCCGAGCCTCGCTCCGGGTTCCGTCTGTTGCAAGGTTGTGCCCCTGCGGCCATGTCGTCGCGTCGACGAGACCAGCGCCCACGACGCCATGTCTCCGACTCGAGCGCCCAGCGCGCAAGGTCCCAGCACCACGGCGTGACCGCACGTCCCCAGGTCCACACCGCGCGCGGCATCTCTCCGCCGGGAACCCGCTTCAAGACTCGTCGCGCTCCCGGATCACCAGGTCCACGCGGTGGGCCTCGGTGACGTCGGGAACGGACCACCGCTCATAGAGCTTCTGCAGCGCCGGCTGCGGGATGGCACGCGGGCGCTCGCGGTTCTGCTGCACCAGCACCCGCTCGGGCACCTCCACGTAGACCACGTGGACGCGCGCGTTGTACGCCGACAACAGGTCCACGCACTGGCTCCGCACGCCGCGGCTGAGGTTCGTGGCGCTCCACGCAAAGTCCTCCCCGGCGCGCAGGTGCTCCCGGGCCCGCTCGACGGCGGTGGCAATCACCCGGCCCTGCGCACCGGTGGGCGGCTCGTCGAGCTCCTCCCGGATCTGGTCCAGGCTCACCACCGGGAGATCGGGACGGTGGGAGCGCAGCCAGTGGTCCTTGCCCGCGCCGGGTAGGCCGCTCATGACCACCACGTCGCAGCGGGTGTCGTCGTGGGCGTGGTAGCCGGGATCCCGCGAGGGCTTGCGGAAGTAGAGGAAGCGGCTGTGCTCCGACGGAAACTGGCGGGGACCGGTGAGACACTGCTGCTCGTCACACAGCTCGGTGAACAGGGCGATGTTGTCCAGCAGGCGTTGCTTGTCGTGGCACACCCGACCGCGCGCGTCCGCCTCCGCCACCAGCGCCAACAGGTCACAGCGCGCCGTCTGGCTGATCTCGTGCAGCAGCCGCGCCGGCGACTCGCGCTCGATGGCGAAGAACGGCACCTGGTGCCACCGGATGAGCGCGGCCACCTGCTCGCGAAAGCTGAAGGGAAGACCCTGCTCCCACAACAACACGCGCGCCATGTTCTCCCCACGCCCTGAGTGCCCGCGCGCGGTGATCCGCCCGTCGGCTTCCACACGCGTGGAGACGGGCTTGGCAATGTCATGCATCAGCGCCGCCATGAAGACGAGGCAGCGGTCCCAGTCGCGCAGCTTCCGCCACGACGAAAGACCCACCAGCTCCTCACACACCATGCGCGTGTGGATGCCCACGTTGCCTTCCGCGTGGTGGACGGGATCCTGCGGGCAGTCGTTCAGCGCCCGGACCCAGGGATGGGCCTCCTCGAGGAGGTTCCAGTCGAGGCGCCAGCGCGGCGAAGCGGGGAATCCAGGAAGCTCGGGAATCATGACGTCACCCCAGGATGTCGACGCCCCGTGCCAGGGCGTTGGGAAGGATGGGGCGCGTCGACCAGTGGCTGCCGCCATCCACAATGGCCGTCAGGAAGTCCCGACGAACGTGCTTGTAGCGCCCCCGCACCACGCCGTCCTCCTCCACCTTGAGGTAGAGCCCCTCCATCTCGTCGGAGATGTCGGTCTCGCGGCGCACCCGCTCCACGGTGAGCCCATGCTCACGCGCGCGCTGGTCCAGCACCTCCCGCCACCGGGCACTCTTGAAACGCGACCGGCCGACGAGCGCGCGCAGTGCCTTCTCGGAACGCACCGTCCCTTCGTGCAGCACCGGGACGGACGTGACGGGCACGCCGCGGAGCAACGCACGACGCGCCGGCGTCGAGAGGAATGTGCCCGTCTCCTTGTCCAGCACGTCGAACTCCAGGAAGTAGTGTGGCAGCTCGTCATAGAAGACGGTGTGCTTGGCGTAGAGCCATTCTCCATACATGAGATGCCGCGACCCCAGTACCTGGAAGAGCCGCGCCTGGTGGACGGTGGCCCAGGTCTTCAGCAGGTCGAACTGGCGCTCCCGCCCGCCGCCACCGAGGAAGTGACCCCGGCTCTGGAGCACAAGTTGGCCCTGCGCATTGAAGCCCACGCCCACATTGGCGCCGTCGAGCTTCTCCTCCACGACGAGATGCCTTCCCTCCAGCGCACGGAATGGCACCGCTTCCAGGTCCTCATCACCCGGCTGCAGGCGCGAGCCCTGGAGGTGCGGCGTGCGAGGGTATTTGTGGATGGTGGACATGACGACCCCCGTGATGGGGCACGGACAACGACGCGAACGACGCCGTCGCGGGCTGCGCTGATGACATGACGGAATGCAGGGCCCGACCTCAGCCCGTCACGGATTCACCGGCGACGGATCAGGTTGGCCCACCGTGGACGCACGCCGCGGCAGGCCCGGAGGGCTGGCTGCACGAAGACTCGGCGGAATTGCGTCACACGGTCACCTTGGGTTGCTGGTGGGACGTCAATGACGCGCGGGGGAGTCGGGATATTCACGCCTTCACGGATCCGATGTTCCGGGCGGCATCCTCCACCGCGGGCCCAAACGTGTCCGCGCTCCGCGTCATGCCTGCTCGTTGAATCGGCCACCGTATATCCCGCTGGCCGGGGGCTTGTGCCGGAGGTGGTCGTGAACAACAACGTGAAAGCCCTGATCTGGCTGGTGTTGCTCTGCGCGTGGTTGGTTCCGCCCGGCTGCATCTTCAACGACGACGACGACGACCGGGACAGGACTGATGCGTCCAGCATCAGCGGCCGCATCATCGACGAGGCCACGGGACAGCCGGTTGCGCTGGTCCGCGTGTACACCAACCCGCCCACCACCGAGGACATCTCCGACGACACCGGCGACTACCTGCTTACCGATGCGCTGAACCCTGGCACGTTCTACGAGGTCTTCGCCACCAAGGAGGGTTACCGCACCGCCGTGGCCCGGGTCCGCCTCGACGAGGGCGAGGACAAGATCCTCAACATCCTGTTGCGCCGCGGAAACCCGGCGGACGTGGATGACGTCCCGGACCGGGATGGCGATGGAGACTCCGACAGCCAGATCGAGATCGACGTGGACGTGGAAGAAGACACGGACGTGGACGTGGATGTGGATCAGGACACGGATGTGGATGTGGATGCCGACAACGGTGCGGACGCCAGCTCCTCCGCCAGCACCGCCGCCGCCACAACCAGCACGGCCGCCACCAGCAGCACCTCCTCCAGCGCGAGCACGGGCGGAACATCCAGCAGCGCCGCCAGCACCGCTTCCACCAACGGCAATGCGAGCACCAGCGCCGCCAACACGGATGCCAGTGCCACCGCCACCAGCGCAGCGGTGAGCAGCGCTGCCAACACGGATGCCAGTGCCACCGCGACCAGCGACGCGGCGTCGAGCAGCGCCGCCAGTACGGACACCAGTACCGGAGGAGCCGCGAAGGAGCTTTGATGGGTGTCTGAATTTCAGTCACCCTGTCCGAAATTCAGACAGGTCTGGAGGGCCTTTCCACGCGGTTTCCGTCGAGAAGTGGGTTGGCACCGCTTGTGCTCTGCGCTCACACGCCCCCCCGGCCCCAAGAACAAACCAGCCAGGCGGCGTGGCCACAATGCCTGGCTGGGGGGCTAAGAGACAGTGGGGGTTGGCACGGAGATAAGCACCGGAATTGC
>JBFMGU010000200.1:0-19745 GCA_040752415.1 Myxococcota bacterium
GATCCCCGGGCTCAGCACCAGCAGCAGCGGCGGTGGGCAGGAGATCACGGCCCTGGCGGTGGATCCCGCCTCCATGCAGGTGGACGCCAACTGGGGCACCCCGGTCCAGCGCACGCTCCGCGCCCTGGCCACGCGCGCCAACGGCAGCACGGAGGAGGTCCAGGCGCAGTGGAGCACCAACAAGCCCGTCATTGCGCGGGTGGACTCCACCGGGAAGGTCACCATCACCGCGCAGCGCGCCGGCCAGGTGGTCATCACCGCGGAGCTCGAGGGCAAGCAGGCCACCTGCACCATCGACGTCCGCGTGTTCGGTGAGCGCGTGCTCCCGGGTGCCCCGCCCTCGGCGCCGGTGGATTTCTCCGCGGTGAGCTGCACGCCGGACAACACGCGCCAGCCGCGCATTGTCTACCCCGTCGACAACGTGGTGCTGCCGCTCAACCTGCCCAGCCCGCTCATCCAGTGGGTGGCGCAGGTGCCGGCCTCGCTCTACCGGGTCAAGGTCGCGGGCGACCACGGGTCCATGTCGCTGTACACCACGTCGGACCGCGCGCAGGTGCCGGAGGATCTCTGGGCCGTGCTCCTGGCCGCCCACGCCGGCGGGCTCATGTCCATCAGCGTGGAGGCCATCGTCGACACGAACCTGTGCGTCCGCTCCGGCAACATCACCATGAAGCTCGCCAACGCGGACCTCTCCGCCGCGGTCTACTACTGGGCGGTCAACGTCGGGCAGATCCTGCGCATCGACGTGGGATCGACGAGCCGGCAGCGCCTCAACATCGAGCCCGCCAGCAATGACGGGAACCGGTGCAACGCCTGCCACGTGCTGAGCCGCGACGGACAGAAGCTCGCGTTCACCTACTACGGCGGCGACGGCCCCGGCGGCGTGGTGCCCACCGGCAGCCCGGAGACGCCGTTCTTCTCGCCGCAGGAGGACAAGCGCTGGAACTACGCCACGTTTGACCCCACCGGGAACCTGCTGCTCACCAACTTCCAGAAGCAGCTGACGTTGCGGAACGCCAATGACGGCGTGTCGCTCAGCACGTTGCCCTTCACCGGGGTGGCCATGCCCACCTGGAGCCCCGACGGAGCGCAGGTGGCCTTTGCCGCCAACATCCAGAACGCCGACGGAAGCGACGCGCAGTGGGAGATCGACTTCGACCGTTCCGACCTGCAGGTCGTCGACGTCAACGCCGCCACGCAGAACTTCGGCACGCCCGCCACGCTGGTCCAGGGCGGCGGCGACGCGTTGAGCTACCCGTCCTACAGCGCCGACGGGAAGTACCTGATCTACCAGCGCGGCCCGCACAGCCGTTCCCGCCACAATGAGCAGAACCTCGTCGGTCAGCTCGAGCTCGTGCTCGTCGAGGGCGGCGCGCCGGTCACGTTGGTGAAGGCCAATCCCGACGGGAACTCCTACATGCCCACGTTCAGCCCGTTCGTCGAGGGCGGGTACCAGTGGGTGGCCTTCTACAGCCGTCGGGACTACGGGCTGGTGCTGCAGGGTCTGGAGCGCCCGCAAATCTGGGTGGCGGCCATCGAGGAGAACCCGGTGGCGGGCCAGGACCCCAGCCATCCCGCGTTCTGGCTCCCCGGCCAGGATGAGGGCACGGAGAACCTGAGCAGCTACTTCGCGGACGTGCCCTGTCGTGACCCCGGCGGCTCCTGCACCACCGACGTGCAGTGCTGCAACGGCCAGCTCTGTCGTCCCAGCGCCAACGGCGGCAACGTGTGCACGCCCCCGGACCAGGCCTGCAGCCTTGCCGGTGAGGAGTGCAACGGGAATGAAGACTGCTGTCCCGGCGCGGGCACCTGCCTCATCTCGGGGGAGGGCAGTGGGCACTGCAGCACCGGCGGCCAGGAGTGTCGTCAGGGCGGCCAGACCTGCAGCGGCGACGGAGATTGCTGCCCCGGCGCGGGAACGTGTCGCAACAACGGCAGCGGCGAGATGTTGTGCACCCCGGGCGCCACGGGCTGTCGGCAGATGGGTGAGACCTGCTCCACCGACGCGGACTGCTGCGAGGGTCAGGGTTACTGCATTGACAAGGTGTGCGCGGAGATCCCGGGCTGAAACTTGAGCTGTTGCGCCGGCCCGCCTCTGCTAGAAGCCGCCCCCTGCAAACGCCAAAACAACCTGGAGGAAGGCCATGGCCAGCCTGGACGCCCTTGATCTGTTCAACCCCACGGAAGAGCACGCCATGCTCCGCAAGAGTGTGCGCGACTTCGTGGAGAAGGAGGTGGAGCCGCAGGCCATGGAGCACGACCGCTCCGAGAAGTTCAACCTGCCGCTCTTCCGCAAGCTGGGGCCGCTGGGACTGCTGGGCATCACCGTCTCCGAGGCGGAGGGCGGCGCGGGGATGGACGCGGTGGGCGCGGTCATTGCGCATGAAGAGCTCAGCGCCTCCGACCCGGGGTTCTGTCTCAGCTACCTCGCCCACAGCATGCTGTTCGTGAACAACTTCTTCCACAACAGCAATGCGGACCAGCGCAGGCGCTACCTCGGGAAGGTGATCAGCGGGGAGTGGGTTGCGGGCATGTGCATGAGCGAGCCGGGCTACGGGACCGACGTGCTGGGCATGCAGACCCGCGCCGTGCGGCAGGGCGACAAGTACCTGCTGACCGGTCGCAAGATGTGGATCACCAACGGCTGCGTCGACGACAAGACGTTGGGCGACCTCTTCCTGGTCTACGCCAAGACCCGCGACGAGAAGGGCGGGGAGAAGATCAGCAGCTTCGTGGTGGAGAAGGGGTTCCCCGGCTTCAAGCTGGGCCAGAAGATTCGCGACAAGGCCGGCATGCGCGCCTCCCCCACCGCAGAGCTGGTCTTCGACGAGTGTGTGGTCCCCGTGGAGAACCGCCTGGGCCAGGAGGGCGAGAGCATGCTCCACATGATGCGCAACCTGGAGCTGGAACGCCTGACGCTGGCCGCCATGAGCCTCGGCATCGCGCGGCGCTCGGTCGACGTGATGGTGGGATACGCGGGAGACCGCAAGGCTTTCGGCAAGCCCATCCTGGAGTACGGCCAGATCCAGAAGCATATTGCGGACAGCTACGCGCACTACATGGCCGCGCGCACGTACGTGTACGACGTGGCCCGTCGCCTGAAGTTGGAGCGCGCGGGCAGCCGCCTGGACAGCGACGGCGTGAAGCTGGTGGCCACCACCATGGCCAAGAACGTCGCCGACAGCGCCATGCAGGTCCTGGGCGGCTACGGCTACGTGGGCGAGTACGCGGTGGAACGCCTGTGGCGCGACGCCAAGCTGCTGGAGATTGGTGGCGGCACGTTGGAAGCGCACCAGAAGAACATCGCGAGGGACCTCGCCAGGACGCGGGAGATCCTCAAGCGGTGACGGAACCAGACCGGGCTCTGCGGTGTCTCCACCCCTTGGCTCCCGACGTGAGAGGTGGGAGCCCGGCCCTCCGTAAAAAAGCGGAGGAAAGTCTATTGACGGGGGCCGCGGCGGATGGCTAGGGTCCGCCACCTCTCTTCGCCTGGCTGGTAAGTCCACGCCAGGAAACGGAAACTTGACCATTCCAGAGGTCGCGCCGGTTGGGGCGCACCCTCCCGTAACGGGTCGGGCAGACAGGAGAAGTTCATGCTTCAGAGCGCAGCGAAGGCTTTCGAGGAAGGTGGCTGGGGTATGTACCCCATTGCGGCGGTGCTCGTGCTCGCCATTGCCATCATCGTTGAGCGCGTCATCGTCCTCTATTTCAAGGTCCCCACGGACAAGAAGGCCATCCTTGGCACGCTGCGCGGCCACCTGTTCAAGGGTGACCTGGCCCGCGCCGTCCGCTTCCTGGCCGACCAGAAGCCCACGCCGCTGGTCAACATCCTCAAGGCCGGTCTGCTGAACGTGCCCAAGGGTGAGGTGGAAGTGCAGGCCGCCATGGATGAGGCCTCGCTCCGCGAGATTCCCGTCATCGAGAAGCGCACCGGCTACCTGGCCATGCTCTCCAACGCGGCCACGCTGTGGGGTCTGCTGGGCACGGTGACCGGTCTCATCAAGTGCTTCGCCGCCGTCGGTCAGGTGAACCCGGCGGACAAGGCCACCATTCTCTCCATGGGCATCTCCGAGGCCATGAACTGCACCGCGTTCGGCCTTGGCACCGCCATCCCCGCGCTCATGATCTACTCGCTGCTGCAGGGCCGTTCGCAGCACCTCACCGAGGAAATCCACGAGACCGCGGTGGGCGTGCTGAACATGGTCATGCAGAACCGTGACAAGCTGAACATGGAGCTGGACGGCGACCTGCAGGGCAAGGAGTAAGCCCCTCAGGTTCGTCGGCGGGCCGCCGGTCCAGCCGCGTGTCTCCACGGCACGCTTCTGTCCGGCGGTCTTCCTGTCTGCTTATCCCGGCGTGATGGAGGCCCCTCATGGGCGGCGCAGCACCAGTTGAAGGCGGAAAAGGGAAAAAGAAGAGCCTGGACGCGGTCATCAACCTCGTCCCCTTCATTGACCTGCTTTCCAGCTTGATTGCCTTCCTCTTGATGACGGCGGTGTGGACGCAGATTGCCACGCTGCAGGTGGGTCAGCAGGGTTCCAACAACCCCACCCCGCCTCCGCCGGATGAGGACAAGAAAGTCACGCTCAATCTCACCGTGACGGAGCGTGGCTTCAACCTGTCCACCGGCGCCGAGCAGCTGCCCATCGAGAAGGCGGGCAATGACTACAACTTTGACGAGCTCAACAAGAAGCTCAACGAGATCAAGGCAAACGCGCCGGACATCAATGACGTCAAGGTGCAGGCGGAAGACGGCGTGCAGTACGACGTCCTGGTGCGTGTCATTGACTCCTGTCTGGGTGCCCGGATGCTGAACGTGATGCTCACATCCGCCACGTCCACGTGATTCGGCGAGGTCTGCTGTGATTGACCCTACCATTCCGTATGGTCGGCCCAACCTGAACCAGGGCATCCAGACGCCGGGACACCGCGTGGGCCCGCGCCTTCGCAAGTCCAAGGTCTATGGCGGCGGCAGGGCCGGCAAGAAGGGCGGCTTTGCGGATTTGATGCTGACGCCCATGGTGGACATGTTCACCCTGCTGGTCGTCTATCTCATCCAGTCCTTCTCCTCCACGGGCGAGATCCTGCACATGAGCAAGGACCTCGTGATGCCCACCGCCAAGAACGGCAAGGAGATGGAGCTGCTGCCCGTGGTCACCATCATCGGTGACAGCATCATCATGGGCGGTGAGACGGTGGCGGACATCTCCGACCTCGTCAGTGGTGCCAGCCGCGACCCGGACTGGCGCATTGCCGGCCTGGAGGAGCAGCTCCGCACCGAGCGCGAGAAGTACATCGCGGTCCGCTCGGCGGCGGGCGCCACGGAGGAGAAGGGCCCCGGCTCCGACCCCACCACCAGCGTCAACATCCAGGCGGACAAGGCGCTGCCCTTCAAGATCCTCAAGCGTGTCATGTACACCTGTGAGCTGGCTGGTTATGGCAACATCCACTTTGCCGTGATCCAGGGCGGAAGCCCGCAGGGCACCAGCTCCGAGGATCTCAACAAGATGTTGCACGGCGAAGGGGAAAACCTGTAGTTGTTACGGCGTGTTGCCCGGTGATCCCTGTTCGCCGGGCCGCCCACGGAAATCAATCCCAGTTGGGCAGCTAGGTCTTGATGGAGGCACCCATGCACGGTGGCGGCGGTGGTGGCGGATTCATTGCGTACATGGCGGAGTTCATCCGCGAAGGCGGCCCGGCCATGTACATCAACATCGGCTTCCTCGCGATTTCGCTCGCCATCATCATTGAGCGGTTCATCCAGCTGTTCTTCCGCTTCAATGTGAATGCCACCACGTTCATGACGCAGGTGGAGAAGCTGGTGCTGACCAACAACCTGGAGCGCGCGGTGAAGCTGTGCAACAGCGCGCCGCACGCGGCCCTCCCGCGCGTCATCAAGGCCGGCCTCTCCCGCGCCAACCGCGGCGCCGTGGCGGTGGCCAGCGCGCTGGAGGAGGCGATCATGGAAGTGACGCCGTACCTCACCAAGCGCGTGCAGGCGCTCTGGTCGCTTGCCAACATCGCCACGCTGACGGGTCTGATTGGTACCGTGTTCGGCCTCATCGGCGCGTTCCGCGCGGTGGCCGTGGCCGCCCCGGACCAGCGCCAGACGGTGCTCACCAAGAGCCTCTCCGAGGCCATGAACAACACCGCTTTCGGTCTGACCATCGCCGTGATCTGCATTGTGTTCCACCTGGTGCTCAGCGGCTTCTCCAAGAAGCTGCTGGAGGACGTGGAATTCAACGCGCTGCGGCTGGAGAACCTGCTGACCCGGCGCGCGCAGGGTGAGCTGAATGCGGCGGAGTCCGCGGGCGCGGCACCGCGTCAGGGCTGAGCCGGCTGTCTCCAGGCTGCAGTAGGGGTGTTGGGGAGCGACGATGGAGCCCAGGATCACCGGAGAAACGCCAAGGCCGGAAGCCAAGGGCCAGGAGGCGCTGGATGAGCAGAACCTCATCCGCGGCCGCCGTCGTCGGCGTGAGAACGAGGAGATGGAGACGGGCGAGCTCAACATCGTCCCGTACCTCGACATCGTCACGAACCTGGTGATGTTCCTCCTGCAGGTGACCTCCGTGGCCGTCTCCCTGGGCGAGATCCAGACCCGCCTCCCCGCCACCGGTGGGGGAACGGAGATGGTCCAGGAGGAGAAGCCGCCGGAAAAGCCGCCGCTCCGTCTCACCGTGGTCATCGGGGAGAGGGGCTACACGGTGGCGGGCGCGGAGGCGGTGCTCCCGGGCACGGGCGACGCCAACGCCGGCCCCACGCTCCCCAAGATCAACAACGAGTTCGACTACGCGGGTCTGACCAAGCTGATGGTCCAGGTGAAGAAGGCCTTCCCGCAGGAGCGCCAGGCGTTCATTGTGCCGGAAGATCAGGTTGCCTACGGCGCGCTGGTGTCCACCATGGACGCCATGCGAGAGAACGGACCGGACCTGTTGTTTCCGGACGTGATGTTCGCGGGATTCTGAGCTGACGAATGTCCGAGCCCACCAACAACCCCGCTGCGTCACAGCCCCTCGGCCCCGAGGGCGCGGGTGCGCCCGCCGACAACGCCTCGCTCACCAACGAGGACGCGTCGGCCATTGCGGCGGCCAAGGACCGGAAGAAGCGGCGCGCCCGCAAGCGCGGTGGAGCGCACGAAGAGCTCAACATCTACGCCATGCTGGACCTGATGACCATCATCCTGGTCTTCTTGATCAAGCAGTGGCAGAGCGACTCCATCACCATCTCCCCCAGCGTCCAGCCGCCGCTGTCCACCATCACGGACAAGCCCTCGGAGGCGGTGCGTGTCTTCATCACGGAGGACCGCATCCTCCTGGATGACAAGGAAGTGGCGCGCATCCAGAACGGCGACGTGGCAGCGGCCGACCTGGACTCCACCAACGGCTTCTTCATCACCAACCTGTCCCAGGCCATGAAGGACAAGGGTGATCAGTTCCTCAAGATCGAGGCTGCCGGTGGCGTGAAGTTCGAGGGGCGCTACGCGATCGTCGCGGACCGCCGTGTTCCCTGGTCGCTGCTCAAGAAGATCATCTTCACCGCGGGACAGACCACGGTGGTGGACCAGGACGGCCTGGAGCGCTCCTTCGGCGACCTGCGCCTGGTCACCAAGAAGAGCGGCGAGTAACGCAGAGGCGGCCACGAGGGGCTGCCGCATCCAGCCATCATTTTGTTGGATAGAGCGCGCGGGTAACGCGTGGTCTCAGCTGTGCTGCAGCGCGGAGAGGATCATGCGCACGCGGCGAGCGAGGTCCTCGTCGACCTTGGGGTCCAGGAGCTCCGAGGCCTGGAAGAGGGCGAAGAACGTCATCTCGTTCATGCCGTCGAACAGGGCGCGCATGGGGTCTGAGCCGCCGTGGGTGGCCGCGTTGGCAATCACCAGCGCGGGGTCCACGTCGCCTTCCATGGTGAGCTGAACGCCGTTGAAGAGCACATGATAGGCGTTCTGCGGGTCGGTGAGGAAGCCGGACATGCCCCGGCGGTACGCCTCACCCTGACCGCGCCGACGACACTCCGCGTCGATCTCCCGCAGCGCCATGCAGAACACGCCCACCACCTCGGCGAGTCGCGCGTTGGGGCCGGCGGGCTGGCTGGCGCTGGGCGGGAACACCGCGGCGGTCCCCGAGGGCGGAACCTGGCCTGCCACCGGCGCGGCGGCCACGGGTGCGGCCGGGCGGCCAGACTGCGTGGGCGCCATGGCCGTGGCGCTCACCGCGCCGCTGGAAAGCAGGTTGTAGACGATCTTGGTGGTCTCGAACTCGCTGCGCTGCAGGCGCGAGCCCAGGTCCCGCACCGTCATGCCCGCGGAAACCGTCTGGAGCGCGGCCAGCTCGTCGGGGGAGCACTCCCGCGGCATCTTGCCGGTGGGGTGGATGAGGGTGTCGTAGGAGGGGATGCGCTGGCGGAAGAGGCTCATCTCATCCGCGCGACGCACCGCTTCCAGCATGAGCGCCTGCGTCTGCAACGGCGGTGTCTGCGGGAACTGGAAGTTGTCCGGCAGGCTGAAGACCGCGTAGCTGCCGCCGCGCCAGCTCACCACGTCGCAGATGATCTCCGTGATCTGCTGCTGGATGGCCGACCACAGCTCATGGCTGCTGAGCGCGCCGCTGGCCACCAGGTGCTGCCCCAGCTTGCGACCGGTCTGCTGCGCGGTGTTGAGCGCGTCCTGGAGCTGCTGCGCGCTGAGCTTGCCAATGCGCACCAGGAACTCACCCAGGCGGTCGCGCGGATCACTGCTGGCCACCGAGGCGATCTCTCCCTCACGCAACAGGATGGCGCGCTCCACCACGCCTCGACTCACCACCACGCGCACGCTGCGTCGGGTCTGGGAGAACAGGCCCAGCAGGTCCAACAGGCTGATGCCGGCGATCTCCCCGAGCAGCATGGCCCGCTCCGAGCCATCCACGCCGGCGTTCTCCGGGCCTTCCCACTGGCTGAGGAGCAGGATGTTGGTGGCGGAGGGCATGAGGACCCAGCGCCCGGCGCGTCGGGCCAGTGCCGCCCGGGCTTGTGCCGTGGGCGCCACCAGCGTTCCCTGCTGCGAGACATCCACAAAGAGCCGCTCAGCCATGACAGTACTGGCTCTTACCGCGTCAATGGGCGGACAGGCCAGAAAGCGGAGGCTGCGCTACAACGGCGCGCCCTCTCCAGTGGAAGGAAGTCCCTTGGGTTGGTGCTCTCGCCAGGGTCTCACGCGTCGCACGCTGCTTGCCGCCGCGGTTACGCCCGTGGTTGCCCGCGCGCTGCCCCCTCGAGGGGCGCAGGCCGCCCAGACGTCCGCCGACGTGCTGGAGACCAGCCAGGTCCACCTGGGGACAAACGTTTCCCTGCGCGTGCTTCCCGCCGCCGGGCAGCCGCGGGAGGTCGTCCACAACGCCATGGCGGCCGCGTGGGCGGAGTTTGAGCGGGTGGGGCGGCTCACCAGCGCCACCGGCTCGGACTCCGACGTGGCGCGCATCAACGCCGCCGCCGGCAGCGCGAGCGTGGTGGTGAGCGCGGAGGTGTTTGCGCTGGTGCAGCGGTGCCTGGAGTTCAGCGCGTACAGCGGCGGCGTCTTTGACGTGACCTACGCGGCCCTGAGCGGCCTGTGGCGCTTTGAAGGGGACCAGCCCACCGCCCCGCCCGACCCGCGCGAGGTCAAGCGGCTGCGCGCGCTCATCGACTACCGCCGCGTGGTGATGGACCCGGCGCGCAGCGCCATCATGTTGCCCTCCGCGGGCATGCGGCTGGGGCTGGGCGGGGTGGCGCGCGGGTACGCCGTGGATTGCGCGGCGCGCGTGCTCACTGGCACGGGCGTGCAGGCGTTCGTGATCCGCGCGGGCGGGGTGACGTTGGGGGAAGGTCGGTTTCCGTGGGCGCCGCTGCGCATGGCCGTGCCCGACCCGCGCGTGCCCGCACGTCCCCTGGCCAGCGTGGAGATCAAGGACGGCGCGCTGGCGTGGGTGGGGGATCACGAGCGGTTCTTCGTCGTGGGCGGGAAGCGGTACCACCACATCATCGACCCGCGGACGGGCTATCCCGCCGGCGCCAGTCGACTGGCCGCGGTGCTGGCCAAGAGCGCCGTCGACGCGGATTGGCTCACCAAGGCCGTCTTCATCCTGGGACTCAAGGACGGAGAGCAGGTCCTGCAGCGCGTGGGGGCGCAGGCGCTGGTGATGACGACGGAGGGGAAGGTGGAGATGACGGAGGGGATGCGGCGCCGCACGGAGCTGTTGTGAGGCGCGTCTCCGTCACTGCAGCTCGTCGGGGTTGCGCGGGCTGACCAGGTCAATGCGACGACGGGACATCACGAACTCCAGACGGTCGCGGTGGCCCTTGGCGTCGCCGGCGATCTGGAAGGGCAGGGCGCTCTCTCCCTCGACCACGATGTCCTCGACGTGGAAGTCGTAGACCTCGGGGTCGCGGTACTCGCCGCGCCAGATGGCGGGGAGGTTGCGCAGGATGGTCCACGGGCTGGTGGCCACCACCCGCAGCTGCATCATTCCCGGCACGTCCTGGGCAAACGGGAAGATGCGGAAGTTGAAGCCGTAGAACGGCACCGTGCCCACGCTCACCATGGCCGCGGGGCCCTCGTACAGGACGCTGCCGGCGGGGATCTCGCGCATGGCGTCGCCGGCGTTGGGGTCGCGGAAGATGGCCTTGCCACGCGTGGTGATGCGCACCTTGGGCGGGCCCTTCTCACTGAGCTTGCGCGGGAGCGTGCGGCTGAACAGCGCCGTGAAGTAGCCAAGCACGCTGTGCATGAGGTCGTCCACGACGGGACCCCGCATGTGCTCCTTCACCCAGTTGTAGTCGTTGAGGATCTCCCCGTCGTAGCCGATGCCGGCGAAGGGGAAGTCCAGGCCGTCCTGCGGCGAGTGGATCAGCTCCAGCGGCACCGTGGGCAGCCGGGGCTCCGACATCAGCTTCAGCAGGTCATCCTCGGGCTTTTCCGCGCCCAGGATGGCCGCCACCGCGTTGCCCGTGCCCAGCTTCAGGACGCCCACCTGCGGGTAGGGGCCGCCGGGCTTCACCGCGTCGCGCAGTGCGCAGATGCTGTTGAGGACCTGGACCAGCGTGCCGTCGCCGCCGCCGCTGAGCACGCGGTCATACCCGCGCTCCACCACCGTCCGCGCCACCCGCTCCGCATCCTCCAGCGACCGGCTCACGTAGACATGGTCCGCTTCACAGAGCTGCGCGAGCTGTCGCGCCTTGCGGGCGGTGACGTGCTTGGCGTTGGCGTTCAGGATCAAGGCTGTGCGAGCCGCTTCGGCCATGGCTGGTGCTCCTGACGGGGCAGGGGAATCCGCTGCCACCGGGCCCAGAAGCAAGGGTCGAGCCGGTCATTCACGCTGCGGTGAATTCTTGAGAATCTCCTGATAATTCAGTTGCTTGCGCGACAATCGCCTGGGCTTGAGCATGCCCGCGGTGCCACCCTCCCCACGCACTCTCCAAGGGGTTGGTGCCACGCGCCTTTCGCACCGCGTCATCCGCCGGCGCGACGTTCCAACACGGCGGGGATGATGTTCTCGCCCTTGATGGTGAAGACGTGGAGGGGCGTGACGCTGCTGCCTTGCGCGTCAAAGCTCGTGACGCCGGTGACGCCGGTGAAGTCCTTCACGCCGGACAGGCGGTCGCGGAACTCGGTGCGGGTCTGCGGATTGGTGGCGTAGATGAGCCCCAGGATGCGGCCCGCGTCGTACGCTTGAGCCTCGCGCAGCTCGGGTTTGCTGCCGGTGGCCGCCACGTAGGCCTTGATGAACGCTTCCGTCTCCGGGCGGCCATCCTGCGGGTTGAATCCGTCGACGAACAGCGCACCCTGCACGTACTTGCCGCCGCGCGTGGGCAGGCTCCTGTCGTTGAAGCCGTTGGTGCCCAGCAGCTGCACCCGACGTGCATTGGCGCGTCCGGTGGTCTGCTTGAACTGGCGGAACGCGCGCTCGTCGTTGCCCACGAACACGTCCTCGAAAGCGAGCGCGGGAGCAATGAGCCCGACGGGACCGTGGTAGTCGGCAATGAAGATGGCGTCGAAGTCCACGACGGGCGTGACGGTGTCCTTGCACTGCTCCTCCGCCTTCTGCCGCTTGTACGCCTGCTCAATCTCCTTCGCCTTGGCCTTGCAGACGATGTACTCGCCGCGTGCCTCCAGGTAGTGCCGGCCCACCAGCTTGCGCACCGGGACGGTGAAGGTGGTCTCGTCGTGGTCGTAGGTTTCCGCGCCGGCGATCTGGCCGCCCAGGCTCTCGAAGGTGTCCCAGAACGCGTTGATGAGGGACACGCCCTTGGGAAGGCGCGGATAGAGCAGGGCCACGCGCTTGAAGCCCAGGATCTCCGCCGCCAGGCGGGCCACGGCGCGCGCCTGTTTCTCGTCGGTGAGGCCGAAGTGGAAGGTGTACGGGCCCATCTCCGCCAGCCCCTCGCGACGCGCCATGGTCATCAGCGGAACCCGCGCCGCTTCCGCGCGGATGGCGGCGTCCTTGGAGCCCTGCACGGTGATGGCGCCGACGACGGCCATCACGCGGTCCTGCTGCACCAGCTCATCCACGGCCTTGGCGGCGTCCTCCGGCTCACCCCGGTCATCCTTCACCACAACTTCCACGGGCGCGGGCGGCGGCGTGGTCTGCCCCTTGGCAATGGCCTCGGCCATGGCGGCGTCCAGGCCCAGCTTCAGCGCGGTGAGCATGCGGTTGCCGGCCTGCTCGTACTTGCCGCTCATGGGCAGCACCACGCCCAGCTTCCGCGTGGCGACGAGCGAACGCTGGTCGATGGCCGTGATGGCCACCTGCGCGAGGGGCGCGTACGGACTCTGCGGATCCGCAGCGAGGAACGCCTGGAAGGCTTCCTTGGCGCGCGCGTCGTCGCCGAGGTGGAGGTAGATGCGGGCGAGCTTCAGCGTCAGCAGGGTGTGGGCGTAGCTGCCGGCGGGCAGGGTCTCGCGGAGGGCCAGCACGTCGGTGGCGGCCAGGTTGCCGTCGATGATCTCGAGCAGCTGCGCGCGCAGGGCCTCCTTCTGCTCGGGAGTCGTGGCGGTGGTCTCCGCCTCGGCCAGGAAGGCCACGGCGCCCGCGTTCTCACCAGCATTGGCCAACGTGGCGCCCAGCTCCTTGGCCGCGCGCGTGCGCTCCTCTCCCGGCGGCAGCTGCTGGTAGGCGCTGCGCATGGCGCTGATGCCCTCGTTGGTGCGTCCCTCCTGCAGGTCCATGCTGGCGAGCAGCAGCTTGGCCTTCTTGGCCGCGGGGTGGGTGGGATGACGCAGGGCCAGCTCCTCCAGGCTGCGTCGGGCCGCCTCCCGCTGCTGCAGGCGCGTGGCGAGCGCGGCGTGGGCCAGGAGCGCGTCGGGGGCTTCCACGGCGTTGGGCGTCTGCGTGAACACCGCGCTGTAGAGCGCCAGCGCCTCCGTCAGGCGACCCTCGCGCTCCGCGGTGATGGCGGCGTCCATGGTCTGCGCGGCACTGGTGCCACCTTGCTGCGGACCTGGCGCAGCCTTCTGCTGGCTGCCCCCGCCGGAGCATGCTGGGCCAACGCAGGACAGCGCACAGAGCAGGAACAAGTGACCATGCCAAGCCATGGGGTACTCCCGGGAGATGAGCCCCGGCCACGCCGAGGATGAGCCGCCTTTATGAAGCGCTTGCTGTTCATGTCAAACCAACGGCTGGCGGCCTGCGCTTCCCTGCTCGTGGCCGTGGGCGCCCTCACGACGTGCGCCAGCGGCTCCAGAACGGTTCCGTCGCGGCCCACGCTTTCCCGCCAGGCCGGGCCGGTGACCCTGCACCAGCGTGGCGACGAGGCGCTCCTGGTGTGGACGGGACCCATGCAGGGACGCCCCGAGGAGCACGCGGGTGCGCTGGCGGCGTACGCGGAGGCGTTGGGCTGTCGGACGTTGGGGCCGCCGCGGGTGATTGCCTGGGAGGGGCGGCAGTGCCTGGCGGTGCCCGTGGTCCTCCGAACATCCGATGAGGGGGGGATGTGTTCCGCGGTGGGCGCGCGCTAAGCGGACCCGCATGCATACGTTCAAGCGACTGACCTACGTGGCCCTGGCTTCCCTGACGCTGTTCGCCTGCGACGGCGCGAGCGTGGATGAGGACAACCAGGAAGGTGACATTGGCGGCGGGGATGATTTCGCGCGTCGGGGGGACGGCGGAGTGCGTCGCTTTGACGGCGGCGTGGGCGGTTCCACCAGCACCAGCGGCGGCACCTCCACCAGCAACGCCGGGTCCAGCGGCAGTCCCTCGACGAGCAGCACCAGCTCCACAGGCGGTCCCTCGACGAGCAGCACCAGCTCCGCAGGCGGTCCCTCGACGAGCAGCACCAGCAGCTCCGCGGGCGGTCCCTCGACGAGCAGCACCAGCTCCGCGGGCGGGCCGTCCACCAGCAGCACCAGCAGCTCCACGTCGTCCTCCACGTCCAGCAGCTCCTCGGGCGGCACGGTCACCACGGATCCGTTTGACCTGACCACCTACTGCACGGGTCGGGCGCAGGCGCAGTGCGCGCGCAACCTCAAGTGCGACCCGTTCGGCCTGGCGCTCAACTACGACGACGAGGAGAGCTGCCGCAGCTGGAACCGCAAGGCGTGCATCAACGGCGACAACGGCGCCATTGCGTCCATCGTGGGCGTGACCACGTCATTCAGCCAGGCCAACTTCACGGCCTGCAACGCCGCGTACGAGAACCTGGCCTGCGACGAGGAGCCCGCGCTGGAGGCGTCCTGCCAGGGCGTGTTCACCGGTTCGCTGGGCGTGGGAGCGGGTTGTTGGACTGGCGTCCAATGTGCCGCGGGCAACTACTGCAACTTCCCCAATGACACCGCGGAGTGCGGCACGTGCCAGGCGCGCAAGGCGGCCAACGCGGCGTGCGCCGAGGGAGAGCTGTGCGTGACGGGCTACTTCTGCGTCAACGGCACGTGCACGCCGGCGGGAGACATCCTGGTGGCCGCGGGCCAGACCTGCGACAACACCAACGGGCCATACTGTCGCGGCGTAGCGGGCTGCAACGACAACGGAGTCTGCAGCACGGTGACGACGTTGAACCCCGGTTCCGCCTGCAGCACCGACGACCCCTACAACGCCTGCCCGGTGACGCAGGAGTGCAAGCTGAACACCGCGGGCACGCCGCCCAATGGCACCTGCACCGCGCGCCCCACGCTGAACCAGGCGTGTGACTTCAACCAGAACGCGGTGCTTTGCACGGGCGACACGTTCTGCAGCGCGTGGGAGGAGACGGTGGCGGCGGGGACGTGCGTGGCGCGTCGGGGCGCGGGAGGCGCGTGCAGCGACGCGGAGCTCTACGGCAACCCCACCAACCCCGACGACGACTACGCCTGGATGGCCTGCGCTGCGGACCTGTACTGCTCGGACGCCCAGCTGGCCAATGACATCAGCGACAACGTCTGCGCGGAGCCGCCGCAGGGTCCGGGCGCGCCCAGCTGCCCCTGATGTCCCGTCGTGTGCCGGTGCCGCCGGAGTTGCTCTCTTCCGGCGCGCACCCCCTCCCTCCCGACGCTGCCCACTATGTGCGTGACGTGCTGCGCCTCAAGGCCGGCGCGGAGATCACCGTGTTCGACGGGCAGGGACGTCGCGCCTCCGCGGTGCTGCGGGAGGGTGGCGTGGTGGAAGTGGGCGTGGTGACCGCCGCGCCGCCGTTGCCCCCGCCGCGGGTGGACCTGGTCTGCGCGCTCTCCAAGGGGGAGAAGCTGGACTTCATCGTCGAGAAGGCCAGTGAGATGGGGGCGCGCAGCGTGTGGCCGGTGATCTCGACGCGCAGCGTGGTGCAGCTCTCCGGCGAGAAGGCGGTGGCGCGCGTGGAGCGCTGGGAGCGCGTGGCGGAGGCAGCGGCGCGGCAGTGCGGTCGCGACGTGGCCTTGGTGATCCAACCCGTGCGCGAGCTGCGTGACGCGTTGCCGCTGATCACCGCCCAGCACAAGCGCGTGCTCACGTTGGCGCAGCAGCCGCTCACCCGCACGCTCCCCGTCGACGCCGAGAGCGTGGCGCTGCTGACCGGGCCGGAAGGCGGGCTGGATGGGGCGGAGGTGGCCGCGGCGGCGGCGGCGGGGTTTGTGCCGGCGGGGCTGGGGGAGCTGACATTGCGTGCCGAGACCGCGCCCCTGGTGGCGCTGGCCGCGGTGCTGGCACACGCCGGCAGGATCTGACTCAGCTGCGCGGGTTCTCGAGATCGTACTTGTTGATGAGCTTGTGCAGGCTCATGCGGTCGATCCCGGCCTGGCGGGCGGCGGCGCTGACGTTGCCGTGGTGAGCCTTGAGCAGGTCGCGCACGTAGGCCAGCTCGAACTCGGTGATGAGCCGCGCCTTGGCGTCCTTGAAGGGCTGCTGGATGTCGACGGTGAGCGGTCCGCCTGACGACGTGGTCGGCGCGGCTCCGCTGGCCTCCGCGCTGGGGGCCGGTCGACGCGCCTGGGCGAACTCCCCGAGCACCACCGCACGCTCCACGGCGTTGCGCAGCTCTCGCGCGTTGCCGGGCCAGGGGTCATCCAGGAAGCGGTCCATGGCGCCAGGCGGCAGGTCTGCGCGCGTGCGACCCAGCTGGCCCAGGAAGTGGTCGACGAGGAGCTCGATGTCCTCGGGGCGCTCCCGCAGGGCGGGCAGGGTGAGGTGCACCACCGCGAGGCGGAAGTAGAGGTCCTCGCGGAACTCCCCACGGGCCACCATGGCGCGCAGGTCGCGGTTGGTGGCGGCAATGATGCGCACGTCGACGGGAAGGGTGCGGTCCCCGCCCACGCGCTGGATCTCCCGACGCTCCAGCGCGCGCAACAGCTTGGGCTGCAGCGCCAGGTCCAGCTCGCCCACCTCGTCGAGGAAGAGGGTGCCGGTGTGCGCGCGCTCAAAGGCGCCCACGCGCTTCTGCACCGCGCCGGTGAACGCGCCCTTCTCATGGCCAAACAGCTCACTCTCGATCAGCGTGCTGGTCACCGCACCGCAATCCACGACGACGAACGGCTTGCTCGCCCGCTTGCTCATCTCGAACAGCGCCGCGGCCACCACCTCCTTGCCGGTGCCGGTCTCGCCGGTGATGAGCACGGTGGCGTCGGTGGGGGCCACGCGCTCCAGCTTGGCGAACACCTCCCGCATGGCCGGGCTGCGACCCACCGCGGGCCCCGCGCGCTGGCTGGTGGACAGGGGACTCTGGGTGACGTCCTTCTCCGCCTGGAACCGGATGACGACGTCACCCGCACGCAGCTCCGCCTGCTCCGGCAGGAACGCCTGCAGGATCCGCACGCCGGACACGTAGGTCCCGTTGGTGCTGCCCAGGTCGCGGATGGTGAATCCGTCGGGGCCCACCAACACCTCGAAGTGCGCGGAGGAGACGGTGGGGTCGGTGAGGGTGAGGTCGTTGCCGGGGCCGGCGCCCACGCGCACGCGGTCGGTCTCGAACACGCGGTCCAGCCCGGGGCTCTGGCCGCTGACCACGGTCAGGTGGATCTTCCGGCGCTCCAGGGTGTCCACGCCGTTGCTCTGGATGACGCGCGTGGGGCGGTTGGCGAAGGCGACGCTGGTCATGACGCATGCCTCCCCTGCGGCGCGCACCACGTCAAGGGCGGGGGGACCTGGGGCCTTGGCGTGGCCGCGCTTGGCGCGGTGGCGGGTCATGGCTACGCATGCGTCATGGATTTCTTTGCGCGCCGCCAGACGGTGCTGCTGGACGGCGCCCTGGGCACCGCGCTGATGGACCGGGGACTCCCGCAGGGTGTGCCGCCGGAGCTGTGGGTGCTGCAGCGGCCTGACGTTGTCACGGAGGTCCACGCGGAGCACGTGGCGGCGGGCGCGCAGGCGGTCCTGACCTGCACGCTGAACGCGCACCCCGGGAGCCTCCGTCCCCAAGGCCTTCACACGTTCTGCGGGGAGATCCGCCGTCAGGCCGTGGCCTGCGCGCGGCGCGCGGGTCCGTCCGTCGTGCTGGGCGTGGTGGGACCGCTGACGCCGGGGACACCCGCGCGTGTGGTGGAGGCCCTGGCGGAGGCCGCGGCATACGACCTGGCCCACGCCGGCGTGGACGCGCTGGTGCTGGAGACGGTGACCAACCTGGAAGAAGGGGCGGCCCGGGTCCGAGGCGCCTTGAGCACGGGGCTGCCCGTGGTGGTCACGGTGGTGCCGGGGACGCCCGCGGCGCGCGACGGAGCGGTGGCGGCGGAAGCGCTGCTGGCGGCGGGAGCCCGGGTGGTGGGCGTCAATTGCGCCGTGCCCGCGGAGTGCGCGCCGGTGCTGGCGGCCATGCGTCGCGCGGGGGCCACGCGGTTGTGGGCCAAGCCGAGCGCGGGATTGCCGGGAGCGCTGTTGGATCCGCGCGCGTTCGCCGAGCAGACAGCGGCGCTGCTGGAGCATGGCGTGGGATGGGTGGGGGGGTGCTGCGGTGCGTCGACGGCTCACCTGGCCGCGCTGTCACAAACGCTGCTCTCCCAGGGCGGGTTGTCCAGCGGGGAGGCGGATTCCCCCGCGGGCGCGGGGCAGGAGTGGCAGCGGGGGTAGTCGCTCTCGTCGGACAGTGCGGCGGAGCACGCGGAACCGGCGGTGGTGCCGCGGAGGTCCCGGGCGTCGTGGCACGCGGCGGTGTCCCAACAGGCGCGGCCGGTGCCTTCACCGGGGCCGCACACCTTGTCGACGAGATCCCGACACGGGTCCCCACACGCGCCCAGCCCCGCGGAGATCAGCAACGTGGCGAGGAGTCCCCCCGCACGCATCAGTGGCCGCCCTTGGCGCCGGGATCCTCGCCCGGGACGTGGCCTTCCATGGTGCGCGCGCTGCGGGGCACTTCCCCGTCGGAGTGGGCGCCCAGCACGCGCAGCAGGTCCCAGCGGCCCAGCAGCTGATCCTCACGCGTGGTGCTGGGGGTGGGGTGCTGGTTGCTGTCCATGCGGATGGCGTCGCACGGGCAGGCCTCCACGCACAGGCCGCAGTCCACGCAACGCATCTCATCCACCTCGAACACCTTGGGCTGTTTCTCGGTGGTGCCGTCATTGCGCGGCTCCGCCACGATGTGGATGCAATGCGCCGGGCACGCGGTGGCGCACATGTAGCAGGCCACGCAGCGGGCGGTTCCGTCGTCACGCGGGACAAGGCGGTGGATGCCGCGGAAGCGGCTGGAGTACTTCACGCGCTGCTCGGGGTACTCCACCGTCTCAATGGGCTGACCGCGCAGCAGGCGGCCCAGCGTGCGGAAGAAGTGCGCGAACGTGACGCCCACGCCCTTGCTCACCTCCGTGACGTAGGCCCGCTCCAGGAAGTTGAGGTCCTGGGCCTCCACCACCTTCACGTCCTTGGCGCCCTTCACCGGGATGGGGCTGACGTAGTGACTGGAGGAGGCGGCGGCGCCGTGAGCGCCGTGGTGGCTGCCGTGAGAACCCATGGTTGTACCCGTAGGCGGTGCGTTGAAAGGCCCGTCAAGCTACCCGTCGTGGGCGACTCGAGCAAGGGTCGCGTCCAAGCCGCGGTTGCCGCACCCACGACGGAGAATCACAGCCGGAAAAAGAAAAAGCCCCCGATTGCTCAGGGGCTCATGGAGCGGGAAATGGGATTTGAACCCACGACTTCAACCTTGGCAAGGTTGCACTCTACCGCTGAGTTATTCCCGCGCGGCGTTGTGGGACGCGCTTTCTATGAGGATCACCCCCGCGCGTCAAGCATGAAGTGAAGCGAGCGGATCAGCCCGGCTTCCCGTCCGGCTTGCGGGTGGAGGTGAAGACGCCGCTGTCCTCGGTGGGCTGGTTGAGGGGCGGTCGCGCGGGGCCGGTGGGGCGGGGGCCGGCCACGCTGCGGGGGTTG
>JBFMGU010000201.1:0-19547 GCA_040752415.1 Myxococcota bacterium
ACCCATTCCTCAACGGCCCTGGGAAGGAGCACCTGCTGTGTTCGGTCCGGCTCGATGACTCGGGGCATGCCCCCTCATACGCAGGTACCCGCCACGACGTCACATCAAACTGAGACACCCTCTCCAGAGCGAGCGCGGCGTGTCGACGAGACCGTGGCGCTCGCAGGATCCGCCCTACTGGAAGGCGCGGTGGTCGGTGGTCACTCCTCGCCCTCGTCGCGGCCGCCCAGGACCACCTGGCAGCGCACGTGCGGGCCGCCTGCGTCCACCTTGGCCGGTTGCCCCTTCCCGCAGTACCCGCTGCCCAGCCGCCATGCGAACGCGTCGCCCACGGCGTCCACGCTGCGCAGCACGTCAAACGCGTTCCCCGTCATGGTGCAGCCGCGCAGCAGCGGTCCCAGCTTGCCGCGCTTGATGGAGTAGACCTCCTGCACCGCGAACATGAACTCCGCGTTGGCGTCGGCCTGGCCGTTCTTGGCGCCTACCAGCATGTACCCGTCGTCGACGCCGGCGAGCATCTCCCCCAGCGCGGTCTGCCCCGGCGCCAGGAAGGTGTTGCGCATGCGGATGAGCGGCACGTCGTTGTAGTTGAACGCGCGCGCGTTCCCCGTCGGTTCCACCCCAAAGCGCGCCGCGGTTTCGCGGTTGTGCAGGTACCCGGTGAGCACGCCGTCCTTGATGATGTCCGCGCGCCCCGCGGTCACGCCCTCGTCGTCGACGGGGATGGTGCCACCCGCGCCGGCCTCCCACAGGCTCTCGCCGGTGTCGCCAATGGTGACGAGCGGGCTGGCCACCTGCTGCCCCAGCTTGCCTGCCGCGGCGCTGCCGCTGAGCACGAAGTCCGCCTCCACGGTGTGGCCAATGGCCTCGTGGATGAGCAGGCCCACCACGTCGGGCGCCAGCACCACCTGCTTGCGACCCGGCTCCGGGTGTCCCGCGCGCAGCAGGTCCACCGCGGTCTGCGCGGCCTTCTCGGCCAGCTGCTCGGGCGTCCCGTCGGCAAACAGGTCCCCCAGGCCGCCGGTCTTCCCCACCGCCTCCATCGCCGACTGCAGCTCACCTTCGAAACCCGCCACCGCCTCGATGCGCAGCTCCGGTTTCACGTCGAGGATGCGGGCGCGCACGCCGTCGGAGGTGACGATGATCTTCTCGTCGATGAGCTCGGTGTAACGGGAGTCCGCGCTCTTGATGTGCGGGTGGGCCTTCTGCGCCACCTGGCAGCAGCGCAAAGCCAACGCCACCTTCTCCTCGACGCTGTGCCCCTTGAGCGGGTCGCGCGCCGCCGTCTCGAACGTGCCGCGCGCCAATGCGCCGCGCGCAATCTGCTCCACGCGGGCCTTCCTTCGGACGCTGGCGCTCTTGGCCGCCGCGCGCGCCTGTTCCACGGCCTTGCGGATGCCCGCGCGGGTCAGCTCCGTCGTCGAGGCGAAGCCCCAGGCGCCGTCCCAGAGCGCACGCACGCCCACGCCGGCGCGCAGCCCACTCGTGGCGGCTTCCACGCGCCCGTCCTCCACGCGCACGGAAAGGCTGCGACGCTCATGGAAGCGCAACTCCAGGAACCCCGCGTCGTCCAGCGCGCTCTCCAGGATGTCCTGCATGGGCTCAGCCCTCCTCTTCCTCGTCGTCGTCGCGGGAGGCCTTGCCGTCACCTTCCTCGCGCAGGCCCAGCTCCTTCATCTTGTTCTGCAGGCTCTTGCGGGAGATCTTGAGACGACGCGCCGCGTGCGTGACGTTGCCACCGGTCTCCGCGAGGGCACGCTGGATGAGATCCTTCTCCAGCTCGATGGTGGCCTGCTTCACCACCTCCTTCATGTCCAGGCTGCCGGTGCGCGGCGTGGCGGGAGAGCCCTCACCGGCGGCGGGCGGCTCCGGGGTGCGCATCTGGAACACGCGCGTGCGCGCGGCCAGCTCGGGCGGGAGGTCGCGCTCCTGGAGGACCTCGCTGTCGGAGAAGAGCACGGTGCGCTCGATGATGTTTTCCAGCTCACGGATGTTGCCGGGCCAGGGGTAGTCGCGCAGGCGGTCCAGTGCCTCCCGGCTCATCCCCTTCACGTTGCGGTTGAGGCGCGTGTTGTACTTGGCAATGAAATGCTCGACGAGCAGGTCGATGTCATTGAGCCGGTCCCGCAGCGGCGGCAGCGCAATGGGCACCACGTTGAGGCGGTAGAACAGGTCCTCACGGAACTTGCCCTCGGAGATGGCTTGGGCCAGGTCGCGGTTGGTGGCGGCAATGAGGCGCACGTCCACGCGCAGCGTCTTGATGCCACCCACGCGCTCGAACTCGCTCTCCTGCAGCGCGCGCAACAGCTTGACCTGCATCTCGGGCTGGATCTCGCCAATCTCGTCGAGGAAGAGGGTGCCGGTGTCCGCCAGCTCAAAGCGGCCGGGCTTGCTGGTGGTGGCGCCGGTGAACGCGCCGCGCTCATGGCCGAACAGCTCGCTCTCCATGAGATCCTTGGGGATGGCCGCGCAATTCACGGTGATGAACGGCCGGTCCTTGCGGCTGGACCCCTCGTGCAGCGCGCGCGCCACCAGCTCCTTGCCGGTGCCACTCTCACCGGTGATGAGCACGGTGGACGGCGTATCCGCCACGCGCTCCACGATGGTGAGGATCTGCCGCATGGCCGAGCTTTCCCCGACGAGACGGGTCTTGGCGCCGGCCCGCGAGCGCGCGTCGCCCACGCCCAGCTCCCGTGCGGCGGTGGCCTTGCGGATGACCTGCAGCATCTCCGTCTGGTCGAAGGGCTTGGTGATGTAGTCGAACGCGCCCTGCTTCAGCGCGCTGACCGCGGTGTCGACGGTGCCGTGTGCGGTGATGAGGATGACGGGGAGCTCCGCGTGCGTCTCCCGCAGCTTCCCGAGCAGGCCCAGGCCGTCCAGGCGGGGCATGCGCATGTCCGTGACCACCACGCCAATGGGGTCGTCCTCCACGTTGCGGTGCTGGATGACCTCCAGGGCCTCCTGACCATCGCGCACGGCCACCACGTCGTAGCCTTCGCGCTCCAGCGTCTTGGAGAGCACCTTGCGGATGTTGGCTTCATCGTCAGCAATCAGGATGCGCATGGTGGCCTGGCTTAGCAGTTGGGGCAACCGCCGTCCTCTGGGGTCGCGGGGAGCGTGGTTTTGACCGGAAGCATGGGGAGATTCAAGCGTCACCGCCCGGCGTCGCGGAGGTGCGGTCCGTCGTTCGCGGCTGTGATGTGCAGGGTGTACCGGTCTTCGGGTTCCTCGGGTGCGGTGGCCTTCATCCCGAGCACGTCGGTGGCCACCAGCCGGTACTCCACGGTGCTGCCCACGGGCTGGCCGGGGATGTCGCCCTCGTACACGCCGGGTGTCAGCCGCACCATGCGCGTGCGTTGGGTGCCCAGCGGCATGCGCTTTCCGCCGTCGGGGCTGCCGCCGTCGGCGAGGGGAGGGTGCACGTCGTAGAAGATGGAGACGTCCTTGACGGTGTCATCCTGCGTCATGCTGGCGCGCACGCGGTAGGGCCCCACCGGGTCGGAGGTGTCGGGGGCGGGGTCCACCTCGAGGAACCGCGGTCCCAGCTCACACGCTACAAGCGCGAGGAGGAAGGGCCAGCACCGTCGGAAGAGCGACACGGCGGGGAAGCTAGTGCGCACGGAGGGGAGCGGCAAACCGTGGATGCGCTCGAGGCCGTGCTGGGGACGAGGTTGAGCGTCGGCGCTGACTTCCCGCGTGGAACCGATTACGTTGCGCCGCCATGCGCATCCGCTTGTCCCTTCTCGTGCTGCTCGTCGGTGCCTGCTCGCCGGAACCCCAGCAAGCCACGTCGAGCGACGCCGGTGTTGGCGAGCCGCTCCCGTTTGCGCCCTCCGGCCCCAACGCCGCGCCCGACCCCTCGACGACGGGGCCGTATCCCGTGGGCGTCCGCACCATCACGCTTGTCGATCCCTCGCGCATGACGCCGGGCCACACCACGCCGCGCAAGCTGGTGTGTGAGGTCTGGTATCCCGCGGTGGAGGCGGCGCGTGGTCAGCCCGGCGTGGCGTATGACCTGCATGATGCTCTCCCCGACGACATGAAGCCCACCATCCCCGCCGAGGCGCTGGGCGTGCTGCAGACGGACGCGGTGCAGGACGCGGAGCCGCGCCACGACGGAAGGCCCTTCCCGCTGGTCATCTTCAGCCACGGCAAGGGCGGCATCCGCATGCAGTCCACGTTCTACACGGTAGCGCTGGCCAGCCACGGCTACGTGGTGGTGGCGCCGGACCACGAGGGCGACACGCTCCCCGACACGCTGCGCGAGGGCGAGCTCAACATCAACACCACCGTCGACAGCTTCGTGGACCGCCCGCAGGACGTGATGTTCCTGCTGGACCACTTCGAGGCGCTGCCGTCGGGGGACTTCCTGTCCGGGCTCATCGACATGGACCGCGTGGGCGTGTCGGGTCACAGCTTTGGCGCCATCACGTCATTCCGCGCGGCGGGGATGGACTACCGCATCAAGGCCGTGGTGGCGCAGACGCCGGCGGGCTACACGCTGATGCAGGTCGACGTGGGAACGCCCATGGAGCAGTGGGGCATCCCGCTGATGATCCAGTCCGCGGACCTGGACCGCACGCTCCCCGTGGACCCGCATTCGCTCTCCACGTGGGAGCACATGGTGAGCCCGCGCTTCTTCCTGCGGCTCGCCACCGGCGGCCACTTCACCTACTCGGACCTGTGCATCCTCGACGTGGAAGCCATTGACGCGGCGCTGGAGATCGACGTCAGCAACGTGCTCACCGACGGGTGCGGCGAGGAGAACGTATCTCCCGAGGTGGCCTTCCCCGTCATCCGCCACTACGGCATTGGCCTCTTCAACACCTACCTGCGCGACTCCCCGGGAACGGGCGCCTTGCTGACGGCGGCGGAGGGCACGCGGCTGGGCGGCGCGGAGGTCTCGTTCATCGGGGAACCGTGACGCGTCACGCCCACCCGGCACGCTGAAAGAGCATCTGCACGTCGGTAACTCCGTTTCACGGGCGGAGCACACTGCCCGGATCGGAGGACGAAAGTCATGCTGCGCGTGCGCGCCATCGTGGTGGCTGGCGTGTTGTTGGCCGCTCTTCCCGTCAAGGCGGACCACGAGCAACTGAGCACCACGGATCCCGCGCTGGGCGAGGAGCTGCTGCGGCAACGCCTGCAGTCGGAGTACCTGCTGCTGGAGCGTGCGCGACTCACGCCGTTTGGTCCCGCCGCGGGCACGGAAGGGCGCCTCTTCACGCTGCGACTCGCGCTTCTCGACGTACAACTCCAACAGCCCGTGACCAGCGCCGCGCCCCGACTGCAGGTCACGTGGGGCGGCGTCGAGCGTCAGCCTGCGCACCTCCCGCCGTTCCGCCTGGCATGGGGCCAGGAGCAGAGCGTGCTGCATTCGCAGGTGGGCGCCATCGACGTCACCTTGGGGCAGGGCGCCCTGATGCGGCATTACACGAACAACCCGCGCGCCGGGCTCGACGTGGGCCTCATGGGCGTGGTGCTTGGCGTCAACCTGTCCGGCGTGGGTGGCACGGTGATGACGGGAAACCTGCTGGAGCCCGGTCGTCTCGTCGGAGCACACGTGCACGTGCGACCGCTGATGCTGCTGGGCGGAAACGTTGGCAACACCTTGCCGGATGCGTGGCGGCTCCTGGACCTGGGCACGGTGCTGCTTTCCTCGGTGAGCCTGGGCGTTACCGGCGTGCTCGACAGCGAGCTGCCCGGCACGTTCTTCCGCGGCCTGCGTGGTCCCACGGAATGGCGGCTTCCCGCGCGTGTTCCTGGCACGGCGGGCGGGCTCAGCGGAGAGGCGGATGTGGGCATCACCTACGGGCCGCTGGATTTCCGCGTGTTCGGCAACGCGTCGATGTTGGGTCGCTCCTTCCAGACGGAAGCGGCGCAGGCGGCGAGTCACTTGTGGGGCGCGGGAGCATCCGCCGGCGTACGCACCAGCATCTCCGCGCCCTTCCTGCGGGTCGGCGGTGCCGCGCAGTACGACCTCTCCGGGCCCGACTACCTTCCCGCCTACTTTGACCGACACCACGAGGAGCACCGCCTGGCCATGGACAACGGCGCGCCCAAGATCACGCTGCGCAACCCGGCGAGCCACGGCTACCGGCTGGAGCTGGGCGCGCAGCTGTTCGACGCCCTCGGCGCGTTCTGGGAGTGGGTGGACAGCTTTGCGCTGGACGGGTCCCTCGACGGGCACCGGACGGAGATGCGCCTGGGCACCGTGCTGCACGTGCTGGGCGTGCTGGACCTGATGGGCGCGTACGTGAACCGCGGCTTCCATGACTACCGCGACGCATTCGTTCCCGACGTCACCTCGCTCTGGCTCGCCGAGGCGCGGCTGCAGGTCCTGGCGTTCTCCCTGGTGGCCCGGGGATGGCGCGGCTACCACGCGCAGATCGAGCGGGGGCCCACGCCGATCAGCGGAAGCAGCGTGCTGGCGGAGATCCGGCTGCGCCTGTGAGCAGGTGGGCGGATCGGCGGTGTTGTCCGTCGGGGAGGCGGTGCCATGCCAGCGGTCAAGCTGGTGTGATTCCCGGCGCCAAAAGTTGAACCCTGGCTGAAGCGGCCCTAACGTCCCCGTGATTCCTGCAGTTTCTCTCACGTGGGGCTCACGCCGCACCGCCAGTGACAATGGAACGTCTCTACCAGCCTGCCGTCTCCCTCTCCGAGGTGTTGCCCCGGCTTCTCTTCCTGGAGCCGGCGCTGAGCGGTCGTCGCGTGCTGGTGGTCCAGTGCGGTGACGGCGAGGTGGTGCAGTTCCTGGCCGACATGGACGTATCCCGCGTGGTGGGCGTGGACACCAATGAAGACGTCATTGCCCGGGCCCGACACACCATCCGTCACAAGAAGGTGGACCTGCGCAGCCACAAGGATGGCCGCATCCCCGCCGACGACGGTGCCTTTGACGTCATCCTGGACTTCACGCTGCCCCAGACGCTGGCGCGGGAGAGCTGGCGGCTGACGGAGTACGCGCGCATCCTCAGCGGCAACGGCTTCATGCTCACCGCGCTGCCCAACCCGGAAGGCGCGGGACTGGTGAGCCTGCTGGGGGCCACCGACGGCGGTGGTGGCGTCGGATACTCCGAGATGGTGAGCGCGCTCTCGGGCGCGTTCCCGCAGGTGGCGATCTACGGGCAGAGCCCGCTGCTGGGCTTCTCGTTCATGTCGTTCAACGTCGACCCCGACGAAGTTGCCGTGGGACTCGACACCGCGCTGATGGGCGAGCGGCCCGAGGTGGTGGCGTACTACCTGCTCGTGGCCGGCGCGGAGATCCCCTCCCCCGACGAGCTCACGCTGGTCCAGCTGCCCTTCAATGACCTGGCGCGTCTCATCCAGGGTCGCATGGAGGGGCTGCGGCGGGAGGCGGAGGAGCTGCGCACCCGCACCGTCGACGAGCTGACGCGCACCCGGCGCGCCCTGGCCGAGCGGGAGCGTGCGCTGCAGGTGATTGCGGAGCGGCTGCCGCGCCTGCGCGACGAGATCCTGGTCCAGGCGGAAGCCGCCGAGGCCGCGCAGACCGGTCGCGAGGAGCTGGTCCGCCGCGTCGACGCGCTGGGCGTGGAGCTGCGTGAGCGGGAGTCCGCCATCTCCTCGCTGCGCGGAGAGCTCGACGGGGAGCGGCGTCGCATCCAGGCACTGCAGGAAGAGCTGCAGACGCGCACGCGGGAACAGAGCGCGGGTCGCGCGGAGGCCGACGAGATCCGCAGCCAGCTGGGTGCCCTGCGCGCCGACCTGGAGCTGGCGCGGCTGGCGCAACAGATTGCCGAGGAGAAGGGCAAGGGTCTGCAGGAGCAGCTGGAGCGCACCCGCGCCGAGCTGGAGCGCGCGGAAGCCGCGGTGGCGCGCCTGCAGAACGAGCGCGAGCAGGCCCGTCAGCAGCTGGAATCCGCGCAGGAGACGCGCCTCAAGCTGGTGGCGGAGATGGGCGACCTGCAGCGCGCCCGCGACGAGGCCCACAGCCGCGCCGACCAGGCGGCCCACCAGCTGCAGAACGCCCGCGAGGAGCTGGAGACCGCGCGCGCCAACAGCGCCCAGGCCGAGCGCGAGCTCATCAAGCTCCGCCAGGAGCTCACCGACTCCAACGCCTCCATTGCCCAGCAGCTCACCGTGCTGGCCAAGGCCAACGCCGACGCGCAACAGCTCCGCGCCGAGCTGGACGCCCTGCAGGCCGGCGTGCGCGAGAAGGACGCGCGTGTCCAGGACCTGGAGTCCCAGCTGGCGGAGCGCGAGGCGCGCCTGCAGGACGTGGGGGAGCAGCTCAAGGCCGCGGAGGCCCGCGCGGAAGTCCTGGCCGAGCAGGTCAAGCTGGACAGCGAAGGCAAGCTGCAGCACGCGCTCGAGGAGACCGAGCGGCTGCGCCAGCAGGTGGCGGAGGCCGCGCAGGTCCGTGATGACGCGCAGCGCGCGCTGGTGGAGGTTGTCGAGGAGCGGCACGGGCTGCAGCAGGCCCTGGTCGACGCCGGCGAGCGCCAGAACACGCTCATGCAGGCCATGCGCGACATGGAGATCCGCGTGGCCCAGGCGGAGAGCGGGCGGCTGGAGCTCCACACGCGCCTGGCGCCGTTGACGCACGAGGTGGAAGAGGCGCGCGCCAAGGCCGCGGAGGCGCAGCAGCGCTTCCAGTCCCTGCGCGAGACGCTGATGGAGCGCAACCGCGAGCTGGGGCAGCTCAAGGAGCTGTTGGCCGCGCGGGAGCAGGAGCTGACCGGGGCGCGCATGGCGTTGGAGGACGCGCAGCGCCACCTGGAGGACGCCGAGAGCGCGCGCGCCGCCGCCGAGAGCGAGCTGAGCCGCATCCGCGCCGACGCCCGTTCCCGCGAGAGCGCGGTGGCCATGCTCGAGGAGGACGTGGCGCGCCGCAGCGAGGGCCTGGCGGTGATGACCGCGCGCCTGGCGGAAGCGGAGAGCGCGCTGGCGTCTATTGTCGAGGAGCTGCGCGGAGAGAAGGATGGCCACGCGCGCACGCGTGACGAGGTCACCCAGCTCAACGGGCTGCTGGAGGAAGCCGACCGTCTCATGCGCGCCGAGAAGGCCGGTGCGCAGGAGCAGCTGGCTGCGCTGGAACGCGCCACGCGGGAGCTGGAATCCGCGCGCGCCGAGCTGGCCGCCACCAGTGAGCGCCTCACCGCCACCAAGGACGCGCTCACCGCCGCGCAAGGGGACCGCGACGCCGCGCTGGCCGCCGTCATTGGCATGGACCAGCAGGCCGGGGAGCTGCGCGGCCGCGTCAAGGAGCTGGAGCAGGAGCTGGCGGCGCAGCGCACCGCGCAGGATGAGCGCGCCAGGGAGATCGCCTCGCTGCAAGAGCAGCTGCGCAACGTGCAGGGCCGTGCCGAGGAGGCGGGAGCCCTGGAGGAGCGCATTGCCTCCGCGGATGCGGCGCTCAAGGCTGCGGAGGACCGGGCCGCGGCACTGCAGCGTGAGGTGGAGGAGCTGCGCGCGGCGCAGAAGGTCGCCGAGGAGCTGCGGGGTTCCGTCGAGGGTGAGGCTGGTGCCCTGCGCACCCGCATCTCCGAGCTGGAAGCCGCGCTGAAGGCCGCGGGTGAAGCCGCGGATGCGGAGCGCGAGGCCGCGCGGCGGGCGCAGGAGGAAGTGGAGAAGGCGCGCTCGCTGGCCTCGCTGGCGGAGTCCCAGGCCGCGGAGACTCAGGCGGCGCTCGACGCCGCGGAGGCGCGTCTCGACGAGGCTTCCGAGCTCATGCCCCAGCTGGACGCGTTGCGGCTGGAGCGCGCGGCGCAGGAGGCGGAGCTGGGTTCGCTGCGGCGGGCCCTCACCGAGTTCCAGCAACGTGCCGAGGACCACGCGCGCGAGACCTTCCTGGCACGTGAGCAGCGTGGTCGCGCGGAGGACGAGCTCTCCCGGCTGCGCGCGCAGCTGGCCACGGTGGAACGCCAGGCCAGCGACAACGCGCGGGACCGCGAGGAAGCGCTGCAGCGTGCGCGCGACGTCGAGGCGCTGCTGGGAGAGGACCTGCGGAACGCGGAGCGTGCGCTGGCGGAGCTGCGGGCCGCGGCCGCGGGCGTCGAGGAGCAGGCGCGCAAGAGCGCCGAGGAAGCCGCGCGTGCCACCGAGCTGGCCGAGCGTGTTGCCACGCTGGAAGCGCAGCTGGGCCAGGCGCGCACCGAGCTGGAGAGCGAGCAACGGGCCCACGAGGCCGCGCGTCGGGAAGCGGACGCGGCCCGTGATGACGCGGTGGCCACGCGGGAGAAGCTGCGCCACGCCCAGGCCAGCCACGACGAGCTGCGCGCGGAGAACGCCCGGCTCAAGCAGGAGACCGCGGACTTCCAGCAGCTGCTCGAGATCGCCGACGCCGACCTGCAGGCCGTCCGCTCCCAGCTGCAGGCCGCCGCCACCGCCGCCGAGGAGCTGCGCACGCAGCTGGGCGCCAGCCAGGCGCGCGCGGAAGAGCTCCAACTCGCGCGCGACGCCGCGCTGCAGTCCGCCTCCCAGGAGCAGCAGGAGGCCCTGCGTGGCCTGGAGCAGCGTGCCGCGGAAGCCGAGCGGCTCCGTCACCAGGCGGCGGAAGAGCATGACAGCGCGCTGCGGGCCCTGCGTGAGCAACTGGAGGAGGCGCTCCGTCGGGAGAACCAGTCCCAGCAGGCCCTGCGCGACGCCGAGGCCCGGGCCCAGGAAGCCGCGCAGCAGCAGGCGCGCACCGCCGACGAGCTGCGCGAGCAGGTCCGCACGCTGGAGGGCCGCGTGGAGGATGCGGGGCGGCAGCTGGAGCGCATGCGCGGCGAGGACGCCAAGGTGGTGGAGGAGCTGCAGGAGGCCCTGCGCGAGGCCGAGCTGCGCGAGCAGGAGGTCACCCAGCAGGCGGAGGCTTCACACCAGGAGCACACCCGCGTCGTGGAGGAGCTGCGCAGCCAGGTGCGCGAGGCCCAGGAGCGCGCGTCGCGGACCAGCCAGGAGCATGCATCCCACCGCGAGGCCCAGCTCGACGAGCTGATGAAGACGCTGGAGGCCGCCGAGCAGCGCGCCCAGGCAGGCCAGGCCGAAGTGCAGCATCTCCGTGGCGTCCTGGAGGAAGCGCAGGACCTGGCCCGCGCCCGCTCCGCCGAGCTGGATCACGTGCGCAGCGTGCTCGAGGAAGCGCAGGGGCTCGCGCAGGCGCGTGGCAACGAGCTGGACCACGTGCGCAGTGTGCTCGAGGAGGCACAGGGGCTGGCCCAGGCGCGTGGCAACGAGCTGGACCACGTGCGCAGTGTGCTCGAGGAGCTGCAGGCCCTCGCGCAGTCGCGTGGCAATGAGCTGGACCACGTGCGCAGTGTCCTCGAGGAAGTCCAGGAACAGGCGCGCAGCCGCGGTGCCGAGCTGGACCACGTGCGCAGTGTGCTCGAAGAGGCGCAGGGGTTGGCGCAGTCGCGTGGCAACGAGCTGGACCACGTGCGCAGTGTCCTCGAGGAGCTGCAGGCCCTCGCGCAGTCCCGTGGCAATGAGCTGGACCACGTGCGCAGTGTCCTCGAGGAGGCGCAGGGACTGGCGCAGTCGCGTGGCAACGAGCTGGACCACGTGCGCAGTGTCCTCGAGGAGGCGCAGCGGCAGGCCTACGCGCAAGGCAGCCAGCTGGAGCACGTCACCAGCGTGTTGGAGGAGGCCCGGGCGGAGTCGGCGCGGGAGCGTTTCCGTGCCGCGGAGCTCACCGTGGCCGAGTCGCGGTTGCGTGAGACGCTCAATGGGCTGCGCATCCAGCTGGGCGACGCGGAGGAGCGCGCGCGCAACGCGGAGTCGCGGCTTTCCCGGTTGGACGCGGGCATCAAGGAGGTGGAACGCGCGTTCGAGCAGCAGCTGGCCGCGCGCCCCGACCCCGAGGAGCACGAGGCCCTGCGCGTCTCCCTGGAAGAGACCCTGCGTCAGCTCGCCGCCGCCATGGACCAGCACGCGCGGCAGGCGCGGGACGCCGTGGAGCAGCGTCAACGCCTGGACGAGGAGCTCGCCGGCGCCCGCGCGCAGTCGCAGGAGCTGCAGGAACGTCTGGCTGCACAGGCTCGCGCCGCAACCGAAGCACGGTCCCAACTGGAAGCCGCGCAGCAGCGCGTGGCCCAGCTGGAGGCGACCAGCCAGGACACGGAGGCCGAAGCGGCAAAGCAGCGCGGCGGGTTGCAGGACCGCGTGGCGGAGCTGGAGCGGGAACGGTCACAGCAGGAGGCGCTGGCGGCGTCGCTGGTGGAGGTGGCGGACCACGCCAACGCGCACATCGCCACGCTGGAGAAGACGCGCGCCGAGATGGAGGACCGCGTCACCGCGCTGGAGCGCTCCGTTGCCGACGCAGCCCAGCGCCAGCAGAAGCTGCTTGAGCGCAACGAGGAACTGCAGCAGCAGCTCAATGACGCGCGCATGGACCTGCGTGCCCGCGAGATGGAGGTGGAGAAGCTGCGCGAGACCGCGTCTGCGCCCGCGCCGGCTGCCGCCGCGTCCACCGCGGGCCCAGGGGTTGGCGCGCTCGACGCCATGGCCAAGGAGCTGCGCCAGCGGGACAGCCAGCTCGTGGCCATGCGCTCCGAGTTGAAGGCGATGTCGGAACAGGTCTCCCGTCTGCGCGTGGAGCTGGCGCACCGCGACGCCCCCGTGGGCCCGCCCCCCGACGCCGACCTGGTGGCGCTGCGTCAACGTGCGGAAGCCGCGGACCGCGCGTGGGCGGAAGCCGCCGACCTGCGCAAGGAGCTGGACCAGGCGCGCGCCACGCTGGAAGCCTCCGTGCGCGAGCTGGAGCAGGCACGTCAGAAGCTGGAGGCCGCTCCCGTGGCCGTGGTGGCACCCGCGCCCGCCGACGCGCCCGCGCCCGAGCAGTCCGCGCACGTGGCCGAGCTGGAGCGCCAGGTGGCGGAGCTCAAGGACAAGGTCGAGCGCCAGACGCGCGAGATCAAGGACAAGACCGAGCGCATCACCCGCCTCACCAGCCGGCTGTCCGAGACGCGCCCCTGAGTCGCACCGACGTGAATCGGGCGAGTCCCGCGCCACACCGGCCACGGTGACGTGTCCTTCGCGTCCATTCCGGTGGATTAGGATTCAACTGACGGAAGCGCGGGAGAGCGTGACGCGCATGAGCGGCAGCAGCTGTTGAAGCTGGGCGCGCGTGGGCGCTGAAGCTCCCTCCAACAACCGGTCCATGGCGGCGTCGAGCTGACCGAACGGCTCCACATCGCGCGGGGCGCCGGGCGCGGTGTCCGCGTGGCCAAGGAGCAGGGCCAGGGTTGGCGCGTTGGCCACACAGATGATCCGGTCAAAGAGGTTCGCCGTCCAACGGTGGATGTGGGCCAGCTCCGCGCCGACGTCGGGCTCCACCGTGGCGCCCCAGACCACCAGCAGGCGCCCCCTCCCGGCGTGGCGCTCGCGGATGGGCGCCGTGCGCTGGAAGGCCACGGTCAGGTCCGACGTGGTGACCGGCCCCTCGGCAATCCACACTGCCAGGTTGTCATGGAGCGTCACTGTGACAGGCATGGTCTTCCCGGCGGGCCAGGTCGGCTGGAGGCGTGAGACAGGGTCGAGGCCATAGGCAAGGAACGCATCTTAGCCGAGGTTTGTTTCCGAGTCCCGAAGGCGTGGGCAATGGAGCCTTCCACCGGCGACACGACGGGCGCAGCGTGCCAACGAAGCGCTCTGAGACCTCAAGAGCCGGGCAGCGGACGCCCTTGCGGGAAGTACTGGCTGTCCAGCTCCTCGGGGTCCAACTCCAGGGAGCGGGCCAGCTCGACGTTGTGTTGCTGCACCACCGCCACGTACGTCTCGTGGGACGGCGCTGGAACCAGCCAGGACACCGCGAGGCTGACCGGCGAACACACCACGCTGGTCGCCAACGCCGCCGCAAACACCACGACGACAGCTCCCAACACGCCCACCACCGCGCTCACGCCCAGAGCGGTCAACGCTCCGAGGACGTTCCTGGAGCCGGCAAGGGCCACGGTGGCTCCCACCACGCCAACCACGGCCCACATGGCCAGCCACGCCGTGGGCGGCGCGAAGAACGTTGTCGCGGTCAACACCAGGAGGCCTCTCTGCACCCGCGCCTTGGTGGCCGCGACCGCGAAGCTACGGCTCGCCTCGCCATCCGTGGCGCTGGCCAAGGCGGAGAGGGAGATCTCCTGGTCCTCTCCGTCGGTGACCAGGCCATAGAACACCGGCGTTCCGCCTTTCGGCGCAAACGGCCGCGGCGTCATGCTCACCGGCGTGTACCGCCAGGCGCGTCGCCGGAAATCCATGAGCCGATCTTCGCGGCTCTTCGTCGAGGCGGGCGGGGCAGTGGGTTGCTCCGTCATCAGACCCTGAGGTGCGCTGGAGCCGCCCTCGGCGTGGGGAAGGATGACCAACAGGGCAACCAGCAGCGCCGGTGTCATCGTGGCTCCGCGGGCGGCGGGAAGTACTCCTCGTTCATTCCCAGGGGGTCCAAACCCAGCTCACTGGCCAGTGCCAGGTTGTGGTGGGTGGCAATGTCGTTGAGGGTCTGCTCGGGAATGGACGGCGTGGTCATGCGCAGGAACTGGAACAGCACCGCCAGCGCCGCCGCGGGTGGGAGGGCAAGAACCGTTGCAACGAGAGCCATGGCCACGAAACCCGCCACGCCTCCAATCACGACGCCTACCACCGCCGGGATGATGGCGGCCCCGCCGGAAGCGCCCCCGCCGCCAATTCCAAATCCTGCCAGGCCGCCCAGAATTGCTCCCGGCGGCACGCCCGCAGCGGCCACCGCAAGATAGAATCCCGCGAGGATCCGAAGTCCCAGGTTGGAGGCCCACAGGCCACGTTCCGCCCGCACGGCGCGACCGACGACGTCCTCGTGCTGCGGGGGAACGGTCAGGTTGCCCATGTCCACGGCGGTCAGGACCTGGCTCGATGCATTCATGAGCACCACCTTGTTTTCACGCGAGCGCGACGTGTGGACTCCATAGCGGCCATTGTTGGTCGTGGTGGTGGTGACAACGCTGATGTTCTCCACGCGCACCGCACGCTTCTGGAACGCGGCCAGCTTGTCCGGGGTGCTCTCGCCGTGCAGGCGCATCACCACACGTTCGCTGCGTCCCACCGTGTGCACCTCACCCTGCGCGTTGAACGACGTGAACGTGGCCGTCACGACGTCGCTCCCCGGAGCAACACCCAACTCGGCCACGACGGTCCATCCGCACCCCTCTCCGGCGGCGAGCCGACCGATGTCGAGCGCGCCCTTGCCTTCCAGGACGCGTCCGTCGGTGAAACGCGCAATGCTCGCGGCGGCGTGGTGACGCTGCACGCGTTCCGCCATGCGGTCCTCAAGCTCCTTGACCACCGTCGCAAGCTCCGTCGGACCGGTGGCCACCACGCCTACCTTCACCGGCTTGGCTGGTCCGCCGTCCATCAGGAAGTCGACGGGGATGGCGGTGGTGCGGACGACGTTCCGCCAGGCAACCTCACCATTGACCGGCGCCAGCTTTCGCACGCGGTCCCGGAACTGGGCGGCGGTATGAACCGTGAGCGCTTCGGGAACCTGCGTACGCTTGATCTCTCCGCCCTTGGCGTCCAGCAGGATGAGCTCGACGGTGGGAGCCTGCCCCGTGAGCTGGACGATCACCGCGAAGTCTGCGCCAGCATCACGGGCGGCGTTGGCCACGGACTGGTCGCTGGCATCCGGTGCGAGCCCCTTCAGCTTCACCACGTCGCCAACGGTTCCTCCGGACGCGTCAAGCTGGAGGAAGACACCTTCCTGCAGGGACTCCGCAAGCCAGGGAGTCGGGGCGCGTCCGGCGATGGCGTAGTCCTGTCTGCCGAGCCGGATACCGCCGGGGCGGATGAACGACTTCATCGGCAACTTGTCGGGCCGATAGACCAGCGTCAAATCCAGGTCCACCGGTTCCTGCTGGGTGCCGTGAGCCACCTCCGGGACCACCGTGAGCGCAACACACAACAACCCGCAACGCATGGCAGCAGCACGCAACCGCATGTCAGAGCCTCCGATGATGTCAGACCTTCGTGAACCCCGAAGACACATTCGTCATCACGATGACGGCCATGGGCTCCCCCCTTGCCGACGCTGTGGAACGGTCGGCCACGTCCGGTGAAGGTGTCAAGCGCCAGGCGCCAGCAGGATACGCGAATGCCAGGCTAAGTTCACAGCAGGTTCCATGAGCGCAGCGTGATGGTTGCGCTGGCTTCCGCGTCAGGTCACGGGCACGTCACAGCGTCGAAGGTTCCACCCAGCGGAGTGAATCCTCCGTCGGCATCCCGCAGCGTGGTGGTGAAGCATCCCGTCACCCGCGACGCCTCGGCCGTGGTCAGCGTGATGGCGCCGGAAACGGACCCCGCGGTGTTGGCCGTCCCCATCCAGACTCCCGCGTCGTCGAAACCGAGGCCTACCGCGTGCCAGATGTATCGCGGGTTGGTGTGGTCGCCGGAGAACTCGTACGTGCCGGGTCCCACGGGTCCTTCGTCGCCGTAGCCGAGCCCGATGCGGATGCTGCGAAAGCCCGCGGCGTAGAAGCTCGAGCAGAGGTCCGCTCCGTCGCGGTCATAGAGCGCAACCCACGCCAGGCTGGGCTCGAGGATGGCGCGCCGCACCTGGAACGCGAGTGGACCTGTCAACGTGTTGGGATTTCCTTCGCACGGGGCGCCGCCGGAGGAGCTGCTGCTGCTCGAGAGGCTTCCGCCCGAGGAACTGCTTGCGGAGGACTCCAGCGTCTCAACGACGAAGTAGCTCTCACACGCAGCGAAGAGCGGAAGGAGCAGGAGCAAACGCGCGCGGTGATGCATGGTGCCTCAGGCGTGCCTGAACGGGTGGCCGCCAGTCCCGACGGCGCGATACTGCCATGCGCCCCACGCGTGCCAATCCGTTCATCCCTTGTTCTTCTCGTCCCACACCATGGGCTCCCAGAGCTCCACCTTGTTGCCGTCGGGATCCATGACCCACGCAAACTTCCCGTTCTCATGCGACTCCGGGCCCTTGAGGATCTCCACCCCGTTGGCGCGCAGGCGGGCCACCATCCCGTCCATGTCGTCCACGCGGTAGTTGATCATGAACCCCGCCGTGCTGGGACCGAACCAGTCCGACGTGGGCTCCGCGGTATGCCAGACGGTGACGCCCTTGTCCCCAGCTTTGTCGTCGGGCCACTTCAGGAGCGCGCCACCCCATTCCTCGAACGCAAGGCCGAGGTTGTCCGCGTACCAGGCCGCAAGCCGCTTGGCGTCCTGGGTTGACTTGATGAACACGCCGCCAATGCCTGTCACTCTTGCCATGTGGACCTCGTCGTGGGTTTCCGCGCGTGAGGCTCGGGGGTGGACGGCCAGGTGTCAACCCGCGGAACGCGAACAACTCCGTCGCAAACGCTGCTATCTTCCGGCCCATGACCCCTTCCTCGCGCCTGCTGTTGCTTGCCGTGCTGGCCCTCACCGGCTGTCCCACCGACGACAACCACCGCCTCTCCGAGGAGCTGGCCGCGTTGCGCAAGGAGGTCACGGAGCTCAAGGCCGCGGTGGCACGGCTGGAAGCCCGTCCCACGTCGACGCCGACACTCCCGCGCGAAGAGCCCGCCGCCGACCACAGCGCCCTTGGGGCCCTTGCCGTCCTGGTGGTGGAGAAGCTGGCGGGAGCCGCGGATTTCTCGTCGGACGGCACCATCAGCCAGCCGGCGGCGCTGGCCGCGTTGCAGCAGCACAAGGTCTCCACCGTGGTCTCCCAGCTCCCGGCGGCGGACCTCCACACGGCACGCCAGGGCGAGCTCCCCGTGGAGACGGTCAAGGCCATGTTGGGCGGCGGCGAAGCGCAGCGCCTTCTTTTCCTCAAGGTGACCAGCCAGGACGCTGGCAACATCATGAACACCGGCCTGCACTCCTATGCTTTCCAGGCCGAGGTGCGGATCATCGACGTGAATGGGCGGGTCCTTGCCACCGGGACGGCGTCCAACGCAGTGCCGTGCGTGGCCGCCAATGTCGCACCGCCATCCTGTCGCAGCATGTTCGAGAAGCGCGTTGTTGGACCCGCGGTCCGTCAGGCGCTGGACAAGCTCGCCGCCGAGACGCGCGCCGTGGCAGCCAAGCCCTGAAGCCTCGTCGGGGGGGGACGCCGTGCCAGGTGCGTACAACCGGGACCGCCGGTCACATTCACGCCGGTGAAGCTGAGCTTCGAGCTTCTTCGCGTCATCCGCGAAGGAGACGAAATCCAGCGGAGCGCGCCTGGGAGAGTTCGTGCGACACGGTCACCAACCCCGGTGCCTGCGTCCGGGATGAAGGTCCTTGCGCTCCGCGCGGGTGTGGCGCACATCTGACGGTCGTCGCAGTGACGACGTCAACTGCAGTGTCCTGGGCTCCGCCGCACCGGGAAGGAAACCCCATGAGCACCATCGAAACCAAGGACGGAACGCGCATCTTCTACAAGGACTGGGGCGAAGGGCCGGTCGTGGTGTTCTCCCATGGCTGGCCGTTGAACGCGGACGCATGGGATGACCAGCTCCTCTTCCTGGCCTCCCGCGGGTTCCGTGCGCTGGCCCATGACCGACGTGGGCATGGCCGCTCCAGCCAGCCGTGGAACGGCAATGACATGGACACCTACGCCGACGACCTGGCCGCGCTCATCGAGAAGCTCGACCTGCGTGACGTGACGCTCGTTGGGCATTCCACGGGGGGCGGAGAGGTTGCGCGTTACATCGGTCGGCATGGCACGTCGCGCGTGAAGAAGGCGGTGCTGGTAGGCGCGGTGCCACCCACCATGCTGAAGACCGCGGCCAACCCCGGCGGCCTGCCCATCGACGTGTTCGACGGCATCCGCCGGTCGCTCCTGGCGGACCGCTCGCAGTTCTACTGGGACCTGAGCGGGCCCTTCTTTGGTGCCAACCGGCCTGGTGCCAACGTGTCAAGAGGCGTCCGCGACCAGTTCTGGCTGCAGAGCATGATGGCGGGACTCAAGGGCGCCTATGACTGCATCAAGCAGTTCTCCGAGACGGTGTTCACCGAGGATCTCAAGAAGTTCGACGTTCCCACGTTGATCATCCACGGTGACGACGACCAGATCGTCCCCATTGCCAACTCGGCGCTGCTCTCCGCCAAGCTGGTCAAGGACGCCACGCTCAAGGTCTACCCCGGTGCGCCGCACGGCCTGGCCGTCACCCACAAGGACCAGCTCAACGCGGACCTGCTGGCGTTCCTCACGGACCAGTTGGGCGTGACGGTGGGACCTGGCGCGCCGGTCAGGACCACACCGCGGGCCGCGCCCCCTCGTCGTGATGAGCGCCCTGGTCCCACGCCTTAGAGGCTGCGTCTAAACAAATTGTCCATTTCGTCGTGGCCGGCGAACACCTAACCCCCCACGTTTGTCCCGCTGCGCCCACTCGCCCCCCTTCCCCAGTCCCAGGTTTCCGTCGTCACCGAGCCGGGGAAGGGGGGCAACCGATGGGCGCAGCTGCCCTTTCTCCGACGAGAAAACAAGCCAATGCCAATGCCAATGCCAATGCCAATGCCAATGCCAATGCCAATGCCAATGCGTGCCCCCCTTCCCCGCAATGGTTGACGACGGTGCCCACGTGATCCGCATCAACGCATGGAGGCACCCGTTGGTGTCACCGGCGGCCAAGGCCGCAGCTGGAAAAACACCAAGC
>JBFMGU010000202.1:0-19434 GCA_040752415.1 Myxococcota bacterium
GGACAGGCCGGCACGTTCCCCGACGTGGCACGGGTGCGGGCACCCTTTCGGACTGCGGCATGAAGTGCCGCTTTCCCTCGGAGTAGCGGGCGCCCTCTGCCAGACGAAGGCCAAGCGGCGTGACAACTTCAACGGGAACCGCTGAAACTTATGCAACGACTAAGCTAAGTTGACATGGCCGCCGCGGGGGATGCGGAGCCGTCGTCTCGAGCATCTTCCGCGGCCCAACCCGTCCGCCCCAACCCCACGCCTTTGGAGCCACAGGCCCGACAAGGTCTTCCGCGCCCCAACACATCCGCCCCAGGTCAGGCCGGAGCCGCACCCGGCGCCCCCGCCTCCCTCCCCCGCACCCGACGAGCGCCCTGGCGCAGCGTCACCACCGGCACGTCGGCGTTGCGCACCACGTGATGGGCGGTGCTGCCCAGGAACGCCTGGCTGAGCGGCCCGCGCCCGTGCGTGGCCATCACAATGGCGTCGACGTCCAGGCGCTCGGCGGCGGACAGGATGGCGTCGCCCACGTTGCCGCCGGAGACCACCTGGATGTCCGCCGGGATGCCCGCGCGCCGCGCCGCCTCCTCCAGCCTGGCGCGAACCTGCGACACGTTCTCCGTCATGGACACCAGCGGCAACGCCGGCACCAACGGATCCGCGGCCAACACCGGCGGCGCCACCACCACGTGCAGCAGGATGATCTTCGCGTGGTCCAGCTCGGCCAGGCGCGCGGCCCAGCTCAGTGCCTGGTCTCCGCCGGCGGCGAGATCGTGGGCGACAAGCACACTGCGGAACATGGCGCCACCTCGGGGGGACTCCGTCGTGAGGTCTCCTCGAAGGTGGAGGTACCGGCGGCAACGTGCACCCGCCAGCGGCTGGGTATCTGGTGTGAAGCCGTGGATGCGGGAGCACCGTCAGACGCGGCCGCGCGCCAGCTGCAACTGCTTGGCCACGTCGGTGGCGAGGGAGCGCGTCTCATCGCGGGTGATCTTCCCGTCGCCGTTGTCATCCAGCGCGTGCACGCCGATCTTCGCGGCAATGTCCGCCTTGGTGCCGGACATGGACACGCCGGCCGCTTCCAGTTGCGGCTCGATCATGTCCTTGAGCTCATCCTTGACCACCGCGCCGTCGTGGTTGGCGTCCGCCTTGGTGACCAGGTCATCCGCGGCGCGCACCACGTCGGCGGGGGTGGCGTCCTTGGCCGCGCCGGGGATCAGGTTCTGGCCCTTGGCCGCGAACTCGTCCCAACCCACCTTGCCGTTCTTGTCGGTGTCGAAGGTGTCCATGAACGCATCCACCGCGCCCGACACCTTCTTCCCCGCGAACATCCCCTCCCCGACCTTGGCGTCCTCCACGAACTTCTTGACTTCCGCCTTGTCCAGCGCGCCGTCGCGGTTGACGTCGACGCGATTGAAGATGCCGCGCAGGGTGGGACCGGTCATGGAACGCTCCTTCAGGTCCGGTATCGGCGTGGGAAGCTCGCCGTCCGTCGGACAAAGTGAGGATACCCCACCGCGTGTACGGCGCCACCTCGCAGCGCGTCAGAGAGCCCGCAAGCAATGCGCGACTCCGGCATCCCACATCACACCCGTCGTCACTCGCACCGGTCACGCCAGACGTCGACGCGGTCCTGCTTGCCCGGGTGCGCGGCGCCGAACGCGTAGCGGTTGGTGGCCTCCAGGCACCCGTTCCACTTCTCCACCGTCTCCCAGGCGCCGCGCGTGTACTTGTATTCAAACCACTGCCCGCGCGGGACCTCCACCTCGCCGTACGCGCGGTCCATGCCCGGTGCCCAGGTCAGCGGCAGGTGCTGCCAACCCTGCGCGGAAGTGGCGACGTGGATGGTGCTTCCCGCCGGCGTGTCCTGCGGCACCACCACTTCCAGGGGCACCCGCACCGTCGGGGAGAGCGCGGTGATGGAGGTGTCGTAGCGCAGCTCCAGCGCAAAGGGCGCCTGCTCGGGGAACGCCACGAGGAGGCCGCGGTCGGCGGCATCCCAGGCCCAGCCGGTCCCCTGGGTCAGCAGCTCGTCGAGGGTGGCGCGCTCCGGTACCGCGGCGCCGTCGAGAAACACGCCCTGCGCGGGATGATCGGCGGGGCGCACGCGCACCAGCAGCGTCCGTGGCGCCGGCGTGAACGTCCCTTCCGGCACCGCAGCCTCCACCACCGCCCCCAGCGCCGTGCGCTGCGTCCGATAGGTCACCCGACGATGCGCTCCCGAAGCGTACGCGAACGAGCTCCCGTCATCCTCGTACAGCGTGAAGCTGGTGGGCTCGTCGGCGGGATGGATATCCAGCGTGAGTGGACCGGACTTCGGCGCGTCGGTGTGGGGCATGGCCGGGCCGTGCGGGATGATGGCGCCGGGCCGCACGAACGCGGGCAGGGATTCCAGGCGCACGTCGAGGGTGACGGTGCCGGGTCCGTCGTGGAGCGCGCCGGAGCGGTACTCCATCCAACGGCCCGCGGGCAGGTACACGCTGCGTGTGGTGGCTGATGACGTCGTCACCGGGGCGTAGAGGAGCCACGGGCCCAGCATGGCGGCGTCGGAGATGGTGGCGGTGGCGGAGTCGTCCTGGTGCTCGTAGACCATGGGGCGCAGCACGGGGGCGCCGGTGCGGGTGGCCTGGTCAAAGAGGCTGTAGAGGTAGGGGAGCAGCCGGTAGCGCTCGGTGATGAGCGTGCGGGAGATGTATTCCACCTCGACGCCAAAGGCCCATGGTTCCTGGTCGTTCACACCGGTGGTGACGTGACCCCGGAAGAACGGCGAGATGGTCCCCAGCGCCATCCAACGCGCGAACAGCTCTGCGCTGGCGTTGCCCGAGTACCCGCCCACGTCGCTGCCCACGAAGGTCAGGCCCGAGAGCCCCATGTTGAGCAGCATGGGCAACGTGGTGCCCAGCGTGTCCCAGGTGGAGGGCGCATCTCCGGTCCACACCGCGGCGTAGCGCTGGATGCCCGCGTATCCCGCGCGGGAGAGCACGAAGGGCCGTCGCTCCGGCGCCGCCGCGCGCAGTCCCTCGTAGCTCGCCCGGGCCATCTGGTGCGCGTAGATGTTGTGCGCCTCCGCCATGGTGGTGGGGATGCCGTCTCCGTCGACACCCAGGTCATCCGGCACCGTGCCCCCGCTGCCCGCGACGAAGTTGGACGGCTCATTCATGTCAATCCACAGACCGCGGATGCCGTGCGTGGTGGCGCGCGGAATGAGCGTGCTCCACCAGGCGCGCGTGGCGGCGCGGGTGAAGTCCGGGAACAGCGCACGGCCGGGCCACACCTCCCCGACGTACGGCGTGCCCTGCGGCGTGGCGAGGAAGTGCGCGCCGCTGATGCCCTGCTGGTAGATGTCCCAGCTCGCGTCCTCCTTGATGCCCGGGTCCACGATGATCACCGCCTTGAAGCCCAGGCCCTCCACGGTGGCGACGAGACCGCTGGGATCCGCGTAGCCCACCGGGTCGAACGTGAAGGAGCGGAAGCCGTCCATGTGCTGGATGTCCAGCCAGATGCCGTCGGCCGGAATGCCGCGGTTGCGGAACTCCTGCATCACCTCCGTGACGCGCGCCGCCGTCGGGTAGCCCCAGCGCGACTGGTGGTAGCCCAGCGCCCAGCGCGGCGGCAGCGGCATGCGCCCCGTGAGCCAGGTGTAGCGCTCCACCACGTCGGAGAGGCGCGGCCCGACGAGAAGGTACTGGTCCACCGCCCCACCCCACGCGGTGAGCGTCACCTGGTCCGCGGCCGACGACGCCACGTCCAGCTGCATGCGGTGCGTGTTGTCGGTGAAGACGCCGTGCGCACGCCCCGCGCGCAGGCTGATGAGGAGCGGAATGGACTGGTAGAGCGGGTCCGCGTCCGCGGGATAGCCGCCGTACTCCGACACGTACGCGTCGGTGTTCCAGAACGTGTACACGTCGCCACGCTTGTCGAGCGGGCCGGTGCGCTCGCCCAGGCCGTAGAAGTGCTCGCCCAGCTCCGCCCGTCGGGTGAGCGTGCGCCTCCCGGTGAGTGCGTCCTCGCGGTAGCCGCCCTCCGCACCATCCTCGACGAGCACCGCGCCGCCCTCATCCCGCGCCACCAGGCGACACGCGTCATCCAGCGTCACGCCCATGCGCGCGGTGCACAGGGCGAAGGCCCCGTCGCGGCTGCCGGCCTGCACCGGCGGAGCCGTCCCGCTCGCCACCACGGCCCACGACGCACGCTCCGTCACCGGCAGCGCACCGGTGTAGCGCAAGCGCACCACTCCGTCGTCGATCGGCTGCACCAGCACCGTGGTGGTGTCGCAGGTGATGCGCCAGCCGTCGGAGCTCGGGGTGGCGTGGGCGGGCAACGTGCTGGTGGTGGGACAGCCCGCACGCACCGGCACCCCGGCGTCACCCTGCCCTGCGTCGCTCGCGTCGGGGCGCGCGGCGTCGGGAACCGCGGCGTCCGGCGACACCGTGGCGTCGGGAGCGCCCGCATCCGTCCTCCCGGCATCTGCCGCGCTGGCGTCCCCGCGCGATCCATCGGAGCGGGCGGCATCGACGGTGGCGGCGTCGGGAAGCGGTGACTGCGCGTCGGGGACCGCGGCATCCGGTGTGGCGCCGCCGTCGGGCGCGGGCGTTTCGACGACGGCAGCGTCGGTGGAAGTGGGTCCACCCACGCAGGCCACGAGCATCAGCAACGGAACCGGGCGCAGCAGCTTCATGGCCGGCCTGCGTACGCGTGGCGGCGTGGTGATGCAATTCGCGCTGCATCCGTCAGCGGGCGCGCGCGGAGAGCTGCATGGCAAAACGCGCCACCGGCTCGTCGCCAAACCGCGAAGGCACCGTGGCCACCACCGTGAGCGTGGCGCTCTCCCGCTCCCCGCTCCTGAGCGCGCGGTCCACCAGCGCCCGCACCACCTGCCCGTCGCGACAGGTGAACCAGGTGTCCCCGTCGCAGCGTTTGAGGAAGTCCGCGCGCATGTCCCGGAAGACCAGCTTCACGCGGTTGCCGCTCTTCCACGCCAGGTCCATGGCCATGAGCCCACCGGCGCAATCCGCACCCGTGCACAAGGCGCCAATGTACATGGACCCCACGTGGTTCCGGGTGCGCCAGCCCAAGGGGATGCGCAGCGTCACCTCGTCGTCGTCGTAGCGGACCACCACCGGGCGCACGAACATGATGAGCGGAATGCGCGTCAGCGCCACGGCGGCCAGGAAGACATTGGCGCGCGCCACCGGCGGCAGGAAGTCCAGGACCATGGACCGGCGACGCTACCACGCTCATCCCAAGGCCCAACGTCTCGTGGGAAGGGAAACCACGGTGATCCGCAGCGCGACGCCGCGCTTTTGGGGAAATGATCCGCGGTGCGGCGGTGACGAACGCCGAAGCGCATAATGTGTCCTGGGAGGGACCTCGGACATCCTGGTGATGCTCTCGCTTGAAACGCTCAAGCGACGACGCGCCGGGATTCCTTCGTTCCAGCCGCCCGCCGTTCCGAGACATTCATCCGTCCGAGGCCACTTCCACGTGGCGCTCCGACCCGCAGGCTTCCTATGCGGCATCCTGTTCAGGCGCTGCTGCTGGCGTCGTTGGTCGCGGTTGGCTTCACCGGCCTGGCATGCGCGACGCCCGGCGAGAGAAAGACCTACGAGCCACCCACGCGCTCCATCCCCGCCAGCCAGGATGCCGTGCTGGACGCCGTCCTGCGCCACGTGAAGCAGCAGGGCTGGTCGGTGGTGCGCGCGGACCGAGTTGCCGGCCTGGTGGAGACGGTGACGCCGGAGAAGCTGGAAGACGGGGTGCGCTCGCGGGAGCGGTGGTACTTCCTCGTCGGGGAGAGCCAGCTGCAGGCGCGCCTGGTGCTGGAGGTGCAGTGGGAGCCCTACCGGTCGCCCTGGGAGTCCGAGCCCGACGTGGTGTGTGACGAGTACGGCTACTACCGGGAGACGCAGCACCTGGAGGACATTGCGCGCCTGGCCTCCGTTCCCTCGGAGCAGGAGACCGCGCTGGGGCCGGACAACCTGATCATCCTCCGCTGGCGCTGGCCCCTGGCCGAGCCGTGACGCTGCCGCGTGCCCCGTCGTGGTAGAGGCCGCGGGACCACCCCTCGAGGAAGCCCGCATGAGCCAGCCCTCCGTCCACGTGAAGATCGACGAACACGGTGTTGCCACCCTGACCCTGGACGACGCGCCGCGACGCAACGCCATGACCGAGGCGCTGGGCGACCGTCTGTCCGAGGTGGTGGAGCGTGTGCGGAAGGATGCGGCGTTGCGCGCGGTGGTGCTGACCGGCGCGGGCGACGCGTTCTCCGCCGGCGGCGACCTGGCCATGCTGGAGCACCTGCGCACCGTGGGCGACGCGACGGCACGCGAGCACATGCTGGCCTTCTACGCGCGCTACCTGCGCATCCTGGACTTCACGGTTCCCGTGGTGGCGGCGGTGCGGGGTCCGGCCATTGGCGCGGGGCTGTGCGTGGCCATTGCCTGCGACGTGGTGGTGATGGACCAGGACGCCAAGCTGGCCTTCAACTTCGTGAAGCTGGGCCTGCACCCGGGGATGGGCGCCACCTACTTCCTGCCGCTGCGCGTGGGCCTGCAGCGCGCCACGGAATTGCTCACCACGGGTCGACGCTTCACCGGCCGGGACGCCGTGACGATGGGCCTGGCGCTGGAGGCGGTGCCGGGCACCGAGGTGCTGCCGCGCGCGCAAGCGTTGGCGCGGGAGATGGCGCAGTCCGCGCCGGTGGCGGTGCAGCTGGTGAAGAAGGCGCTGGGCGTGGACCGGGAGGCGCTGCGTGCCGCGTTGGAGGTGGAAGCACAGCACCAGGCCCGCACCTACGCCTCCGAGGACATGGCGGAGGGATTGCGCGCGGCCAAGGAGAAACGGGAGGCGCGTTTCGTGGGTCGCTGAGGGCGCCGGGGTGCTTGCCGGGATTGCGTGACCTCGCTACCTCAGCCGAAACCCGCGGTGGCGGAGGGGAGAGACCATGGTGAAGCGCATCAACCTCACTGAGGAGGAGTGGCGACGTCGTCTGACCCCGGAGGAGTTCCAGGTGCTGCGCAACCACGGCACGGAGCGCGCGTGGAGCGGTTGCTTCCTGGGCACCCGGGAACCCGGTACCTACGTGTGCGCCGGCTGCGGCAACCCGCTGTTCAAGAGCGGGCAGAAGTTCGAGTCGGGCACCGGCTGGCCTTCCTTCACGCAGCCCGTGGCCAAGGACGCGCTCACCGAGGTGGTGGACCGCTCCCACGGCATGGTCCGCACCGAGGTCCGCTGCGCCGCGTGCGACGGACACCTCGGCCACGTCTTCCCCGACGGACCGCCGCCCACCGGCCTGCGCTACTGCATGAACTCCGTGGCCATGAAACACGTCCCGGAAGGAGAGCCGATCCGCCCGCTGGCGTCGTGAGCTGCCCATGTGGGTGAGGCTGCCGAACACGTCGGCGGCTGCGTCGGAATCATCTGCCCATGTCGGCGAGTGCTGGCGAGCACCCCATACTACCTGGTTTCCTATTCGACGACTCTCGTACTCCTCAGCTGCGTCAGACCAGGATGCCCAGCGGGATTGCGGACGTCGTGAGCGGGCCACGACCTGGAGTGCGGCGGGCTCTCGCCGCCCTGGTCAGCGTCGCGCGGTTTGGACAACCGTCAAGGCTCCACGCGCCACGAGACAACGCCTCGCCCGACGTCATTGAGCGCCAGGGCTGTTCGGCCCGTTGTGAACGCGTTCGGCGCTGACCAGGGCGGCGAGGGCCCGCCGCACTCCAGGTCGCGGCCAGCTCACGACGTCCGCATCCCGATGGGCATCCTGGTCTGACGCCGCCCCTGAACGAGCCCCCCACGCTCAAGCCGATGCGCCGCTCCTCACGCATCCTGCACGTGCACCGTGAGCCTCAGCACCAATCCCTGCAGCCCCGCCACGTCCAGCACCAACGTGCTCACCGTGCCGTCCTTCACTCCCGGCGGGATGAGCACCTTCATGGGCTGCTCATGCGTGTACTTCCCGGTGTTCTCGCACCCCGCGCAGTAGGCCTCCGGCGCCGGCTCCCCGCGACACAACGCACACGTGGTCTGCACCGGCAGCATCACCACCACCTCGCCACCCTCGCGCGCTTCCCGCGGGCCCAGCATCAGCTGCACGTCCACCTCCCCGGAGGCCACGTCGGCGGGGGAGATGAGCGGCGCATTGCCTTCCCGCGGGGGCGGCTCCGGCACGCCGTACAACAGGTGTGAGGCCTTCATCACCGAGCCCATCAGGTCCATGGGGCGCCGCACGCGACCGCCGAACGCCGGGTCCAGCGCGTAGGGCGGCAGGAACGCTTCCCCCTCCGCCTCGCCGGCGTCGGGGAGGGTGGTGTGCTCCTCGTCGTAGGCGGCGCGCCGGGTGGCATCCATGAGCAGCTCATAGGCCGCGCGCAGCTCCATGAGGCGCGTGGTGGTGATGGGCTGCTGCAGCATCAGCTTGCGGTAGGCGGCACGGATCTCCTGGTCGGTGGCTTCCCGACCCACGTGCAAGATGGCGTACGGATCGCGCTGGACCTCCATGACGGCATCCTCCACCGCCCCCTCGTGGCGTCACGAGGTCTTAGAAGCGCGCCACGACCCCGGCAATGACGACGTCCCGAATGCGTGGACACCGGGCCGCCGTGTTTTGCGCAGCGCTTAGCTCCACTTAGCGCACGGCCCCCACACCCGTACAATCCGCGGTGCATCCCCCTGTTGTGACGCCGCACGTGATGGCGTCGCGGGAGCACGTGTGCATGAGCCCCGCCGCGCTTCTGCCGCTGTTGACCGCCGTGGTGCTGCACCCGGTGCGCGGCTGGCCCGCGGCGGTGCGGGAGATCACCTACCTCAGTCCCGTCGACCACACCGCGCAGCCCGCGCTCTTCTACGCCCCACCCACCAGGACACCCCGCCCGCTGCTGGTGGTGCTGCACACCTGGAGCCGGGACCACCGCCATCCCAACAGCGCGCCCTTCGCGCAGTGGTGCGTCGACAAGCGCTGGGTCATGGTCCATCCCAACTTCCGCGGTCCCAACCACGGCCCGCACGCGCTGGGGAGCGAGGCCGCCATCCAGGACATCCTGGCCGCCGTGAGCTACGCGCGCACGCATGCCAACGTCGACGCGCGGCGCATCTACCTAGTGGGCTGGTCGGGCGGAGGGCACGCCAGCCTCCTGGTGGCCGCGCGCGCACCGCAGCTGTGGGCCGGCGTCAGCGCCTGGGTCCCGGTCACCGACCTGGCCGCCTGGTACTTCCAGACGCGCGGCACCCCGCACACCCACTACGCCGAGGACATCCGCGCCGCGTGCGGAGGGGTGCCCTTTGTGGGCTCGGACGCGGCGGAGGAATGCGCGCGTCGCTCCCCGCTGGGGCTGTTGCGCCAGGCGCGCGGCGTGCCGCTGGACCTCAACGCCGGCATCCACGACGGCCACCACCGCGACGGCAAGGTCCCCATCAGCCACACGCTGGCCGCCTACAACCAGCTGGCCCACCCGCGCCACCGCATCACCGCGCGCCAGGCCCGCGAGCTGGTGGAGCGCTCCCGCGTCCCGGGCAAGCTGCGCTACCGCGGACGCGACCGTCACTACGGCGACAACCCCGTCCTGGTGCGCAGGCAATCCGGCGCGGTGCGCCTCACCATCTTCGAGGGCGGGCACCTCATCCGTCGCAGCGCGGCCCTGCACTGGCTCAGCAAGCAGCGCAAACGCGCGCCGCCGCCCCCGGACCCCGCCTGAGCCCACGCCCGCGCCCCGGATTTCCCGCACGCCCGCCGCAACCCTTCTTGACGCCCCGCGCGCCGCGACCTACTGCCCACCGCACGTTTTGCGGGGTTGCCGAACATGGTGTCGACGCATAGCCGGACGGAGCAGCGACGGAGCCGCCGTTACCGCACGCCGTTGGTGGTGGATCTGCACGCGGCCGGGCGGATGCAGCGGCACATGGCCACCGACGTGGGCCGGCACGGGCTCTTCGTGGTGAGCGCCGACCCGCCGCCGGAGCGGCACATCGTGAAGCTGACGTTGCACCTGCCGCGCGGCGCGGTGGAGGCCACGGCGTGTGTCTCGCGTCGCCTGGTGGCGGAGGGTGGGCGCGAGGGCGGGATGGGGTTGCAGTTCTTCGTCATCTCGTCGGACGCCAAGCGCCGCTGGGACGAGTTCGTCTCCGGGCTGGAGGGTGGCGCGGCGGTGAGCGGCCTGCCCGCGCCGGCCACCGACGGCGAGGAGTCCCTGTTCTTCATCAAGCTCAAGGACGAGACGCGCCTCCAGGAGTTCTACGAGAAGGAGCTGGAGCAGGGCGCCATGACGCTGCAGACGCCGGTGCTGCGCGCGGTGGGCACCACGGTGAGCCTGGTGGTGGTGCACCCGCTCTCCAGCAATGAGTTCACGCTGCGCGGCATGGTGGCGGAGGTGCAGGCGGAGCGGCCGCGCAGCATGCGCATTGTCTTCGACGGTCTCGACGACGGGCGGCGCCGCGCCTTCCTGCGCTTCATGGAGACCGGAGAGTCGCCCGCGCTGCCGCCGCCCCCGCCCCCGCCCGACGTGGAGCCCCCGGTGGTGCACGGCATGCCGGAGTATGAGCTGGACCTGGGCGACGACGACATCATCGACGTCGACGAGCGTTTCAGCTGGGAGATGGCCAACGAGCCGGCGGTGCCGGTGGTGATGGGCCAGGAGATCCTGGAGGAGCTGCCCGCCCTGGACCCGCCGCACTCGTCGGTGGACTCGCTGCCGCCGGAGATTGCCGCCGCGGTGGTGCCGCCCCTGCCCGAGGAGCCGCCGCTCGAGGAGGACGCGCGCGAGCCCACCGACCCGCCGAGCACGCAGATCGAGGACGCGGAGGTGGTGGAAGCCACCGCGGACACCCAGCCGCCGCCCACCGCCGAGGAGACCAGCACCGCGCTCACCCGCCTGGGCATCTCGCCGGGCATCACCGTGCGCCTGCACTGCAGCACCTGTCGCAGCGCGGATTGCACCTTCCCCGCCGGTCAGCCCGAGGGGCCGCTGGCCCTGTTCGCCGAGCGCAAAGCCTACTGGTGCCCCGGCTGCAAGGTGGTGGCGAGCGCGCTGACCGCTCGCAGCGCGTACGCGCGTCGTCGTGCCATGGAGGAGCTGGGTGGCCCCGAGGGCGCGCTGCTGCGCTCCCCGGTGCCCCTCAAGTTCGCCTTCGAGGTGGCCGCGCTCTCCGCCACCCCCACCTGCCCCTATTGCCAGGGCAAGCTGAAGATCACCAAGCAGATCAAGAGCTTGCACAAGCGCGTGGCGGTGCTGCTCTCCCAGGACCCCCAGGAGCCGCTCTCCGTGACGCGCTGCCCGGTGTGCGTCACGGGCAAGTGGATGGTGCAGCGCGCCCGCTGACGGCCCCCCACGCTCCCGCTGACGAAAAAGCTGACAACGCCCCACAGCGGCTGCAAATGTTGCGCACGCTTCCCTGACCCGGAGAGTGCCATGAGCATGTTGCAGCGTTCCTGTCTGTCGGTCCTGGTCTCCGCCTCCCTGGCGGCGGCCTGCGGCACCGACGGCTCCACCACCACCTCTTCCGCATCGTCGTCGTCCTCGTCGGGCGCGGCCAGCTCGTCGTCGTCCTCCTCGGGCGCGGCCAGCTCGTCGTCGTCCACGGGCGGCAGCACCTCGTCCTCGTCGGGCGCGGCCAGCTCGTCGTCGTCCTCCTCGGGCGCGGCCAGCTCGTCCACCGCGGCGGCCAGCACCTCGTCGTCGGGGGGCAGCGGTTCCACCTCCAGCGGCGGCGGCCAGTTCTTCACCGTGTCCGGCTGCGCGGAGGACGACTACCAGGATGAGACCGGCCAGGGCACCTTCAGCATTTCCACGTCGGGGACCACGTACACGCCCAAGTGCGTGAAGGTCAGCGCCGGCACCGCGGTGACCATTGCGGGCAGCAGCTTCCACCCGCTGCAGGGCCAGGCCGACGTCAACGGCGTGGCCAACCCGTTCACCGGCAGCTCCGCGGCCACCACCGCGCAGACCCAGACCCTGAGCACGCCGGGCTTCTACGGCTACTACTGCACCGCCCACGGCTCGGCGGCGGGAACCGGCATGGCCGGCGCCATCTGGGTGGAATAACGCCGCAACCCGGAGCCACCCACGCCGTCCTCGGGGAATATCGACGACGTGGGCGGTTTCCCGCCGTACCGCCGCGACGCAGTGAATGCGCCGGCGTGACCCGCGTCTCAACCCACAGCAACGGAGCATCACCACGCCTGGACGGCCTTCCCTGGCCCCCCCGCGCGCGGCGGGCCCGTGCATCCAACCCCAACAACTTCTCTTGCTGTGGAGGACGCCGCCATGCGTTCCGTTGGACCCGTCTTGTCCTGCCTCCTCATCTCCGCGCTCGCCTGTGGCGACGGGATGGAGGCGCATCATTCCCCCCGCTCCACCCTGGTGGGCGCCGCCGAGCCCGCGGGAAGGGGTGCCCCCGTCTCCGGCCCGCTGGCCCTCACCCCCGACGACAAACTCCTCCTGGTGGCCTCCCCGGATCACCAGCAGCTCATCGTGGTGGACCGGGCGCAACGCGCCGTGGTGCGACACATTCCCCTGGGCGTGGTGCCCAGCCACGTCGTTGTCGACGAGAACGGGCTGGCGCTGATCAGCGCGGAGCACGCCCACGAGGTGCACGTGGTGGACCCGGTGAGCGGCGCGCACCTGCGCAGCATGAAGGTGGGCGTGTCCCCGGTGGGACTGGCCCTCAAGGAGCCGGGCGTGGTAGCGGTGGCGCTGGCGGGGGAATCCGCGGTGGCGCTGCTCGACGTCAACACCGGCCGCGTGGTGGCCAAGACGCGCCTCACCACGCCGGAGCCGCGCGCGCTGGCGTTCCTCCCCGACGGGAAACTGGTGGTCTCGCACCTCACCCGGCCGGTGCTCTCGGTGGTGGACTACGGGAGCAGCAGCGTGCGCAGCGTGGACCTGCACGGCGACCGCAGCGTGCTCGGCAGCATGAAGCCCACGCTGGTCACGTCGATGACGCTGGATGAGCGGGGCACGGTGATCCTGCCGCACAGCCAGGCCAACGTGGTGGGCATCCTGGCGCCGCCGCCCGACCCGGGTTGTCGCTACTACAGCGGTTGTGAGGGACGCTCCGGCGCGGTGGTGCCGTCGGTGACCGAGGTGGCGGTGGACCTGCCGCTGGCGGAGACGGGGGCCGCGTGCTCGTCGTGCACCCCGGACGCGGTGACGGTGCGACTGCTGGATCCCAACGGCGCGCTCCCCACCCCGCTGCACAACCCCGTGGCCAGCGCGCTGGTTGGCGACGGAAGGGCCATCGCGGTGCTGGGGCTGGGCACGCAGAACGTGGTCATCGTGGCGCGCGAGGGCACCGGTGTGCGGGTGCTGGGAACCGCCGAGGTGGGCGAGGGTCCGGTGGGCATGACCGTCACCCGCGATGGGAAGCAGCTCTACGTGTTCAACCAGTTCAACGCGTCGATCTCCGAGGTGGACCTGGGCTCCTTCCGCGTCGACGGGACGTGGCACAGCTTCATTCCGCGCACCTTCCGCATTGCGGAGGACGTGCTGCCTCCCGACGTGGCGGAGGGTCGCCGGCTGTTCCACACCGCGCTGGACCCCCGCGTGGCGGCCAACGCCGGTGCCTCCTGCGCCGCGTGCCACCCGGGCGGCCAGGCCGACGGGCAGACCTGGATGACCACGGACGGTCCGCGCAACACGCCTTCTTTGGGTGGGGGGCTCCTCAAGACCGCGCCGTTCCACTGGCGGGGTGACGTCGAGACCGTGGAGGACCTCAACAACTCCACCATCCGCCCGCTCATGGGTGGCACCGGCATGGAGGCGCGCAGCGCGGTGCAGATGGCGGCCTACCTGGACCGGCTGCCGCAGACGCCCTCCACGCAGGCGCTCTACCCGCGCGCACCCGACGACGTGGAACGCGGCCGTCGCATCTTCGAGGACCCGGTGGTGGGCTGCGCCACCTGTCACCGCGGCGAGATGCTCACCGACAACCTCAACCACGACGTGGGCACCGCGCACTCCGAGGACGACGCGGCGGGATTGCAGACGCCTTCGCTGCTGGGGCTCTCCCGCTCCGCGCCCTACCTGCACGACGGGTCCATCAAGACGCTGGAGCAGCTGGTGGACCTGGTGGTGGCGCGCGACCGCATGGGCCAGGGCTCCCAGCTCACGCGCGGCGAGCGGGCGGACCTGGTGGCCTACCTGGAGTCGCTGTGACGCTCAGCGCACCAGTCGCAGCGCGTTGGCCTCACCACTCCATCGCAGTCGGGAGAGCAGCCGCGCCGCGCCAGGAATCCGCAGCTGGCCCATGGCCTCCTCCCGCGTGAACCAGCGCTGCCGCTGCGGGTCCGCCACCGGCCACCGCGCCGAGCCATACGCCACGAAGCGCAGCTCCAGGTGCCGGTGCGCGCGCTCCCCGTCCTGCGCGGGAACATCGATCAACGCCAGGTCCAGCACCGACAACGGCCGCGCCAGCACCAGGTCCAGCAGCCGCGTCTCCCGCATGGCCGCGTGCAACGCGCTCACCGCCACGTCCTGCACGCCCACGTCGTGGGTGGTGAAGAGCGCGTAGCCGTCCCCGTCGGGGGCGCGGGTGAGCAGCACCTTGCGCTCGGCGGGGTCCAGCACCAGCAACGCACCGGTGGCGTGCACCGGGACGGTGCGCCGGTCATGGATCACCGGCTCCATCTCCACGTAGGTGAGCGCATAGTGCAGGGTGCGCGCTTCCTCGTCGTCCGCGGGCACGTGCTGCTTGAGCAGGTAGAGCAGGCTTTTCTGCGCGGACGTCAACATCACGAACCCCGGGTACGGTTTCTGATCTAGCCATCGCCCCGCGCATGTTCACGTGAGGCCTCCAACCGGCTTGCCGCGCCCACGCTCATGCAGGAGCCCCCCGGCCGGTGGACCCGCCGCAAACCTGGCGCGGCGCGCAGGATGGCATCGGTGCAAACAACGGATGCGCGGCGCGCTCGACGTCAGCGCGGACAGCCCACCCCCAACCCGCTAGAACCTCGAGCCCGAGGCCGGGCTCCCACCACCATCACCACCGGGGTCAGCATGCGCCCTTCACGAAGCGCGGGACGCGTGGTCCTGCCAGTGTTCCTTTTTGCCTGCGGTGTCGACGGGGCCACACCCGACGACGCCGCTCCCACCGTGGAAGACGCGCTGCACGACGAGGCGGGACCACGGATGTACATCGTGCAGCTGCAGGACGACGTGGATCCGGATGAGACGCTGGATGAGCTCTCCGCGCGCCACGGTGCCCGCGTGCAGCACCGCTACCGCCACGCCCTGCACGGCGGCGCCCTGCACCTCACCGACGAGGCCGCCGCGGAGCTGGCCCACGACCCGCGCGTGCTGCGCGTGGAGCGCGATCACCCGGTGTACGCCGTGGGCAACACCCCGGAACGCGCGCCCACGGGCTACCGGCTCATCGGCGCCGACGTCACCAACAACGAGGGCGCCGGCGTCCACGTGGCGGTGCTGGACACGGGCATCGACCTCACGCACAAGGACCTCGCCACCAACGTGGTCACGCAGCACGGACGCGACTGCATCAACGAGTCGGGCGCGCCCATGAAGGACAACAACGGGCACGGGTCGCACGTGGCCGGGACCATTGCCGCCGTCGACAACGAGATCGGCTCCCTGGGCGTGGCCACGGCGGCGCGCGTGGTGCCGGTCAAGGTGCTCAACCGGACCGGCGCCGGGTCCTGGGCCAGCGTCATCTGCGGCATCGATCACGTCACGGCCCACGCGTCGGTGCTGCGCGTGGCCAACATGTCCCTGGGCGGTCCCGGCAGCGAGTGCACCACGGGGGGCTGCACGCGGTCCGCGTTGCAGGTGGCCATCGAGAGATCGGTGGCGGCGGGAGTGACGTACGTGGTGGCGGCCGGCAACAGCGGCACGGATGCCCGGACCTTCGTCCCCGCCGCCTATGACGCCGTCATCACGGTCTCCGCCTACCGCGACACCGACGGCGTGCTCACCTCCGACGACGGCTGGCCGTCCTTCACCAACTACGGCGCGGATGTGGATATCGCCGCTCCCGGCGTGAGCATCTTCTCCACGTACAAGAGCGGCGGCTACAAGACCCTCAGCGGCACCTCCATGGCCTCGCCCCACGTGGCGGCGGCGGCGGCCATGCTGCTGAGCACGCACCCGCTGGCCACCCCTTCCGACGTGCGCACGGAGCTGCGTGCCCGCGCGCTCACGGTGTTCCCCGGCTCCACCAACACCCGCCACGCGGAGCCCCTGCTCGACGTGCGCAGCGGCTTTCCCGCGCCCTGAGCACGCCCACGCGCCCCGGGGTCACGCATTGGGACCGGACGGGAACCTGCTCCGGGCCCCACAAGCTTTGCGCTTCCCGTGCGGGGATCGTCCCCCGTGACCCTCGTCAACGCCACCACGTTGACCCGCGCCACGCGGCTGGAGGTCCTGGCGGAGGGAACCCGTCACTGGCGTGTCTGCTCTCGCGTGCAACGCGCACACCGGGCGCACCCATGCCAACTTCACGCCGCAGACCGTGCAGGACTTCCACAAGACCACGAACACCTTCGTAAGCCAGCCGCGCACGCTGCGGCAGACGCTGGTGGACTGGCGGGTGAACGGGGGCGTGGTGCGCGTCAGCGACGTCGCGGAGGACTCCGCGCTACCGCCCTCGTCGGAGTGCAACGCCGTGGAGGGCGGAGGGGCCGCGCGTCAACGCTTGCGACGCGCGTGGTCGGCGCGGGAGCGCGGCACGAAGATGCCCTCCTCCCCACTCCACAACTCGTGGCGGAGGCGCGCGCGACGCGTGGGGCCCTCCTCCTCCACGTTGCCCATCCACTTCTCCCCCGTCCACGCCCCCAGCAGCGCCAGCACAAACGCAATGCCGCCACCCCACAACAGCTTGTCCAGGGAGAAATGCAGGAACGCGGCGGGCAGGAAGACCGACATCAGCATGGTGAGCGCCACCGCGATCACCGCGCCCACCGCCGGCTCCACCAGGCGCACGCCCGGCGAGAGCACCCCCACCAGGATCCCGCCGAGGAAGAAGCTGGCCAGGTGCAACACCGTCATCATCCGCATGTGCAGCATGGGTGACAGGTAGCGGCCCGCCACCACCGGCCCCAGGTAGCCCCCCAGCGCCAGCTCGACGACGGTGTAGAGCACCACGCTGGCAACACACCACACCGTGGAGAAGGGTCGGGACGCGGACATGGGGACCTCCCGCGCGCGAGACTACGCGGCCGGCTGCCGCACGTGCGAGCCCACCCGGCACCATGGCGGCGGGCTTTCCGTCGGGGCGGGAGCGGCCTGTGCGTCAGTGGCCGTGGATGGCGTGGTAGATGGCCTCCCGCGCACGCACCTTGCGCGCCGCCGCGGCGAACTCCGAGGCGGTCAGCGGCCGCGGGGTCTCCGCGCGTCCATCCAGCAGGTCGCGAACCGCACGGTTCACCAGCTCGGACAGCGCACGGTCCTGCCGCGCCGCCTCCGCCACCAGTTCACATGCAAGCGCAGGTTCCAGGAGCACGGAGATCTTCATGCGCGCTGCCTTAGAAAGTGGCCCCCACGTCGGCAACCCGGCAGGCGGGACCGCTCCGTCCCCGTCCGAGTCCACGTCGTGACGGCGGGGTGGAGCCGGGAGCCCCGCCTCCATAAGTAAGACACGCCCGTTCCTGGGCTTCAGGAGGATTTCATGCGAGGCAACAACGTCCTGGGCGTGATTGCGCTCGTGCTTGCGATCATTGGTGCGGTGAACTGGGGCCTCATCGGCTTCTTCAACTTCAACGTGGTGGACGCCATCTTCGGCGGTGGCGCGCAGGAGGAGACCAGCCAGATCAGCCGCGTGTTCTACGCCATCGTCGGGCTGGCGGGCATTGTCTCGTTGTTCTTCCTGCCGCGGCCCACCACCACCGAGAAGACCACCCGCTACGCCGGTGGCGGCACCCCGGCGACCGGTCACTGAGCCAACCCAAGCGAGGCCGCGGCGCTCCCTCCGCGGCGGACCCGGGCGGCCCCGGATGATGTGCCACGGGCTGGCCCGGGTCTCCTATTGCGGTCGCAGCGCCATCCACCACGCGCCCCCCACCAGCCCCACCGCCACCGCCAGGGTCAGCGCGCTCCAGACCCGCCAGCGCCACACCCCGCTGCTCCGCGTGCGGACGGGCGCCAGCAGCCCGATGGGCGCTCCGGAGAAGAATCCCGCCAGGTGCGCCACCACGTCGGAGTTCTCCCCGAACCCCAGCAGGGAAAGCAGCGCCAGCACCCCGCCCGCCCCCATCAGCCAGCGGTTGGCGCCAATCCGGCTCTCCCGCATCCGCGCGCTGAGCACCCCCAGCACGCAGCACAGCCCGAACACCCCGCCGGAAGCTCCCACGTTGGAGAATCCCGGACCGTGGAACGCCGCCGTCACCACGTTGCCCACCGCGCCGCAGAGCACCAGCGTCAACACCGTCACCCCCACGCCCAGCCGGTGGATCACCGTGGGTGCCATCACCACGAAGAACAGGACGTTGCTGAGCAGGTGCGCCGCGTCGGCGTGCAACGTCACCGCGGTGATGAGCCGGTGGTGCTCCCCCGCGAACACCGCGCCGGCATCCATCAGCCCACGCGCCATGGCCCGGCTCAACTCCTCCTGGCCCATGCCGGTGCGCGGCCCCGCCCACGTGCTGATGGCAATGATACCAAAGGCCACCAGCTCCGCCTGCAGGATGGCCCAGCGCGGCAGCCGCTCCACCCGGCGCCGCCGCGCCTGCTCCTCAAGGCCCTGCGCATGCTCGCGGTCGACCTCCGTCAGCGTGTGGCGCGCCCGCCCCTCGTCGACGTCCCGGACCACCACCAGCCTGCCCCAACCCGTCTCCGCAGGCATGACCTGGTGGGGAATCCCCAACGCCAGCAGCGCCAGCGTCCAGCGGTTGAGCTGGGCGTCGTCCTCGGTGGTGGCCACGGTCACCAGCACCGGGTGGTACCCGTTCCCGCCCGCCTTCCCGTTGCCCTCCGCCTCGGACATGGCGCAGCAGGCTAGGCACTGGCTCCGGCGCGCGCCAGGGGTTGATCCCGGAGCCACGGGCTCGTCGGGAAACGCGGATGGGGAAGCCGGGTGAACCCATGCTGGAATCACCCATGCGCCAGCCCGCTGGCTCAGGCGCAGCCGTCCCGTTCGTCGCTGACCGCTCATCATGGGCGACCAGCGCGCGAATGGTGAGCCATGCGGCACCACCCCGTGATTTCGTTGAGCGGTCGACGACGCCGCATCGCGCAGGAGCCGCCGGGGACCCGCCGTCGTGGAGGAAGCGGGAACGCGTGACGGGTGTCCGGATTTCAGTCACCCTGTCTGGAAATCAGACAGGTCCGGACCGTCTTCCCACCCGATTTCCGTCGAGAAGTGGGTTGGCATTGCGCGTGCTCTGCGCTCACACGCCCCCCCGGCCCCAAGAACAAACCAGCCAGGCGGCGTGGCCACAATGCCTGGCTGGGGGGCTAAGAGACAGTGGGGGTTGGCACGGAGATAAGCACCGGAATTGCCAGA
>JBFMGU010000203.1:0-19313 GCA_040752415.1 Myxococcota bacterium
GGTCCTGTCCCTCGCGCGCCATGACGCGCCCCCTGGTGGGCTCCCGCGGCAACGAGGCCAACAGCACCATCCCGACGAGAGAAGCGATCCCACCGACGGCAACACCCAGGGTGGCCAGCGCCAGCCCCACCAATCCTCCGACGGAGAGCGCGGTCCCGACGAGCTGCGGCGCGCGGGAAGGCGGGGCGGGAGGCGGCGGCGGCTCGGTGCTCACGCGCGGCGCAGGCGGCACCACCACCAGGTCCACGTCCTTGGCGGTGGTGGTGACCCAGACGCTGGCCACGCCGTCGCTGGGCAGCTGCACGGTGGTGTCCGCCTCCGAGAGGTCCTCCATCACCACGCGCACCTTGTGACCGCCGGCGGGCAGCCCCGCCACCACCAGCTCCATGCCCGGCCGCACAAAGCTGCGCTCATCCACGGTGACCTCGGCCACCGGCCGCGCGAAGTGGAAACGGATTCCCGCGCCCCACACCGGCAGCTCCTCCACCACCGCGCGCAGCACCGGCGGCCAGCGCTCCAGGTCACTGGGCAGCTCCCGCTCCACGCGACCGCGCTCGGTGGCCTGCGCCACGTCGATGACGCGCACCAGGAGCCGCGGCGTCACCGCGGTGCCGGAGATGGTGGCCTCCACCAGCAGGTCCACCGCCAGCGCGCGACCCAGCTGCGCCAGGCACGCCGGCGCCCCGTCACAACGCCAACCCGCTTCCCGCGCCTGGTCACGCCCCATCAGGGTGTCACCCGCGCCCTGCACCCGCAGCGTGCCCACGCGGTCCAACGTGGCGCGCAGCTCGGCGTGGACCCGGTCGGCCACGGCGGGCGGCATCCCGGCGCCGGGCTGGTGTACCAGTGCCGCGCTCCACAATGGCCCGTCGCTGGCCACCGCCCCCGCGAGCACTGCCCAGAGGAACAACATGGCGCGGCATGATGGGGCACGCCCGGGGGGAACCACAACGACAAACACGCGCGGCGGGGACGTGGTCACGCGCTCAAGGCCGGCTCCGGCTCGACGCTGCGCCCGCCGCGCGCGTGCCGCGGCCGGACCGCGCGGGACGTGGTACCGCAAAACCTGCCGTCCGTGACAACGCGGAGCGCGGGTGCGCGGCGGGAGCGCCTGGGGGCGTCGGGAAACCCAAAGGGAAGTCAGGAGTCAGAAGTCAGGAGTCAGAAGGGGATCCCGTGTCGACGACGGCAATCACCTTCTGACTTCTGACTTCCTTTGCGGGACTCACCAACGGCCCCTCAGTCGCTCTCGGCCTCGTCGCCGGTGTTGCTCCGGGCGGGGCCCCCTTCGCTGTACTCACGCAGCTTGTACTGGATCTTGCGCGGGGAGATGCCGAGCATTTCGGCGGCCTTGGAGGTGCTGCCGCCGGTGTGCTCCAGCGTGCGCAGGATGGCGTACTTCTCCAGCTCCGCCAGCGTGGCGCCCGGCACCTGCGGCCCGCCGTGGGCGCCCACGGGCGCGCCGGTGGGACCCTTCACGTCGGGAACCACGGAGAGGATGGCTGGACCCAGGTCCGCGGAGCGGATGATGTCCCCGCGACACACCACCACCGCGCGCTCCACCGCGTTCTCCAGCTCCCGCACGTTGCCGGGCCAGGGATAACGCGACATCACCGCCAGTGCGTCGTCGGCAAAGCCGGTCACGTTCTTGTTGTTCTCCTCGGCGTACTTCTTGAGGAAGTGCGTGGCCAGCAGCGGGATGTCGCCGGGGCGCGCCCGCAGCGGCGGCACCTCGATGGTGACGACGTTGAGGCGGTAGTACAGGTCCTCGCGGAAGTGGCCTTCCTTCACCCGTCGGAACAGGTCGCGGTTGGTGGCGGCCACCACGCGCACATCCACGCTGATGGTCTGGTTGCCCCCCACGCGCTCGAACTGGTGCTCCTGCAGGAAGCGCAAGAGCTTCACCTGGATGGCGGCGCTGATCTCGCCAATCTCGTCGAGGAACAGGGTGCCGCCGTGCGCCTGCTGGAAGCGCCCGTCGCGCCGGCTCACCGCGCCGGTGAACGCGCCCCTCTCGTGACCGAACAGCTCGCTCTCCAGCAGCGTCTCGGCCAGCGCCGCGCAGTGCAGCTTGATGAACGGCCCCTTGGCGCGCGGGGAGTGCTCGTGCAGCGCCGCGGCAATGAGCTCCTTGCCCGTGCCGCTCTCCCCGGTGATCAGCACCGAGGCCCGCGACGGCGCCACCTGCATCACCGTGGCAAACACCGCCTGCATGGGCGGGCTGTTGCCAACGATCTTGTCCAGCCGGTGCTTCTCGCTCAGGCGCTGCCGCAGCTGGCCGGTCTCCTCGCGCAGCCGCCGGCTCTCCAGCGTGCGCTGCAGGACCAACACCAGCTCGTCGAAGTTCAGCGGCTTGGTGAGGTAGTCCGCCGCCCCCTCGCGCATGGCCTGGATGGCGGTGTCGATGGCGCCAAACGCGGTCATCACCACCACGGCCATCGTCGGGTCCCGCTCCCGCGCCTTGCGCATCAGCTCCAACCCGTCCATGCCGGGCATGCGCAGGTCGGTCAGCAGCAGGTCCGGGGCCTGCTCGTCCAGCTTGGGCAGCGCCTTGAAGCCGTCCGCGGCCACGTCCACGGCGTACCCCTCCTCACGGAGCAGGTCCGCCAGCGCGGCGCGGGCGTTGGCTTCATCATCAACAACCAGGATGCGGGGTTTGGGAGCATCGGTCATGGGCGGGCCCGGGGCGCGTGCGGCGCGAGGCCGAAAGATTTGCCGGACTGCCACCTCGCGGGCAAGGGATTTCCACGGATACCCGACAGAGGCCGCGCCGCTGCCGCATGCCGGGAAGGCCGGTGGGGCCGCCCTGGCCCACGGGGGTCCCTGGGAGGTGGCGGTCGCGCGGCGCTGCCGACGGGCGGGCCCGGAAGCACCAGGGACCGGCGCGGGTGGCGGGAGCGCGGGTTGAATCCCCGGCAGGGCCACGGCTAATCTCTTCGTAAGTTTCATCCACGACGAAGTGACGCGGTCCGCGGGGGTGTGCCATGGGATTCGTTCGTGCGCGTGGCGCGGAAGGTCTGCTGCTGCTGGTGCTGGCGTGCCGGCCGGACGGTGCATCCCCGCCGGATGCGGGCGCCACGGCGGTGGACGCGGGAAGCTCGTCGGCCGGGCTGTCTTCGCAGGCGGTGCTGGCGGCGCATGACGCGCTGCAGGGCGGCAGCACCGACGTGGCGCTCTCGTTGGACGGGCGGGTGCGCCTGCGGCGGGTGATGCAGGGGGCGCAGGTGGTGCAGGCGGAGATCCTCGTCGACGGGGAACGGGTCATGCAACGCACCCACGACGCCACCGGCTGGACCGCGGTGTGGGACCAGGACCGCGACGGCGTCCCGGAGCGTCGCATGACCATGACGCGGGACGCGGAGACCGGCGGCCGCACCACGGTGGTGGAGGAGGTGCCCGGACCGCACGGCCTGCGTCGTCGGGAGACCACCCGGCGCCTCGACGAGTCGCTGGAGATTGTCTGGGAGTGGATGGAGGCCGACGGCAGCTTCTCCACGGTGCTGGATTGGACCACCACGCTGTGGCAGCCCGCCGGCATTGAGGGCCCGTTGGGCGGGGGCGAGTGCACCGCGGAACAGGCCGAACAGATCCACGCGGCCACCGAGGAGGCCCTGCAGCGTGGCATGTCGTGCTTCGAGGAGCTGGGAATGTATGACGTGGCCCAGTTCTTTGCGTCCCAGGCCGCCGAGCGCGGGATCACGCTGGCGTGTGAGGACCTGGAGGCCAACTACGGGCTGGCGGACGGTTGCGCGCTCAACGTGTCCGCCGACCCCGCGGAGGACCAGCGGATCAGCATCTCCGTCGACGACCGCGCCTTCACCGACCCGCGCTGCGGCGACCTGTTGCCCCTGCTCCTCCATGAGCTGCTGCATTCCTCGCTGGGCGGGCACAACCCCTTTGCGCACTCCATCGAGCGGGAACACCGCTCCGAGTACGACCGCGTCAACGCGTGCACCAGGATCTGCACCGACCGCTCCAGCGCCACCAGGTGTGACTGCGCGCAGTGCCTGGGCACCGACCCGTGCGACCCGCGTTGCGCCGAGTACAACCCATGTGGGCGGGGCGGGATCTTCTACTGCACGTGCGTTGACCAGAACTACACGTTCCCCACCCTGGAGGCGTGCGAGTCCGGATGTCCCGCCACCATCGGCTGCTTTGCCCGACGGTGCGTGAAGTTCCCCAGCTGCCAGTGAGCCTCCCGCTCACACGCGCACCATCACGTCCTCCAGGGGCTTCTTGACCAGCGCGTGCGCGGGCACGGTGGCGTCGGGCGCGGGGTAGCCCACCGGGATGAGGAACTCCGCGCGCTCGTTGTCCGGCCGCCCCAGGATGGTGCCGAGGAACGCCATGGGCGCGGGGGTATGGGTCAACGTGGCCAGGCCCGCGTGCGTGAGGCTGGCCAGCAGCAGTCCCACCGCAATCCCCACGCTCTCGCGCACGTAGTAGTGCTTCACCTTGATGCGCGTGCCGTCGGGCGCCTGCTCCCAGCCGTGCGTGATGGCAAAGACCACGACGAGATAGGGCGCCGTGGTGAGGTAGGCCTTGTTCTCGTCGGTACCCAGCGGCTCCAGCGCCTGGCGCCATTCCTCCGGCGCGCTGCGGTAGAACTCGCGCTCCTCCTCCTCCGCGCCCGCGCGGATGCGCTGCTTCACCGCGGGATCCTGCACCACCACGAAGCGCCAGGGCTGCTGGTTGGCCCCGCTGGGCGCGCTGGCCGCGGCACGCACCGCGTTCTCGACGAGCGCGAAGGGCACCGGCTCCGCCGAGAAGGCGCGCACCGAGCGACGGCGCTGCATCACCTCGAGGAACATGCGCGAGCGGTGGAGCTGCACGTCGGGAGCGAGCCGCTCATGACGGAGCGGGACGGGCTGGTAGCGGGAGGAAGCCATGCGCCGAGCATGACGGCAGGCGACCCGGGCCGCCAGGGTAGGCGCCGCTCACACCCGCGGTTTTCTGGAGCTTCCTCGAGCGCAGGCTAGAGTGTGAGGACCGTGACGTCGTCACGACGTGCCTGGAGGGGTTCTTCCATGATGCGCCTGTTCCGTGTGGTGTTGCCTGCGCTGGTCCTGCTGCCCATTGCCTGCACCACGGGGCAGCCGCCCGGGGAGACCCCCGAGGAGAGCACCAGCACGTCCTCCGCGTCTTCTTCGTCCTCGAGCTCCTCTTCATCCAGCAGCGGTTCCGTCTCCAGCACCTCCTCCAGCTCGTCCTCGTCGGGTGACAGCTCCACCGCCAGCGGGACCAGCTCCTCGTCGTCCAGCTCCTCGGGCGGAAGCACCTCCACGTCCGGGAGCACGTCCTCCTCCGGCGGCCTGGACGCGGGTGTCGCTGACGGCGGGACCACCGACGCGGGCGGCACCGACGCGGGACCGGTGTGTGGCGACGGCGCGGTGCAGTCCCCGGAGGAATGCGACGACAGCGGCACCGTCGACAACGACGGCTGCTCCAGCACCTGCACCAACGAGGTCACGCCGGCGTGCGGCGACGGGATCCTCCAGGCCGGGGAGACGTGCGACGACGGCGTGCAGAACAGCGACAGCGTTGCCGACGCGTGCCGCACCACGTGCATCCCCGCCGGTTGCGGCGACGGCGTGACGGATACCGGAGAGAGCTGCGACGACGGCGCACAGAACAGCGACACCACCGCCGACGCCTGCCGCACGTCATGCCAGCCGCCCTCCTGCGGCGACTCCGTCACGGACACCGGTGAGACCTGCGACGACGGCCCGGCCAACAGCGACACCGCCGCGGACGCCTGCCGCACCACCTGCGCCTCCGCCACCTGCGGCGACGGCGTGACGGACACCGGAGAGGGCTGCGACGACGGCGCGCAGAACAGCGACACCACCGCGGATGCCTGCCGCACCCGCTGCGCGCTGCCGGGCTGTGGCGACGGAGTCCAGGACAACGGCGAGCAGTGCGACAACGGCGCGCAGAACAGCGACCTCACCGCCGACGCGTGCCGCACCACCTGCGTGAACCCCAGCTGTGGCGATGGGATGGTGGACACCGGCGAAGCGTGCGACGACGGCAACAATGCCGACTCCGACGGCTGTTCCAGCACGTGTGCCAACGAGGTCACGCCCGCCTGTGGCGACGGGATCCTGCAAAGCGGCGAGCAGTGCGACAACGGCGCGCAGAACAGCGACACGGTGGCCGACGCGTGCCGGACCACCTGCGTGCGCGCCGCGTGTGGTGACTCGGTCATCGACACCAATGAGACCTGCGACGACGGCGCACAGAACAGCGACACCACGGTCGACGCGTGCCGCACCACCTGCCTGCCGGCAGCCTGCGGCGACGGCGTGATCGACAGCAATGAGACTTGCGACGACGGCGCGCAGAACAGCGACACCACGCCTGACGCGTGTCGTACCACCTGTGTGCCGGCGGGTTGCGGCGACGGTGTCACGGACACCAATGAGACCTGCGACAACGCCGGGCTCAACAGCGACACCACGCCCGACGCCTGCCGCACCAGCTGCACGCTTGCCGCCTGCGGCGACTCGGTGGTGGACAGCGCGGAGCAGTGCGACGACGGCGGGCAGAACAACGACATCGCGCAGGGGGCCTGTCGCAGCACTTGCCTGAGCGCGCACTGCGGTGACGGCGTGGTCGACTACACGCTGGGAGAGCGGTGCGAGGACGGCAACACCGCCGACGGCGACGGGTGCAGCTCGGCCTGCCAGGTGGAAGCGGCGCCCACCTGTGGCGACGGCACGCTGGACCTGGCCAATGACGAGCAGTGCGACGACAGCAACAACGTCGCCGGCGACGGCTGCGACCCGAGTTGCCAGTTCGAGCTGGTGGGCCAGACGTGCGGCGACGGCACGGTGGACGCCAACGAGATTTGTGACGACAACAACACCTCCAACGGCGACAGCTGCAACCCCACCTGCAACTTCACCAACACCACCGCGCTGTTTGCCGGCACCCCCGGACAGCCGGGCTCGGTGGACGGCGTGGTGAACACCGCCACGTTCCAGGGCACGTTCTACATGGCGGCGGACGACCACTTCCTGTGGGTGACCCAGCCCGGCAACCTCAACGGCCTCATCCGCCGGGTCACGGTCAACGACCCCACGTCGTCGACGGTGGCCGGCGAGGTGGTGACCGTGGCGGGCGGAGGAAACTCGCTGCCGCCGTGCCTGGGTACCGCGTGTCGCCTGGTGGGCGTGGATTCCATTGCCACCGACGGAACGCGGGTCTGGTTCTCCGCCAACGGCCGCATCATGGAGATGAGCGCCACCGCGCCCTTCCAGGTCAACGCCGTGGCCGGCGACGGAACCTGCGGCAATATCGACGCCACCGCGCCCGGAACCGCGCTGGCCGCGCGCTTTGATGACCTGCGCGGGCTCACCTGGTTCAACGGCCTGCTGTATTTCGTGGATGCCCGCGCCGCCACGCTGCGCGCCTTCGACCCGAACGCGGGCACCGTCGTCACGCTGGCGGGCACGGCGTATCCCGGAGGCCGCGGAGCGTGCGGCAGCGGCGGTAACGGCAATCCCGTGGCGACGGATGACTATGGCACCGCGGCGGTGATGGACAGCCCGCGCTTCATCACCTCCGACAACTCCGGGATGCTCTACATCGCGGACAACCTTGGCTACACCATCCGCTCCTACAATACGGTGACGACGTACCTGGGCACCTTCGTGGGCCAGAAGAACACGCCGGGGTACCTGGACAGCACCGGCACCAGCGCGCTCCTGGACCGCCCGCGCGACCTCACCTCCGACGGGACGAGCATCTACTTCACCGAGCAGGAGGCGTACACCATCCGCCAGGCGGTGATTGCCGACGCCACGGTGACGACGATGATCGGCGCCCCCAACCAGAGCGGCTACGTGGAGGGCACGGGGAGCGCCGCGCGGATGGGCCAACCCTTTGACGTGGTCTACCACTTCCCCAGCCGGCGCCTGTTCTTCGCCGACAGCGGCAACCACGTCATCCGCGAGATCCGCTGATCAATACTGCTGCTTCCCGCCGCCACCGCTCCCGCCGGTGAGCTGTTCCTGCGCCTCCTCGCTCGCCTCCGGCGTGTCGGGCTCCTCCGCTCCTCCCACCGGAACCGGCGCGGGCTTCGGCTCGGCGCGCGGGGGCGTGTCGACGTCAGGTGTGGCCGACGCGCGCCGCTTGAGGAAGATCCCGGTGGGCCAGCCCGCGCCGCTGAGACACCCGCAACAGGTGCAGCCAAACAGGTGCAACCACGAGACCACCAGCGCCGTGCCCGCGCCCTCGCCGCTGCCGCCGCCCGCAATGGCCAACGCCAACGTGAGCCAACCCAGGCCCAGGCAGCAGTTGAGCACCGCGCACGCCGTGAGCAGCCCGGACACCACCATCACCGGCTGCCACGGATTGAACCCACCTCCACCACCCGAGGTCGACGCCGCCGCGGGAGCGGCCTTGGTGGGAGCGGGCGCGGTGACGGCGGGCTTCTGCGCGGGGGGCGGGCGCGAGGGCGCGGGGGACGTGGTGGTTGCCGAGGTGGCGGGTGGCGGTGTTTCCGTGGCGCCGTTGCTGCGTGGGCCCAGCTCCTTGCGCGCGGCCTCACCAAACCGCACCGCCAGCCGCTGCACGCCCTCCAGCAGCGCCTGCTCGTCGGCGGAAGCCACCACTTCCTGGTCGGAGAGGCGGAGCTGCGCGCGCTGCACGTCCATCAGCTTCACGGTGATGACAATGCTGTTGCCCACGCGCGCAAAGCGGCCAATCACCAGGTAGCGCACGCCCAGCGCCCCGCCGATCTCCGTGAGGCAGCTGGTGCTGTCGCAGCCCATGAGGGACTTCTGCTGCTCGAACGTGACGAGCGAGGCGATGTCCTGCTGCCCGATCACGTTCCGCTCCGAGGCCCGCGCGAACCGGATCTGGAAGGTGTCCATCAACGCCGCCGTCAGCTCGGTATCCACCTTGCGGGTGTCGAACGGCATGATGGCAATCTCCGCCTTCTTCTCCTCCTGCGCGTCCGCGCGCGCCGCGACCGGCAGCAGCGTCGAGACCACCGCCAACACCCAGCACACGCGAGTCCAGGGCAACGAGCTCATGGTTGCACCCATGCTTCCCCAACCGGACGGGTGCGCACAACTTCCTTCCGCACCACGTCGTCCGGGGCCGTGTGCTCGCCACGCTTGCGTTCTGGTCCGGGTGGAGGGCGCCGCTACAATGGACGCAGCGTTGGGGCGGTCCGCCTGAACGACGGCTCACCGTGCGGGAAGACGTCGTGAACAGCGGTTCACCGCGGCCCTGAAGCACCCATCATCCCGTCGCCGCCACCGCAACCATGCCGGTGGCCTGCCGCCACCCCGCCCGTGGTGGTGGCAGCCATGACCATCGCGCGGCTCACGTGGCGGCGAACGCCGTTGCGCCGGTCCGCGGCATCCGTCCCGACCCTCGGGGGAGTTCCATGCGCATTGCAAGCACGCTCGTCCTGGCGTTCTCGGTCCTCTTGCCCGCGGTTGCCGCGGCCCAGACCCAGCCGCCCACCTTCAGCGTCCCGCGAGGCTTCTATTCGTCCTCCTTTACGGTCACCCTAAGCAGCCCCACCTCCGGCGCCACCATCCGCTACACCACCAACGGCACCACGCCCACCTCGGGCCGGGGCACGCTGTACAGCGGTCCCATCACCATCAGCACCACCACGCCGCTGCGCGCGGTGGCCTACCGTTCCAGCACGGACGTCTCGCCGGTGGTGACGCAGACGTACATCTTCATTGGCGCAGTGCTGCGGCAGCCCGGCCGTCCCAGCGGCTACCCCAGCTACTTCGCCGACGACGACGGCGACGGCCCCTATCCCGCGGACTACGAGATGGACCCGGAGGTGGTGGGCGACAGCGACTACGCCACTGCGCTGCCGGACTCCCTGCGTGACATCCCCACCGTGTCACTGGTGACGGACGTCGCCAACCTCTTCGACGCGGATACCGGCATCTATTACAACCCGCTGGAGAAGGGCGACGCGTGGGAGCGGCCCGTCTCCGTCGAGTGGATCAACCCGGACAACACCACCGCCTTCGCCCTCACGGCGGGAGCGCGCATCCACGGCCAGTCCAGCCGGCGTCCCCGCAGCACGCCCAAGAAGAGCTTCCGCCTCTACTTCCGCTCCAGCCTGGGCGCCGCGAAGCTGGACTATCCCGTCTTCGCGGACATGGACCCGGTCTTCGCCGCCGACGGTGCGGTGCGCCAGTTTGACCGCATCCTGCTCAAGGGCGGGTCCAACCGGATCTGGACGTCGTGGAAGAGCTACAACCGCGGCATTGCGGACTACGTGAATGACGAGTTCCCGCGCATCGCGTTCCGGGAGATGGGGCACCTGGCGCCGCACGGGGCGCGCTACGTGCACGTCTATCTCAACGGCCTGTACTGGGGCCTCTATGACATCACCGAGCGCATCGACGACCGTTACCTGGTGGCCTACCAGGGCGGGACCCTGACGGACTACGACCTGGTCTTCCCCGACGAGGACGCCGAGCCCGCCTACACGCCGGTGGCGGAGGTCGGCACCATTGACGCGTGGAACAGCCTGCACAGCCTGCTTTCCAGCACCCCGGTCTCCGACAGCACCTACGCCACGGCGCAACAGCGCGTGGACGTGGTGGACCTGGCGGACTACGTGATCCTCACCCACTACGTGGGCAACAACGACTGGCCCGAGCACAACTGGTACGCCTACCGCAAGCGGAGCGGCACGGACACGCGCTTCAAGTTCATCCCCTGGGACAACGACTCCGGGATGAAGCGTCTTGACGACGACATCACCACCGACGACGCGGCAGGCACGCCCGCGCGGCTCTTCCTGCGCCTGATGACCAACGCGCAGTTCCGCCAGCTGGTGAATGACCGCGTTGCGCTGCACACCACGGGCAACGGGGTGCTCACCCCCGCACGCTGCGCCGCGCGCTACGGTGCGCTCACGGACGTCGTCGACCAGGCGGTGATCGCCGAGTCGGCGCGCTGGGGTGACTACTCCCGCGACGTGTACCACTGGGAAGACGCGGAGCCGGACTCGCTGCCCGCGTACCTGTACACGCGCAATGACTTCTGGGTGCCAACCCGCGACGACAAGCTGAACAACTACTGCCCCAACCGCACCGCGGTCTTCGTCGACCAGTACATCGCCAACGGGTGGTACCGTCCCGGCCTGCTGGCGCCCACGTACTCGCAGAACGGCGGGGCCATCCCCAGCGGCTTCCGGCTCACCATCACCAACCCCAACCGCGGCACGGGCGACATCTTCTACACCACCAACGGCGTCGACCCGCGCAGCGCTACCGGCAGCGTGGTTCCTGGCGCGCTCAACGGCGCGGACAGCACGGAAGTGGTCATGGACCAGGTCACCACCGTCCTCTCCCGTGTGAAGGACGGCGACCGCTGGAGCCCGCCCAACCAGGCCACGTTCTACCCGCCCCAGGACTTCTCCAGGCTGGTGATCAACGAGCTGCACTACCATCCGCCGGCGGACGGGACCGTCGACGGGGACCTGCGGGAGTTCCTGGAGCTGTACAACGGCGGGTCCGTGGCGCTGCGCCTGGACAACGCGCGGTTCACCCGCGGCATCGACTTCACCTTTCCGCTGGGAACCAGCATTCCGGCGGGCGGCTACCTGGTGCTGGCCAGCAACGCCGCCCAGTTCCGCACCGACCACGGGTTGGCGCCCTTTGGCCAGTATGTCGGCAACCTCTCCAACTCCGGCGAGGCCGTGGAGCTGGTGGACGCGCTGGGGAACGTCATTGACCTCGTGACCTACAGCGACATCGATCCCTGGCCCGCCAGCCCCGACGGCCTGGGTCCGTCCCTGGAGCTGGTCAATCACACGCTGGACAACGCGCTGGGCTGGAACTGGCACGCCTCCGACGTGGAGGACGGCACGCCCGGTGCGCCCAACTCCGCCTACTCCGGCCCCTCCAGCAGCAGCTCGTCGTCGGGAGGCGCGGGAGTGAGCAGCTCCTCGTCGTCTTCATCGTCGTCAAGCAGTTCCTCCTCCAGCTCCTCCTCGTCGAGCAGTTCCTCTTCCTCCAGCAGTTCCTCGTCCTCGAGCAGCTCCTCCTCCAGCGGAGGCAGCGGGGCGTTCCAGGAACAGGGCGGGCTGGTGATCTTCGAGGCGGAGCACTTCACGACGAAGACCAGCCGAAGCGGGCACGAATGGACTCCGAAGACCAGCCCCACCGGTTATACCGGCGAGGCATCCATGTACGCCGGCCCCAATGACGGCACGAACATCGACTCCTCGATCCCCAGCACCAGCCCGCAGATGGACTACCGCGTGAACCTCACACAGGGCGGCTCCTACGTGGCCTGGCTGCGCGTGCGAGCTTCTGCCACCTCGGCGGACTCCATCCACGCGGGGCTCAACGGGAGCGTGTCCGCCACGGTGCACTACAAGAAGGTCGACACCTGGGTGTGGCGCCCCGCCACCGTGCAGGTGCCCGCCGCGGGCATCCACGTCTTCAACCTGTGGATGCGGGAGGATGGTGCCTACGTGGACCGCGTCATCCTCACCAGGGACAGCGCCTACACCCCCAGCGGCACCGGTCCCGCCGAGAGCCCGCGCGACGGCGGGAGCACCACGCCCACCAACACCTCGCCAACGGTCAACCTCACCGCGCCCACCAACGGACAAACCGTCACCGAGGGCGACCTGGTCACGCTCACCGCCACCGCGACGGATACCGACGGCACCGTGACCCAGGTGGCCTTCTACGGTGGCGGCGTGACGCCCCTCTGCGTGGATGGCAGCGCGCCGTACACGTGCTCCTTCACGCCGGACGTGGGTGCCTACCTGCTCACCGCGGTCGCCACCGACGACGACAACGCCACCACCACCAGCGCCGCGGTGGCCATCACGGTGGAACCGGCTTCCTCCGGTGGCAGCTCCGGCGCGTTCGTGGAGCAGAATGGGTTGGTGGTGATGGAGGCTGAGCACTACCACCAGACCACCACGGTGAACGGACATTCCTGGGTGCCGCGCACGAAGTCCGGCGACGTGGCCGAAGGCAACATGCGCTCCTACCCCAATGACGGGGTGCGGGTGGAGTCCAGCATCACCACCACCAGCCCGGTGCTCACCTACCGCGTGAACTTCACGCGCACCGGCACGTACCGCTTCTACGTGCGCGGCTGGGGCAACAGCAGCTCCGACGACTCCGTCTACGTCGGCGTCGACGGTGCGGTGAATGGGACCATCCAGCTCGCCACGTACGACACGTGGGTCTGGCGCTACGTCCCGGTCACCATCTCCTCGCCCGGCGAGCACACCATCCACGTCTGGATGCGCCAGGACGGCATGTACATGGACCGGGTGGTGCTCCAGCAGAGCAGCACCGCGCCCAGCGGTTCGGGCCCCGTGGAAAGCCCGCGCGCGCCTTGAGGTCTCCGCGGTCTTCCGCTTCGCAGGTCTTGTTTGCTCCGTCGCCCAACCGGAGTTCTCCTCGGACCAGATGACCTCCTCACGGGGCGCCATCTAACAAGAAAGCACCGGCGGGTGAGAGACAGGCTGTCCGGCCTCAGCGCGCGCTGGGCCCCCGCACCTCGCCATCCTTCCGCGAGCGAGCCAGCGCGTAACCCACGTGACCTGGGCATTGTCATCCGCAAGCCGGCGCGCAGGCTCACGGCGGACGAAAGTGCGCACCCAGCGAATGACGCATCGCCGTGGACACACACGCGTCTCAAGCGCGGATGGCTTGCTACACGCCGCGCGCGCCCGGGTGAGGAAGGGTGCAGCGCGTCGGCGCGCGGGTTGCCGAGTGACAGCCGGCGTGTTGTGCTTCGGGTTCATGGACAACGCCACACGCTGAAGAGTGCCTGCCGCTGCGGAGGGGAATCGTGTTTCACACATGTCATGCCCTGACCCTCTGCGCGCTCTTGTCGTCCGCCAGTAGTTCGGCTGAGACGTTGGAGGCACCACAAGACGTCGCGAAGCTCCGCTATGAAGAGCGGCTGGGGCTCGCGCGGGCTGCGTTGTCTGAGGGGCTTCCGCTCGACGCCTTGTTCCACGCCGAAGCAGCACTGAACTGGGACCACCGGGGGCGGGAGGCGCTGCAAATCCTGGAGGCCCTTTACAACGAGCTCGACCGGGATGCCGACGCCCAGCGGGTTCATCGCGAATTGGCACGGACGACGCCTCCGCCTCGTCCCATCGACCCCACCGTGCAGGCTCCGGGTCCCGCTCCGCGTCCAGGCCTCTTTCTGTTCGTCCAGGCCAGTGCCCTGAATGTTCGAGAGCGCGCCAGTCAGACGGGGCGTTCGATCGCACTGCTTCGCGTCGGGGACCGAGTCAGAGTGCTGGAGATCCACGGCGAATTCGCGAAGGTCTCATGGAACGCCGCGGCCCACCGCACGCTGGTGATCAACATGATGTCGGAGGAAGCTGCTCTTCCGCCGCTGCCATCGGTACCGGTGCAGGAATCATCCGGGTACGTGGCGTGGGCATATCTGTCTGCGGAGGAGCCGAACGCTCACGCGCTGCTTTCGCACGGGATCGATCTTGAAACGGCGGGGCGATATCCGGAGGCCACCGATGCCTTGGAACGGGCAGCCTGGTTGTTGCCTTCGCACGGTGGCGTTCTCCGTCGTCTGGCTCGCTGTGCCACGTTGGCGGAGCGCTACAGGGTAGCGGTGTCGGCGGGGCTGCGCCTCACGCAGGTCCAGGACGTCCCGGCAGCGTCAAGCGTCCTCCTTGGATGTCGCGGGAGTCCGCTGGACGCGGAGGTCTTTGCATCCACCAGCGAGGTACCTGAGGGGGCCACGGCTGCGTGCGTGACGGAACCCGACATTCCGCGGTCCTGCGAGCCGTGTGGAATCCCCAATTCCCCGAGCGAGGAGTTCGAGCAGGACATCGAGATGCGGCGCGAGGCGGCCCACCGTGAGCAGGAGGAATATGACGAGTCCTCCAGAAGGGTCGAAGAAGCGCGGGATGCTATCAAGACTCGGTTTCCGAACGGCGCCTGGGTTCACATCCGTGTTCCATCGGATGAGAAGCGTGGGACCTTCACCGCCTATTTCTACTCCATGCGCATGAAGCTCCGGCATTCATGTGGCTCGTACTCCCTGAACGGTCAAACCGGAGAGGTGACGCTGTCTCCGCCACTGCGAATCCGCGAGAGGACTAGCGTGGACATCTGGGTGCGTGTTCCGGACGAATCCGACCAGCTCTACGGGTTGGTGGCGACACATGACGGGGTTCTGGCTCGGTCCTTCGTCGTCAACATGGTTCAGAAGATGCACGTGGATACCTTTGAGGGCGCCATCGCCTCCCTGCCGAGGGGCTCCGCCCACACCGTGAGGAAGGCGTGCGGGTGTTGCGGCTGCTAGATCGCGTGCTGCTCACCCAGGCCAGCAATCGTCCCAGCGGTTCGGGCCCCGTGGAAAGCCCGCGCGCGCCTTGAGGTCTCCGCGGTCTTCCGCTTCGCAGGAAATGTTGCTCCGCCGTCCGTCCGACGACGACGTGCTCCGTCACCCGTCCTACGGCATGTGGGTCCGCCCCCCCACACGACCGATATCGTCGGAGCCTGGCCCTACGGTTTGCTGCGTGCGTCACGGCATTGCTTCTGCCGCAAACCGGAGAACCTGATGCGACGCGCGCTTCTCTCCTCCATGGTGCTGTTCTCTCTCGGCTGCCTCACCCCGACGGAGAGCACGGAGATCGACGACGACCACCCGCTGGACATCACCCTCGGTCGCGACGAGATCAAGACCACCTTCACGCTCATTGATGGCTACTACGAGTCCCCGGTGATGGAGGTCCCCGCGGGCGCTTCCCGCGTGGCGGCCATGCTCACCCTCACGGACGTGCCGGTGGACATCGCGCGCAAGCTGCAGGCGCGCCTGGTGCGCGACGACGGCTCCACGTCCGACTGGGTGCCCATGGATGTGACGTTCAACGAAGAGGAGCTGCGCGTCATCCGCACCGACCTCGCCGAGGTGGGCTCCCAGGTCCAGCTGCGTGTGCCGGAGGGTGACGTGGACTTCATCCGCCTGCTCACCTGGTCCGCGGTCATTCCGCAGGACGAGGAGCTGGCGGATGACAGCGCCATCTCGGTGGCCAACAGCGAGCAGGGCCAGGCGCTCAACGGGGACCTGGCGAATGCCGGCGTGCTCGCGCGCTCGGCGTGGAATGCACGTCCCACCCGTTGCACCTCGAGCGACCGTCCCAAGGAGCGCATGGCCATCCACCACACCGCGGGCGCGCCCACCGCCGGCGGCTCGTACGAGGCGGGACTGCGCCAGATCCAGGCGTATCACATGGACGGTCGCGGCTACTGCGACGCGGGCTATCACTTCGCGGTCACGCTCGACGGGCGCGTCTGGGAGCTGCGTCCGCTGAACTTCCTGGGCGGTCACAGCCGCAGCTACAACAGTGGCAACGCGGGCATTGTGCTGGTGGGTTGTTTTGACAGCAGCGGCGCCTGCGCCAACGTGTCCGGCCCGCGCACGCCTCCCGACGCCATGGTGCAGGGCGCGGCGCGCGTGGTGGCGGCGCTCAGCAACATGTACGGCATTGCCATCAACAGCGACCGCATCAAGGGCCACGGCCAGCAGCCCTACCAGCAGACCGGCTGCCCGGGTGACGGCGGGCGCGCGCGCCTGGAGGACATCCGCGCCGCGGCCCGCAACGGGACGGCTCCCGCGCCCAGCGATCCTCCTCCGCCCGCCGGCGACGAGTGCGGCCAGGTGCGCGTGAACACCAGCGGCGGCACGCTCAACATCCGTCCCACGGCTTCCACGGCGAACTCACCGGTGGGCACGCTGGCCGACGGGGCGCGCGTGGAGCGCATCAGCTCGACGGAAGGGCAGTCCGTCAACGGCAACCGCACCTGGCACCGCATCCGTCGCAATGACGGCGTGGTGGGCTACGTCTCCGCGGCGTACACGCAGTGCATTGCCACGCCCGCGGCGCAGCCGGCCACCGCGACCCCGGTGGACTCGCCCACCGGCTGCGCGTTCATGGGCGCCAACGAGGCGCTCACCGCGGGTCAGGCGGTGAACTCCTGCGACGGTCGCTTCACCTTCGTGCACCAGGCCGACGGCAACGTGGTGCTCTACAAGGCGGGCGTGGCGCGCTGGGCCTCCAACACCAACGGCCGCTCGACGGGCACGTTGATCATGCAGGCCGACGGCAACCTGGTGCTCTACTCGCCGGGTGGCACGGCGGTGTGGAGCAGCCAGACGCACGGCAACCCCGGCGCCACGCTGGCGGTCCAGGATGACGGCAACGTGGTGATCTACGCGCCGGGCAACCGCGCCATCTGGGCCACCGGCACCGACGAGTAAGCGCACCTCGGGAAGCGCGCGAACGAAGAGGTCCGGCGCTCAGCTCCCCGACGACGACGAGGCGGGAGACCATCAGGGACAGTGGAGCGTCTTGAGATACTCCAGGAGCGCGCGCCGGTCGGCGTCGGGGAGCGTGGTGCCAAACGCCGGGCCGGAGTGTCCCTGCACAAACCGCGCAGGCACCTTGCGCCATAGGAAGTTGGAGCGCGCTGGCCCCCGGGTGATGGCCCGCGCCAACGTCCGCGACGTGTAATAGCCCACGTCGACGGGATCGGTGGTCTCGCCGGGATACTGCATGCGGGAGCGCTGCTCCTGGGGCAGGAGCAACTCCGCCAACGACGCCACGCCACCGGTGTGCAGGTACGGTGCGTTGAGGAAGGTGCTGCACAGGGGCAGTGCCGCGTAGCCCGGCTCCTCATCCCAGGCGACGCGCGGGACAAAGGCCTCCCTAAGCTTCCCGAATGTCTCCAGGACGTCGCGGCGGGCGGCCTGCGCGCGCTCGGGGTCCGTCCGCACCAGCGACAGGGGCGTGATGGTTGGCGCATACCCGGTCAGGCGTCCGTCCGCGTCGTGCTGACCGTGACAGCTCGCGCACCGGGCAGCGCCGTGGAACAGCTCTCGCCCTCGTGGCAGCAGCTCGCGCTCCAGGGGCTCCGCCATGAGGTCCTGCCAGCGCGGTGACGGTGTGCTGAACATGACAAATGCATCCAACGCCTCCGCCGTTGGCGTCGCCTGCCTCTGCCGCCACTCGTCGACGCGCTCCACGCCCAGGAAGTCCAGCACCGGCCACCGCCCCGGCCACGTGGTGTTGATGCTGCCGTCCCAGAAGAAACGGTTGCGGAAGCGCAAGGTGTTGAGCGGCGGAATCTTGACGACGCCACAAGGGAACCGGGCCCGGTCCTGCTCGTTGGCCAGCTGTTCGGGGCTGCGCAGGACGCCGGTGCTGGCGTGCCAGATACGCACCCCGGTGACCACGCCCGGCGCAAGCTGCTCCTCGCAGCCCAGGTTCTGCAGCGCCTCATAGCGCTTCACCTTGGCACGCTCCGCACGCAGGGAGTCTTGCGCAGCGCGGTGCTGTCCAGGGACCAGGCGCAACAGCACCTCCGTGAGACGAAGCGCCGAGCGGGTGGCGCGGAACATGTTCTGTTGCTGGTAGAAGCGATTGGCAGTGCCGGCGAGCAGCACTCCGTTCACCTGGGCGGTGTGGCACGCCGCGCAGCTCTGCGAGATCCGTCCCGGCCCCTGCGGGAATACCAGCCCCAGCGGCAGGCCGCCGTCGGGATTGGGCTGCAAGCCCGTCGGCAGGATGCGGTTGGCCCCGGCAAGCAGGGGACCTACCGCGTCCAGCGGCACCAGTGGGTCCAGGTCAACGTGGGGCTGCCAGGGAAGGCCAAAGGGCTCGCCCTCGTGCAGCGTGGAGGCGAACCACGCGCGACGCCCTTCCTCCACCAGCTCCGCGAGCGACCGCGCGCCCGACGCCACGCTGGGCAGGTCCTCGGCACGAGCGACGGGATGCGGCAGTCGCGGGTCCACCTGAAGCAGTACGCCACCGGGGCCAACCACCGGGGTGCGCGGGGCCATCGACCACAGCGCCGTCGTCAGAGCGAACAGGAGAATCGGCTTCACGCCGACAGCCTCGTCGGGACCGTGCGCTGCGGTCAAGACTCGCGGCGTACGGAGCCGCGCACTCCGAGGAGGGTCTTGCCGGCCCAGCCTTGAACTTGAGCTGAGGGGTGTCAGGACCCGCAGAGCAATCCACGCTGACGGTCCAGGACGATGGCAACGTGGTGACGTGGGTGAGCGCGTCTAGCAACGCACGACCCGTTCACGAGGCGGGTGAGCGGAGCGAGCAACGCACGACCCGTTCACGAAGCGGGTAAGCGGAGGGAACGGCGCACGACCCGTTCACGAAGCGGGTGCGCGAAACGAGCGGCGCCCTGGAGAGGGTGTCTCAGTTTGATGTGACGTCGTGGCGGGTACCTGCGTATGAGGGGGCATGCCCCGAGTCATCGAGCCGGACCGAACACAGCAGGTGCTCCTTCCCAGGGCCG
>JBFMGU010000204.1:0-19283 GCA_040752415.1 Myxococcota bacterium
GTCGCGCCGGCCGGCGTCGGGGCGGGTGGCGTCGGGCGTGGTGGCGTCGGGCGGGGGGCCGCTGTCCACCGGCATGGTCTCACAGCGGTTGGCGGCCGCGTTGCAGCGTCGGCCCTCCGGGCAGTCGCGGTTGGTGGTGCAGCCGGGGATGCACACGCTGTTGCGACAGATCTGCCCCAGCGGACACTGGGAGTTCACCTCGCACTGCGCGGAGCTGCCGCTGCTGCTGCCGGTGCCGGAGGCGCCAACGCAGGAGGCCATCACCAGCACGCAGGCCGCGATCACGGCGCCGCGGGTCACGGAGAGGGTGCGGAGCATGGTCCCCCACTTTGGCAGGCCCCGGCGTCCCACGCCAACGCTCCCGCGCCCCCCGCCCGTCGGCCTTGCCCCCTGGCCGCTTTCTGCTACCTGACCGCGCTCATGCGTCGCCACCTCCCGGTCCTGGTGCTCCTGCTGGTTGCCCCGCTTGCCCTGGCACAGGGTACGGACGCCGGCCTGCCCCCGCCGCCACCCACTCCGCCGCCCCCGCCGCCGCCGCCCGCCGTGCTGCGACACACGCGCACCGTGGACGGGCTGCAGCTGCAGGCGCTGATGATGGTGGCGCCCGACGCCGCGGACCCCGCCCGCGCCGCCGCCGACGACGCCTTCGCGGAATACGCGCGGGTGCTGCAGCTCATGGAGGGGATGGACGGCGCCGTGCAGCGCGTGGAGCGCAACGCCGGGGTGGCACCCGTGCCGGTGGCGCCGGAGGCGTTCCTGATCATCAGCGAGGCCGCGCGCATTGCCGCGCTCACCGACGGAGCGTACGACCCGACGGTGGCCGCCTACGCCTCGGCCTGGCCGTTTGACGACATGAACAACAACCAGTCGCCGGCGCCGGAGGAGCTGCAGCGTCGGAGCGCGCTGGTGGACTACAAGCAGCTGGTGGTGGACCCGGTGGCGCAGACCGCGTTGCTGAAGAAGCCCGGCATGAAGCTGGACCTGAAGGAGCCCACGCGCGGCCTGGCGTTGGACCGCGCCATGACCATCCTGCGTGACAAGGGCTTTGGTGACAGCGTCATCTACGCGGGCGGCGACCTCGTCGTCAGCGGGCACAAGGGTGGCAAGCGCTGGATGGTGGGCATCCAGGATCCGCGTGGCTCCGGGCACTTCGCGGCGCTGCCGGTGGCGGGCGGCGCCGTGTTCACGGTGGGCGACTACGAGCGCAGCTTCATGGAGCGCGGTCGACGTCAACACTCGGTGCTGGACCCGCGCACGGGGCAGCCGGCGCGCGCCGCCCGGAGCGTGACGGTGCTGGCGCCCACCGGCATTGAAGCCGCGGCCCTCTCGACGGCGGTCTTCGTGATGGGGCCCGAGCGCGGGATGAAGCTGGCGGAGCGCCTGCCCAACGTGAATGCCTTGATGGTGGATGATCGCAACCGGGTGCTGGCCACGCGCGGTGTTGCGAACAACGTGAAGTACCGGCCGCCCACGGATGGTCCATGAAGCTCTTCGACGTTGCCTACTACGACCGGCTCCAGGCGGAATTCCGTCGGAGCGTGCGCACACTGCTGTTGGACCTGTGCACCCAGCTTGGGGACGAGGGCGCGCGCCTGCCGCTGCACGTGTACCGCGCCGTGGCGGACGCGCTCCCCGACGACGCGTGGCTGGGATTCAAGGCCGTGGGCTGGGCGGAGGAGCTCAACGACCTCTGCTACTTCCGTGCGCTGTTGCGCCAGGTGCAGCAGGACGGCGCGCGTGCCGACGCCGAGGGCGTGTTCGCCGAGTGCGAGGAGCAATTCTACGAGAACAGCTACCTCACCGACCTCTTCCCGTCGGGACGGCCGGAGGCCCGGGGTCTCACCACGCGCCTGCGCGCGTTGTGCAACCGCCTGGAGCGCCAGGTGACCCAGGAGGCGGTGCTCCTGCACATTCCCGCGGCCTGCAGCGCGCTCTCGCCGAGGGAGACGTTGCGCACGCCTTGGGACCTGTCCGGCAGCCATGAGCGCGGTGAGCCCGCCAACGTCATCCCCATGGGCACGCAGGGCGGATGGCTCACGTTGCCGCGGCTGCCCGCCGGGGAGCGCGTGATGGAGCTGCGTCGCTCCGGGTTGCAGTTGAAAGCGGGACCGCGCGTCATCCAGGTGGCCGGTTCCCCCGACGGAGAACGCTTCCCCGGTCGCTGGGAGCCGCCCACGCCGGTGCCGGGTTTTCCCTCCTTCACGCTGGGTCCGTCGATCCGGTTCGGGAAGGACAAGACGCCGTCGAAGATCGTGCCCAGCCCGCCGGAGGTGGCGGAGCGCGTGGGGCAGGCGCTGGGGACCATCTCGGCGGTTTGGCCCGAGGGATTCACCAACCTGCAGCGCTTCACCTCACGCGTGGTGCCCATCATGGCGCCCGGCGTGGTCAGCTACAGCTACCGCAACCGCCCGCAGCTTTCGTTCATCAACACCTTCCACCGGGACCAGCTCGATCTCGTCGACGATCTCATCCACGAGAACGCGCACCACCACCTGAACCTGCTCTTGCGCAAGTACGAGCTCCGACGGGGCGACCACCACCGCGAGATCTTCTACTCACCCTGGCGACGCAGCCTGCGCTCCATCCACGGCATCCTCCACGCCAGCTTCACCTTCACCATGGGAGCGCGGCTGTTCGAGCGGATCTCGTCGGCGGCGGGGCGGGGAACAGTGCCGGGTCTCACGCGCCACGACGTCACCCGCGCCCGCTTCCGCTGCCTGGAGGAGGTGGCGGCCGTGCGTTATTCCCTCAAGGACCTGTACCTGTCTGCGGACCGGCTGCGCTGGATCACCGCGCGCGGGCGTGAGCTGGTGGTGCTGCTGGACCGGGAGATCTCCGACGTGGAACGCGCCATCCGGTCCCAGCGACCCGCCGTCCTGCGCTCGCCCTTTGGCAAGCAGCTGCGCACGCGGGAGCAGGAGCTGGCGGACGCACGGGAGCACTTCCGCCTGAAGGACGCGCCATGAAGGACCGCACCCCCTGTTGCCTGGAGCCCAGGAGCCGGTGTGGCACGAGGTGGAATGAGCTCCGCACGTGGGTGTTCAAGACCACCGGGAAGGGCATCCGCATCGTCGACCTGCAGGGGGATGAGCAGGGACGCACGCCGTTCTTTGCGCAGCCGGTGGGCTATGACGGGCGCTCCTTCTTCGTCGCGCGCGACCAGGGCTGCGACACCGAGAAGCTGCTGCACGAGGCGTGTCATTTCTTCATGGCCCCCAAGGAGCGTCGCAACGCGGTGAACTACGGGCTGGGGCCGGTGCCGGGACCCTTCCGCGACGTGGACGACTTCGTCTCCGACAACGAGGAGGTGGCCACGTCCCTGCTGGAAGGCAAGCTGGCACCGTACTTCAAGCTGCCCGAGCACAAGCTCTATCGACCGGACTACAACGTGGCGAACCGTCGTCACCTCAAGTGGGACGAGTGCGAGGAGCGCGCGGAAGAGGTGTTCCAGCGCCTGCTTCCCACGCTGCCGCGCTGAGAGGTCCCATGACCGCTGCAAAACACGTTGGGACGCCGCGGCGGCCGAAGCCGCATGCTGCAAAAGCACGAAGCCGGGCCTCGCGGCGTGCTCGTCTCGCTTGGCCGCGCCTGGCTCGACATCGGGCGCCACAAGGAACCCTCGCTGCGTGCATGGTGTCCTGCTCGTCGACGCACAGGATCGCACCGCACCATCACGACGCATCCTGGCCGCACCGACGCCGAGCCGGGCGCGGCCAAGCGGGACGAGCACGCCGCGAGGCCCGGTTTCGTGCTTTTGCAGCATGCGGCCTCGGCCGCCGCGACGTATGGCGGGTTCTGACTGGGATCCCGTGAGTCACGGCGGACGGACCAGCGGCACTTCCACGTCGGTGCTCTGCTCCTCGCTGGTGCGCTTCTCCAGCGCGGCCCGGGCTTCCTCCTGCCAGCGCACCGCGCCCTCCGCGTCGCGGAGCAGGTCACACGCGCGGGCCAGCACCGTGCAGGCGGCGGCCTTGCGGTACGAGCGCAGCGTCGTGAGCTCGCGGGCGGCGCGGTCGATGAGGGCGCGGGTGTTTTCCCCGGCGCGCGCCGCGGTGAGCTCCGCCTCGACGGCGGTGGCCAGCGCTGCAAGGTCCGCGGTCCACCACGGAGCTCCGCGCGGAACGGCATCCAGCGCCAGGACGGCACCCGGCACGTCGCCAGCGCGGGTCAACGCCTGCGCCAGGCCCAGCGCGCACAGCGCGGCCGCGCGGTGCTCCGCGTTGGCCTCCAGCACCGGGAGCGCGGACTCGAAGCAGCTCACCGCACGCTGCGCCCGCGACGGAAGAAGGCACTGGCCCAACGTCATCAAGGTCTGCGCGGATTCCAGGGAGAGGCCCGCCTTCTCCAGCGCCAGCACCGACTCCTCCAGCTCCCGCACCGCTTCCGCCGTGCGACCCAGTCCCACCAGCGCCAGGGCGTGGGCCCGCGTCAGCTCCCCGCGTGCCAGCCGGGCCTCCGTCTCCGGCGTGTCCACCACGGAATCCAGCACCGCCTGCGCACGCTCACACACCAGGCGCGCCTCGTCCCAGTCCGGATCCTCGAGGAGACACTGCGCGTGCACCGCGTAGAGACGCGCGCGCCACGTGGCATGGGTCTTCCTGGGAAGCACGTGGCGGCCCGCCTGCGCCGCCAGGAAAGCGGCCGCGGCGTCCAGGCTCTCCAGGCGCGCGGCGCCGCGGATGTGCCAGGCGTGCGCGCGGAGTTGGGGGGGCGCGGCAATGTCGTCGGCCACGCCGCCGGCGTGACGGTCCGCCTCCGCCCACGCGCCACGACGACGCGCCAGGTCCGCGAGCGCAAGCCCCAGGGTGCGGCGTTGGTCCACCTGCTCGTCGGTGAGGAGGGAGACGGCAGTGGTGAGGGCGAGCTCGGCGGCGGCGGCGTCACCTCCGCGCTCCAAGGTGCGGGCCGCGGAACGCAGGGGCTCCACGGCGTTGGTGGGATGCCTGCCCCGACGGAGATGCGCGGCGATGCGCACCGGGTTGCCCACGAGGTCACCACCACCGGCCTGGAGCGCCTGCGCCACCACGTCGTGCCAACGCGCGCGCGTGTCCTGCGGCCAGCTCAGGTACGCCACCTGGCGCATGGTTGCCGACGGAAAGCGGTAGCCCGCCACCTGGTGGATGAGCGCCGGCGAGAGCACCCCCGCCTCGACGAGACCACCCACCCGCGCGAGCATCTCGCCCAAGGTCAGTGGCGTGTCGCCGGACTGGAGCACGCGGAAGAGCAGCAGCGCCTCCAGCTCCGGTCCGAGGACACTGCACAGGCGGGCCAGGTCGCGCAGGTGCGGGGGGAGGGCGTCCAGGCGGAGCTGGCTCATCTCCACGGAGTTGGCCACGTCGGAAATCCCGCTCCAGGCGCGCACGCGGTCCATCCCCGCACGCAGGCGTGAGCGCACCAGCTCCCCCACCTCCCGCAACGCACCCGCGTTCCCATGCGCGCGCGCCACGATCTCGGTGACGGCGTCGTCGGGAGCGCTGGGCACCAGCTCCGTGAGGATGGCACGCGACTCCGCGGGAGCCAGCGGCGGCGCGGCAAGCCAGCGGACGTGCGGCGCGGCCAGGGCCTTGCGCCAGGTGGAGGTGGCGGTGGTGTCGTCGTCACTGGCGGTGAGCACCAGCATCACCGGGAGGCCCGGCGCCGCCGCCACCAGGGACTCCAGCAGGGAGAGCGTGGCCGGGTCGGCGTGCTGCACGTCGTGGATGCCGAGCAGGAGCTGGGAATGCTTGCCCCGCTGCGCCACGTTCCTGAGCAAGGACATCATGCCCCGCGCGCCGGAGGCTCCGTCGCCCAGGTCGCCCGCGGTCTTCACGGCTTCCATGCCGGGCTCCCGCCAGGAGGCGGCTCCTCGTCGGGAACGGGGGAGGGCCTGCGCCAGCAGCGACGAGCCGGGCGACTGCGGCAGCAGCTCCACGTCGGGCCAGCAGCGGACGGTGGCACCGGAGAAACCCAGCGCGGTGGCGCGGCCCGCCAGCTCCGTGAGCACGCGGCTCTTCCCCATGCCCAGCGGTCCGTGCACCACGACCACCGAGCCCTTCCCGCTGGCCGCCACGTCGAGGATCCGGGTGAGCTCATCCTCCAGCGCGGCCCGGGCGCTCTCCGCGCGCGCCGTGTCCTCCGACGAGGAACCCACGGGAATCCGCAGCGCGGCGTGCTCCATCCCCCGCGCCTGGAACACCTCCCAGGTGCGCGGCGGTTGACCCACCTGCAGCTGGCCCATGGGCCGCCCGTGCAACCCGGGCCCGGCCAGTCGCCACGCGGCCTGCCCGACGAGAACCTGGCTGTCATCCGCCTGCCGCGCCAGCTCCAGCGCCACCACCGCGGGCCCTCCCACGACGGCAACCTCGCGCTTCAGCGGGCTCCCCAGCTCTCCCAGGTACGCGCGTCCCGCCTCGATGCCCGCGCGGATGCGCCAGCTGCTCTGCCGCCCGGCGAGACGACCCGACAAATCCAGTGCGCACGCCATGGCCTGCCGCGCGGCCCGTCGGGGTGGGTCCTTGAGCCCAAAGGCGGCGATTGCCGCGCTGCCGCCGGCCAACACGTCGAGCCGGAGCAGCACACCGTTGTGGGCCGCCACGCTCTGCCTCACGGCGTCGACGCCGGCGGTGAGGTCCAGCAGCACGGCGTTGTCGTCGGCGGTGTCCGGGTGGTCCGTCTCCAGGGGCAGCGCGGCCATGGTCACCGGGCGCACTTCCGCATTCTCTCCCAGGCGTCCGTCTCCGTCGCCAACCCGCTCCGCCACGGCGGGAGGCATGAGCACGCGCAACGCGGCGAGGTGACGAGGCGCATCCTGCGCCAGCAGCGGCTCCAGGTCGGCCACGCGTGCACGCGGGGAGGCGGCTTCCGGCGGGACGTGGACCACGCGCCGGCCCGCGCCGCGCAGGGGACCAATGTGCGCGCCGCACCCGTCGAGGTCGGCGAGAAGCTCCGGCCCTGCCACCAGCTCTCCCGGGCCCGCCGCGTCGCGGAGTTGCGCCACCGTGCGACACAACGAGCCCAACGCCAGCTGCTCCAGGTGGTCGCCGGCGCGGCCGCACAAGGCCAGGCGGAACCGGCCCTTCTCGACGCCAGCGCGCAGCGTGAAGCTCCCGGCCAGCGTGGATTTCAACGTGCTGAGCAGCTCCACCCCGCAGCGCGCGGCGCGTCGGGCGGGGGGCGCGGTCTCGTGGCTGGCCGACCATGACTGCGGGCCCACGCCCGGCGTGCGCGCGGTGAACATGACGAGGACACCCGCGCCGGAGAACTTCAGCAGGTAGCCCCCTCGGGGGAAGACCGCGTCCTCGAGGATGCGTTGCAGCGCACGCGCCAGCTCGGCACCGGCGGCGGCCACCTCCTCGTCGGCGGCGGCGCCCCGCGCACGCGTCCGGGCGGGCACTACGTTGAGCTCCGCGGAGAGGAGACACCCCTCCACCCACTGGATGCGCGGCTGCAGCACCGCACCGTCCACCACCACCTCCTCGACGAGGTTGTACGGCAGGAACGTGATGAGCCGTTTGAGCGTGGCCAGGGTGGAGTCCACACCCGCACCATAGCCGGGGAGGCTCCCACCGGAGAAACGGCCGCGGGGCGTCCTTGCGCTTGCGTCCCAGCTTGGTGCGCGGCCACCCGTGTCAGGGCGAGTGGCCGACGGGCTTCCCGTGGTTACCCGGGGGGAAGGCGCTTCTGTGTCTCAGGACCCAATCGCGCCGCCGCGGCCCGGTATTCGTTCCTGAGCGCGTGGATGGAACGCTCCACCTCGTCCTCCAGGGCCGTGGCTTCCTCTCCGGAGGCCTGGTCATGCGCGCGCACGCGTCCTTCCACGTCGGAGATCCTGGTGCGGAGGTCCTGGGCTGTCTCGCGCACGCTGGTGCGCACCTCGGCACTCTCGGAGCGGGAAGCGCGCTCCAGCTCGTCCACGGCGGTGCGCAGTCGGGCCAGGCGGTCCAGCGCGTGACGTGAGAAGGCCGTGCGCCCGGGCGCGGCGTCACGTGCGGAAGCGCCAGGGCGGTTCTCCGGACGTAACATGAAGAACGCGTCGGTGTAGTCGTCCTCCATCTCGCGCAGCGCGGCTTCGATGTCGTCGTGCAGCGTGACCCACTGCGGTCCGTGCGCGTCGGTCAGGCCGCGGGCGCGCTCCGCCATGTCCAGGATGTGCTCACGGATCTCCGCCACGACGTTCTTGATGGACTCCTGCACCAGCGGCCCTTCGCTCCCGGCGGCCTTCTGCAGCGCATCCACGCGCGTCTCCAGGTCCTTGAGCCGGTTGAGCGCGTGCACCGCGTACGGCGTGGTGGCGGGGATGAACGCGCCACCCACCGTCACGCCGTCGCCGCGCCGCGCACCCGGACGCTCCTCCTCCATGTCCATGCCCAGCTCCCGCACCCGTCGGGACAGGGCATCCAGGCGCAGCTCGATCTCGTCGTGGAGGGCCACCCAGCGCGCTCCCGTGGTGCCCTGCAGCCGGGACGCCAGCGTGCGCAGCTCCGTCACCTCCGACGACAACCCGCGCAGCTCCGTCTGCCAGCGGGCGCGTGGTCCCGGTTGCGCCTGCGTGGCCACGTTGCGCTCCAGCTCCCGCATGCGCACCTCCAGCTCCTGCAGTCGCGTGGCCACGTGCTGCGGGTAGACCTGCGTCTCCTCCGCGCTGGGACGGGGAACGGTTTCTGGAGGCGCGGCCGCGGGCGAGACCGCGGGAGACATGAGACACACGGTGATGACGACGGAAGCGGGGCGGACCATGGCTGCTCCTTCGTTTCGTGGTCTGGTGTATGCGGTGGCTTGGGGCGGGCAAGGCTGTGGGCGCGTGGAGCGTGGACGTGGCCGGGACCCGGGATGCTGACGCGTGCATGGCGCTGGAGTACGGAGGAGCCGGGAGCGCTCGATGACCGACGAGAAACCCAAGTCCCCACCCGCGTTGCTGCCTCCTGGAGCGGCATCACGCGACGTGTCTCCGTGGTACGTGGCGCGACCCAAGCCGGCCGTTGTTGCGGGGACCTCCGGCGCGCCGGGAGGCCGCATCCTCCTGGTGGGCGCCGTCGAGCACACGCGTGCGTCGGTGGGCGCGGAGCTGCGACGACAGGGCTTCCAGGTGCAGGAGCTGGGCGCGGAGCTGGATCCCTCCACGGTGAAGGTGGACGCCGACGTGATCCTGGTGGACCTGGCCATGGGTGAGGCGTCCGGTCTTGCCCTGGTGCAGGCGGTCCGCGCGCGTGACGAGACGCGTGGCATCCCCATCATCGTCCTGAGCGACCACACGGAGCCCGACCAGGTTGTGCGCGCGCTCGGCGCGGGGGCCAGTGACATCGTCAGCAAGCCGGTGCAGCTGGAGATCCTGGCGGCGCGCCTGGGCGTCCACCTTTCCAACAAGCGCGCGCTGGAACGCGTCCAACGTCACAACCAGCTCCACCGCGACCTGTTGCGCATTGCCTCCCACGACCTGCGCAACCCCATGGCGGCGGTGATGCTGAACCTGCAGTTCCTGGACCGGCGCTCCGCGCCGTTCATGCCGCCCGAGGAGCGGAAGCTGGTGCGTCGCGCGGTGCGCAATGCGCAGTTCTCCCTGGACCTCCTGGAGAACCTGCTGGAGCTGGTGAACCTGGAAGGCGGCGTGGGGGCGGTCAGGCACACCGACGTCAACGTGGCCCAGGTGGTGGACGAGGTGATGGAGCGTCACGCCGCGCGCGCGGAAGAGAAGCGCGTGGAGCTGGTCTCCTCGCTGCCGGAGATGCCCACCACGGTGCGCGGCGACGCCATCCGCCTGCAGCAGGTGCTCAACAACCTCATGTCCAACGCGCTCAAGGCCACGCCGGACGGAGGCAGGGTGGAGCTGCGGGTGACGGTGCAACCGCAGACGGTGAACCTGGACGTGGTGGACCACGGTCCCGGCATTCCCGCCGAGGTGCAGGCCCGGTTGTTCCAGGGTGTGGTGCCCCACGCGCGCGCGGAGAGCGGTGAGAAGTCCACCGGGCTCGGGCTCATGATCGCGCGTCGGCTCGTCGAGCTGCAGGGCGGAACGTTGGTCATCACCAGCGCCGAGGGCGTGGGCACCACGGCGAGCGTGCGCCTGCCCCGCTGAGCGTCACGTCGGCGGAGCGGCGGCCGGACCCTCCTGCGCCCGGGCGCGGGAGAGCAGCTCGCGCACCTCGTCGTCGGAGGTCTGGCCAAACCGGTCAAACCAGGGACTGATGGCGTACATGAACGCGGGTTGGAGCGGGCAGACCACCTCGTCGGCGTCGTGCTCCAGCAGGCGGACCGTCACCGTGGGGGCCACGCCCACCGCCACAATCACGTGCGTCGGACCCAGCTGCTTCAGCGCCTGGAGCGCGGCGCGCATGGTGGTGCCGGTGGCCACGCCGTCGTCGACGAGAATCACGGTCTTGCCGCGGATGTCCGGCGCCGGGCGCCCGCCGCGGTACGCCCGCTCCCGACGCTCCAGCTCCACCTTCTCCCGCTCCGCCACCGCGTTGATGTCCTCTTCCCTGAGGCCAAGCTCGCTCACCACCTGCCGGTTCACCACCCTCACGTTCCCCGACGCAATGGCGCCCATGGCCAGCTCCTCCTGCCACGGCACACCCAGCTTCCGGACCACGAACACATCCAGCGGCGCACGCAATGCGCGGGCCACCTCGTACGCCACCGGGACGCCTCCGCGCGGAAGCGCCAGCACCACCACGTCACGACGTTCCGCCAGGTGGGCCAGCTCCGCGGCAATCACCATGCCCGCGTGACGACGATCCTTGTAGCGCTCAAGCTGCATCCGTTCCTCCATGGCGCACCACGCGCAGGGCAACGACCTTCACGGGTGTACGGACGGGCATGACGGCTTTCACACGTCGTCAGAGTCCTGGGCCGCGTCCATGCGCTTCACGCAGCGACGGAGCCCACGCACGGCTATCACTCCGTGAAGGGGTGCTGCGTGGGCTCGTCCGAGTATTTCGAACATGTGGCGGACATGGGCGTGGTGGGGCGTGGCACCACGTTGGGCGAGGCGTACGAGGGTGCTGCCGCGGCCATGTTCGGGCTCATGGCGGATCTGTCCGAGGTGCATCCGCGGGAAACGGTCCGCTTCAGCTTCACCGAGCCCGACGTGGAGCTGGCGTTGGTGGTCTGGCTCAACCGCCTGCTGGTGGAGGCGCGGACGCGCGGCATGGTCTTCCGCACCTTCCGTCTCCGACGAGAAAACGACACCTGGCACGGTGAGGCCTCCGGTGAGCGTTGGCGCGAGGGCCTGACGAGAGGGACGGAGGTCAAGGGCGCCACGCTCACCGCGCTCCGCGTGGGGCAACGGGACGGGACGTGGGAGGCGCGCTGCGTCGTCGACATGTGAGAGGGACGGGTCATGGACATCCAGGGATTCCAGGAGAAGAGACCACGTTGCTGGAGCATTCCCGTGGCTCCCGCGGAGCAGCGCGCGCCGGTGCAGTTCTTTGGTGATGAGCAGCTCCTGGCGACGATGGACGACAAGGTGCGGGAGCAGATCATGAACGTGGCGCGCCTGCCGGGGCTGGTGGGCGCGGCCATGACCATGCCGGATGCGCATTGGGGCTACGGCTTTCCCATTGGTGGCGTGGCGGCGTTCGACCCCGAGCAGGGCGGCATCATCTCCGCCGGCGGCGTGGGGTTTGACATCTCCTGCGGCATCCGTTGCCTGCGCACCAACCTGGCGCTGTTCGACATCTCACCGCTCCTCACGCCGCTGGCCGACGAGCTGTTCCGTCGGATTCCCGCCGGCGTGGGTGAGGAGGGACACCTGCGCCTCTCGGTTTCGGAGCTGGACGAGGTGCTGCTGGGCGGAGCGCGCTGGGCCGTGGACCACGGGTACGGGACCCAGGACGACCTGGAATTCGTCGAGGAGAACGGCCGCATGTCCGGCGCGGTGCCGGAGAACGTCTCCCTGCACGCCAAGCAGCGGCAGCACGGTGAGATGGGCACGCTGGGCTCGGGCAATCACTACCTGGAAGTGCAGGTGGTGGAGCACATCTTCGACGGGGAGGCGGCGGAGGCGTTTGGCCTGGTGAAAGGGCAGGTGGTGGTGTCCATCCATTGCGGGAGCCGCGGACTGGGTCACCAGATTGGCACCGACTACCTCCTCAGCCTGGCCCGCGCCGCGGGTCGCCTGGGCATCACGCTGCCGGACCGTGAGCTGGCCTGCGCGCCCATCCTTTCCGACGAGGGACAGCGTTACCTGGGCGCCATGAACGCGGGCATCAACTGCGCCCTGGCCAACCGCCAGATCCTGGCCCACCTCACCCGCGCGGCGTTCCGCTCCATCTTCCCGCACGCCCAGCTTGAGACGCTCTATGACGTCAGCCACAACACCTGCAAAGCCGAGCACCACGACGTGGATGGGCGGCCCCGGCTGCTGTACGTGCACCGCAAGGGCGCCACGCGCGCGTTCGGCCCCATGCATCCGTCATTGCCGGCGCGCTACCGCCACGTGGGGCAGCCGGTGATCATTGGCGGCACCATGGGCACGGGGTCGTACGTGCTGGTGGGCATGGAGGGGAATCCGGCGTTCTCGTCGGCAAGCCACGGTGCCGGCCGGTCCATGAGTCGACACGCGGCGCTCAAGCAGTGGAGCGGAAGGAAGCTGGTGGACGAGCTGGCGCATGAAGGCATCCTCATCCGGACCCGGTCCATGCGTGGCGCCGCCGAGGAAGCGCCGGGCGCCTACAAGGACGTGGACGTGGTGGCGCGCGCCACGGAGGCGGCGGGGCTGGCGCGTCGCGTGGCGTTCCTCAGGCCCAAGGCGTGCGTGAAGGGGTGAAGGCGCGGCCAGGGACGCGGGCGTGACGTCGTGGAAACGCGTTGCCGGCACCGGGCCTGATGACTACGTCCGACGACACACGTGCGTACCGGGAGGTGGAGACATGGGCGCGGGAGAGCACGGAGAGTCGCTATACGGTCCACGTCATGGCGTGAGGGAAGAGCTGGGGAGCTGGGGCCCGGAGCCTGAGGCGCTGGGTGAGGCGCGGGGCAGACGGCCGCGGTCATGGTCACCGCGGGACCGCCTGGTGGAGTGGGAGCACGACCTCATGAGCCCCGCGTACCTGGAGAACATGGAGCGCGCGGAATGGGAGCCTTCCCGTTGGTCGGAGGAACATCGTCGACGGGAGGAGGAGCTCATGGCCGCGCTGTCCCCCCGTCCCAGCTTCCGCGGTGTGGGCCCGCGCGGCTACCGCCGCAACGACGTCCGGATCCTGGAAGACGTCATGGACGCGCTCACGTTCCAGGATCTCCTCGACGCCACGGACGTGGAGGTGGCCGTCACCGACGGGGTGGTGACGTTGAGCGGCGCCGTGTCACACCGGGGAGACCGCCACGCCGCGGAGGACCTGGTGGCGGACGTTCCCGGCGTGCGGGACGTGCACAACAACCTCCGCGTCCGCACCGCGCGTGAGACCGAGGAGCTGATGCGCAAGCGGCAGGAGGCGATCGTCGACGAGGGACGCCACGGTGGACCGTGGTCCGCACAGGAGCGCTCCTGATGGTGAAGCAACCTTCCCCGCCCGGGGAACGGCGCGCCGGTCTTCCCTGGTATCACGACCCCTCGACGCGACCGCAGCTTCCCCCGCACCACGACGTGGGACGCTGGTACCGCGACCTGGCGGAGGAGCGCTGGGTGGCGGCCCAGGAGACGTCCCGTGAGTACGGTCGCCGGGAGGGGATGGACCTGCCAACGCCCCCGCCGGCGGCCGCACCGGGACCACACCGCGGACACGGGCCCCGGGGCTACGCCCGTCTCGACGAGCGCATCCGCGAGGAGGTCCTGGATGCGTTGACCTTCCAGCATGTGCTCGACGCCACGCACGTGGAGGTCGCCGTCCGCGAGGGCGAGGTGACGCTGGAGGGCACGGTGGGGTCTCGTCGACAGAAGCGCGCGGCGGAGGACCTGGCGGAAGGCGTCCGCGGCGTGCGCATTGTGCACAACCGTCTCCGCGTGGGGCCCAACGCCGTCGCTGGGGGCGCGTCGTAATGCTACCTGGTCACCTGACGTCGTCACGGCGGGGCCGGGGAGGACTCGCGCTGCCAGTATCCAGGGCGTGAGCCGGCGCCACAGCCGTAGGGGCTAGGCATTTCCACGTCGTGATAGCGGCCAAAGCGGAAGGAAATGCCTCTAGCCCGGGGCCACGAATCTTCCTCGAGTGAACCAACGTGTCCAGGAAGGATGCTCAGCACACACCCCCGCTTGCATGGGTGACGTTGGGGGTGACGGCGTGGTCTCCGTCGGCCCCGGGCTAGGCATTTCCGTCCGCTCTCGTCGCTGCCACGACGTGGAAATGCCCAGCCCCTACGGCTGCGGCGTCGGCTCACGCCCTGGATACTGGCTGCTCGGGGGACACTGCGGTGACGACGTCAGGTGACCGGGCAGTACGAAGCCCGTTTCTCGACGGAAGCGGCCAACGCTCCCGCCAATGAGATCGGCAGGCAATGAAGATGGTTACGTCCTGCTCACCGCTCGGCGGGTGGACGCACCACGCAGGACTGACCGTGGTGGCTCTTCGAGGGCCAGGTGCAGAAGAGCGCACCCAACCTGGTTGCTACGGAACGCCCAGCGGCATCACCGCCAGCGGGGCTTCACCGTCGGCCATGCCCACGGCCTGCGCCAACCTGGCGTCGTCGAAGGCGCCAACCACCACCGTGCCCAGTTCCATCGCCACGGCTTGCAGCGCCAGATTCTCCGACGCGGCGCCCGCTTCGAAGGCCACGTACCGCGGAGCTCGCTCACCGTAGCGGGCCGCGGTGCGCTCGTGGACGCCGGCAATGATGACAATGGCCGGTGCATCTCCCACCCAACCCTGGCCCGTTGCATCCGCCACGGCGGGGCGCTGGTCGACGTCGCCCATCACCACCTCCACCTCCTCCGACTGGGGAAGGTAGCGGTACACGCCGGGCGAGAGACCCTCGACGCTGCCCGCCACGAGGTAGAGCTCCAGGGGGTAGGTGGCGCCGGCGGAGGGCGCGGTGCGATGTCCCGCGTCGTCGGTGATGCCTTGCGCGGCCCACAGGAGCTGCGCCACCTGCGTCGCGGACGGTCCCGCGGAGTAGCTGCGGATGGAACGGCGCCGCTGGATGGCCCCATCCACCGACGTGGCCGGGCCCGGTCCCACCGACTTGGGAAACGCCAGCCTGGGCCGCGGCTGCGACGAAGCAGTTGGCGTCTCTCCCGCTGGTGCCAGGCTGCACATGGTGATGCCCAACGCTCCAGCCCCCGTGACCAGCCATGCGCGCATCCCCAGCGTCCTGGTTGCCATGCTCTCCCTCCTCGTGCGGACCGACCTCCCACGGGGATGTAGGAATGCCGCTCCGCGTCGGCAGACCGCTGCTCGTGCCGCGGGTCGGCGTCACCAAGGGCCAGATGGCGGACATGATCAGGTCGTGGCACGCTGGCGTTGGCTCCACGCGAGGTGGGGCCGTGCAGCATGGGGGAGTGGCGGAGCAAGGATGTTGGAAGAACGGGCCAAGCGCGTACTGGTGGTGGAAGATGACAAAGACATCCGAGAGAGCCTGGACTTCCTGCTCACCTCGGAAGGCTACGCGGTGAGCACGGCGCCCGACGGAGCGACCGCCCTGCAGTGGCTGACCGGCAACCCTCCGCCGTGCGTGGTGATCCTGGACCTGATGATGCCACGCATGAGTGGGTGGGAGTTGTGCGCGGCCATGGCGGCGGACCCGCGCCTCCGCGACATCCCCGTGCTGGTCATTACCGCGAGTGGCACCAACGTGGTCGCGGACCTTCCCCGTCACATGGTCCGCGCGGTGCTGACCAAGCCCATCGACGTCGACAAGCTGATGGACGTTGTGGCCACGGCGTGCCCCGGTGCGGGGCGCTAGGCATCGCCACCGGTGCCCACGCCGTCGACGTAGCTGCGTCCCTTCCACGTCACGGGTGCCTTGCGCACGGCCACCACCGTGGCGCGGATGAGCAGGAGGGCCACCAGCAGCGCTCCCAACGGCGCGAACACCGCGTCCCGCGCACGCACCCCGCCGGTGCGGCGTAGCAGCATCTGCATGGACAGGGGGATCAGGTAGCCCACGCTCCAGACCGCTGCGTCCAGCCAGGCACGCTGCAGCGCCAAGAGGAGCGACGTCACCAGCGCCGCGGCCGGCGTCCACGACAGCGCAATCACCAACGCCGCGTAACCCAGCGCCCGCCCCGGCGTGCCGCCCACCAGCGGGTACGCATTCTTGCTCCACCCCTGCCAGAGCTCGTGCAATGAGCTGTACATGCGCGTGCTCATCACCGCCTGTCCGTCGACGAGCAGGATGGGAATCCGCAGCTGTTTGACCCGCCGCGCCAGCAGCACGTCCTCCAGCACCTGGCTGCGCACCGCCTCGTGACCACCCGCGCGCGCGTAGGCTTCCGGCGTCACCATCAGCAGCTGACCGTTGGCGAGCACCGCGGGTTTGTCGACGTCATTCACGTGGCTGGGCTTGTGCCGCGCGGTGATGAGCGCGGATACGCTGGGGCCGCCCACGCGCTCCCAGAACGTCACGCACTCCAGGTGCGGCAGCGCGGAGGCCAGTCCCGCGTGGCGCTCACGCATCAGCGCCGCCAGTTCGGCCAGCGCGGTGGGCTGCAGGATGACGTCGGCGTCGACGAACGCAATCACGTCTGGCGTGGTGCCGTCCGTGGATTTCCCGGCGCGCGCGTCGTAGCCGGCGGTGCTGAGTGCGCGCTCCAACGCATGCGGCTTCCCGCACCAGCCCGGCGGCGGCTCCTGTTGACCGCGCACCACCGTGAGCCGCCCGCCCGACGCGGGCACCAGCATCTCGGCGAGGGCCGCGGTGTCGTCGGTGGACCGGTCGTCATACAGGATGACGCGCAGGTCCACGCCCTGTTGCGCCAACACCCCACGCAGCGCGCGCTCCACCACCTCCGACTCATTGCGCGCCGGAATGACGCACAGCACGCGCGGCGTGGTCGACGAGGCGGGGAGGGTGCCGGTCAGCCGCGGCATGCCGCGCACCTCCTTGCGCGCCGCCACGGCCAGGGCCAGCCACGTCAACGCCAGGAGCAGCGGCAGGGCCAGCACGTGGGAGCTCCCTCAGCGCTTGAGCAGCTCGTCGTAGATGGCCTCATAGCCCTCCACCATGCGCGCCGGGTGGAAACGCGCTTCCGCCACCCTGCGTGCCGCGCTGGCCATGGCCGCCCGTCGACGATCATCCTTCAGCAGCGCCACCACCTGCGCCGCCACGTCGTCGGGATCATCCGCGCGGGCACTGATGGCGGGGCTCCCTTCCAGCTCACACAGCTCCTGCAGCGTCGGAGCGTCGCCCACCACGGCGGGCAGCTCGCGCGCAAACCCCTCCAGCAGCACCAGCGGGTAGTCCATCTTCTTCTCCAGCGAGCGCGCCGGGAGCACCTGCAGGTCCGCGGCCAGCAGCAGCTCCTCCATGCGGTCCGTCTCGCCGGTGAAGCGCGTGCGGTCCATGAGCGCGCTGCCCCGCACCAACGCCTTCAGCTCCTCCTCCGCCATCAGGCTGTGACGCGTCTTGGCCCGACACGCCAGGACGAACTGCGCCTCCGGCACCTGCCGCGCAATCTTGGGCATGGCAGCCACGAACACCGGCGCACCGCGCCCGGGCTCGAGGTCACCGGCAAACAGCAGCACCGGTCCGTTGCCGAGCCGCAGGGCCTCCTTGGCGCGCACGCGGTCCTCGGGGTCCGGTCGACGAGGAATGGGCACGCACGGGTCCAGCCGCAGCAGCCCCGGAACTCCCGCGCGGGAGAGCAGCGCGTGCGCGTACGCGCTCAGCACCACGGTGCGGTCGGCAAAACAGCTGGCCAGCAGCGGCGTCCCCGTGGCGGGAAGGCTGCACACGGTGTGCACCGTGGGACGGTGGCGCGTGGAAACCCCCAGTGCCGCGTGGGCAATGAGCGCCGTGCGTGGATTGGGCGCGAAGAAGAAGTGGTACGCGTCCACGCCGAGGGCGGGGCCCAACAGGCGCAAGGCAACCCGCGCGTTCTGCGCCACGGAAGGCGCGTAGCGGCCGGGGTCCGGGTAGATGCGCTCCACCTCGATGGGCCCGGGAGGGATGGGACCCCGACGTGGCGCCATGACCCGGTACCGGTAGCGGCGGCCATGCGTGGCCAGGTCACGTGCCAGGTTCTTGGAGCTGTCCCGCCACGGAGGACCGAACGGCTTGGTGACCAGGAGGATGCGGTCAGGCATTTGCTGTGCGACTCCGGCGAGAACCGCCTTGGGGCGGGGCAGACTAGTACGCGACCCTGGGCGACGCATGGAAAACCTTTGCCCGCCTCCGGGGTGTGGGCGTGCGCCACCTGGCGCGTCCTGCTATGGAGGCCACGTTCCAGGTGTCCCTGACGGACGGGACCACGTCACGCGAGGTGAAGGATGAGCAACGGCGGCTTCTTTGCACGGTTGTCCAACCTGTGGACCGGGTTCCTGAGCCTGTGGGTCAGCGACGTGGAGAAGGAGCACCCGGAGATCGCGTACGAGAACTCCATCAACTCGATGATCGAGAAGTACACGCAGCTCAAGAAGGCCACCGCGGCCATCATCCGTCGTCGGGAAGACATCTCCACGCGGCTGCGCGCCCAGACCACGGAGCTGGCGCAGGTGGAGGCGGAGCTGCAGACCGCCATTGAGACCAACCAGGATGACCTGGCGCTGGTGCTCCTGCAGAAGAAGAACACGCTGGACGCGGATATCCGGGACCTCACCGCCGACGCCGACCAGGCCGTGAAGGACGCCGAGGAAGCCAAGGCCTCGCTCATGGACGTCCAGGGTGAGATCAACAAGCTCAAGGCGGAGAAGGACCGCATGCTGGCGAAGATGGCCAGCGCCAAGGCGCGCATCCAGATCCAGGAGCAGCTGGACGGCATCAGCGTCTCCGCCGACGTCAAGGCGCTGGACAACGTGCGCGAGCACATCAATAACCTGGAGAGCCAGGCCAATCTCAACAAGGAGCTCAAGGAGTCCAACCTGGATGAGCGCCTCAAGAAGCTCCGCCAGTCCACCGGCGACGTCACCGTGCGTCGTCAGCTGGAGGAGATGAAGGCCAAGGCCGCCGCCGCCAAGGCGCAGACCACCAAGACGCTCTAATACTACCTGGTCACCTGACGTCGTCACCGTAGTGTCCCGGGAACAGTCACGCCGGTGGTATCCAGCCGGTATCCAGGGCGTGAGCCGGCGCCGCAGCCGTAGGGGCTAAGAGCTGGCCAGAAGTTCCTTCACATCTGGAAGACTCCGGTTGAGCCCGAACAGCTCCGGCCAAAGCGGTATTTCAGACCGCACTCCCAAGGTGCCGGCCGCGCCCATCCCATTGGGCGGAGAAGCCGG
>JBFMGU010000205.1:0-18918 GCA_040752415.1 Myxococcota bacterium
AGCACGCGATGAGAGGTGCCGGCCCTCCTGTCCACGAGGAGAACGCGCCGGCACTTTCGGACTGCGGCATGAAGTGCCGCTTTCGCTCGGACCGACGCGGTGGATCAGCGAAACGCTCACTTCCCGCCGGCGTCGGGGGTTGCGGCGGGCTCCGTCTTCTTCGGCGTCACCACGTGCTTCACGCGCTTGGCCACCACCACCGGCGCCTCCTGGTCGCTGCCGAAGAGCTCGCGCCATTGCTTGCGCATCTCGTCGTTGGCGCCGGGGATGGCCGAGAGGTTCAGCCGTGAGGCCACGCCCAGCACCTCCACCACGCTGCCCGGCGGAAACTCCTTGGGACTGAAGGCATCCGCCACGCCCAGCACCATCACCGGCGGCTCCAGGAAGATCATCGCGTTGGTCTGCACGCCCTCCACCGGCGGCTGACCCTGCGTCTCCACCTTCTTGTCCGCCACCACACCCTTCACGCGCACGAAGCGGGAATTCAGCTCCGGGAGACGCTTGGCAAAGTCATCCGCCATGACGTCCTCCGCGTCCTGCTCCAGTCGGTCCACCGGCGTGCGCGCCAGCAGCTCCGTGGCCGTCATCAGCTCACCCGCCAGGTTCTTGGCGAAGCGGAAGCCCCACCACATCATCCCGCCCAGCGTCAGCCCGCCCAAAAGCAGCATGACGCCACAGCCCACCAGCCACTTCTTCACGACGACACTCCCCGCGCCGGCAGCTGCGCCCGATAGCGCGCCGCGTAGTCCACGTAGGACCGCCAACCCACCTCGATCATCTGCCGGTCCTTGTCCGTGGCCTGACGTACCACGCGCGCCGGGCTTCCCATCACCACGCTTCCCGGGGGCACCACCATCTTGGCGGTCACCAGCGCGCCGGCGCCCACCAGGCTCCCGCGGCCAATCACCGCCGTGTCCAGGATGATGGAGCCCATGCCAATGAGGCACTCATCCTCGACGGTGCAGCCGTGCAGGATGGCGCGGTGCCCCACGGTGACCCGGTTCCCCACCACGGTGTGACTCCATCCCTCGGTCAGGTGCACCACCGCGCCGTCCTGGATGGAGGTCTCCGCGCCAATGGTGATGGTGCCCATGTCCGCGCGCAGCACCGCGGCGGGCCAGATGCTGCTGCGCGCCCCCACCACGGCCGCGCCAATGATGGTGGCATCCGGATGCACGAAGGCTTCCGGGTGGACCCGGGGGTGGAGCTCACCCAGGGAATGAATCATGCGGGAACCAACCTGCTTTCGTTCAGGGATACTCGAGCGTGTCCAGCTCGGTGACGGCGCCGGTGGGAATGGTGATCTCCGCCACCTCCCAGAACACGTCCTCGGTGGTGAGCGTGCGCGTGAATTCTCCCGCCAGGGAGCTGCCAACGAAGATCTTCACCGTGCAGGGCACCGCGCTGCTGCCGCCGTGGGTGGCAAAGTAGTGCACGCCCACCTTGTACGTGTTGGCGGCGGGATCCTCGAGGTTGATGTTCTCCGGGCCGTAGCCGTTGACGTCGTCCACGTCGAGGACCGGGCTCTGCTCCAGGGTGCCCCAGTCCAGCCGCGGGTTGCCCTGGGAGTCGGGCCGACAGTTCCCGTAGTGGCAGTCATTGGTGAGGCTGCCAAAGGTGCCGCTGCCCCGGATGAGGTGCAGGTCCATGTCCGACGAGGGATGCTCCCAGGTCAGCTGGAGGTGGATGCCCTGGCCGGGAATGGCCTGCAGGGTCATGGTGGCCTCCGCGCTCTCCTGGCCGCTGGAGTCGCGCACCACCAGGCCCACCACGTAGGTGCCCGCCACGTCCATGCCGTTGCGGGTCACGCCGCTGCTGTTGAACGCAAAACGCGTCTGCTGGTTGTTGGGCGTGAGCAGCACCACGGTGGATTCCGGGGGACGGCTGATGAGTCGCCAGGTGCGCGACGCCAGCGTGCGACCCGGCGGCGCCGCCGAGCGCACGGAGGTGAGCACCACGTTGTCCAGCGGCCGCATGGGCGGCACCGTGCCGGCCGGGACCGGGACGCCCCCCACGCTCTCCACGTCGATGACCGCGGTGGGGTCGCCGGCGCCGGTGACGCGCGCGGTGGCGTGCAGGATCTGTCCCTCGCTGCTGACCACCTGGAGCTGGCCCTCGTAGGGCTGCGCCAGCGGTGGGCTCATGATGACGCGCAGGGTGAACGCCGTGCCCACCGGGACCGGCTGGGGCAACGTCACCGGCTCAATGCTGAACCCCGGGTCCGACGAGGCCGCCATGCCCAGCGCGGCAATGTCGATGACGTGGTCGGCGGTGTTGACCACGCTGTACTCACACACCGCGGGCCGACCCACGCCCACCTGGCGGTCACACACCTCCGGCGTCAGCACCAGCCCCGGCGCCAGCCCGATGTTGGCGCGCAGCGGCACCGCCACCTCCGGGCGCACGTCGTCATTGGAGGGGATGACCAGGACCGCCTGCATGTCGCGTGGCTCATTGGGCGGGAGCACCGTGATGGTGATGACCAGCTCCTCGCCCGGAGCCAGGTCATGCACCAGGCCGCTCAGCAGGAAGCGGTTGTCATTCTCCCCGCCGGAGAGGTGCGGCTCCCCGAGGAGGAGCGGACCGGTGCCCAGGTTGCGCACGGTGATCTGCGCGCTGCGCGGGTCCGCGCCCGCCAGCAGACCGGTGAACTCGATCTGGCTGGGCGTGACCTCGATGCGCGGCAGGAACACCTCGGGCGGGGCCTCCGAGCCCTCGCCGGCGGGCGGGAGGGGCTCCAGGCAGCCCTCGAAGATCGCGTCGTCCGCGTCGTCGCAGTCCGCGTCGATGCAGTCCTTGCCTTCGCCGTAGCCGTCGTCGTCGAGGTCGGTGCACTCGTCACCCAGGCCCAGCGGGCGGCACTCGGTGGCCTCGGTGATCCAGTTGACGCGCTTGGGGGCCACCTGGACCTTGAAGCGCTTCACGTAGGGGCCCGCGCCGCGCACGCGCAGGTTGGCCTCCCCCGCAGCCACGTTGTGCAGCAGGAAGTGGCCGCTGTCGTCGGTGCGCACCTCCCGACGCTCCCCGTCAAACGCAATCAGCGTGACCTGCGCGTTCTTGACCCAGGTGCCCACGTGACGGTTGCAGATGTCGCCGGCCACCGCGCCGCGGCCGGGGAGCTGGCGCGGGCCAATGCACAGCTCATCCATCACCACCACCGTGTCCTCACCACCCACGGTGACTGGCTCCAGCGTGCGCTCCGGACCGCCGCCGGTGAGCCGCACCTGGTAGCTGCCCGGCCGCACCAGCAGGTCCGCGCGACCCTCGCTGTTGCTCTGGCTGGCCACGTCCGTGCCGTCCTCCTCGGTGGTGCGCGCCTCCACGCCGGCGACCGGGTCGCCGCGGGTGTCGCAGGTGATGACCTGGATGGTGCCGGGAACGTCGCCCAGCGCGTCGCCGCCGGTACAGGTGCACCGGGAGGCCGCCAGGACGGTCAGCAGGAGCGGAAGGGCAAGTCGGTGGGGCGCAGGCATTGGCCGACCTCAAAGCAAAACCTGGGGCCGGCGTCTATCACCTTGTGGGGTGGGCCGGTATCCTGCCCGACGCTGATCGAGCCCGGCGACGAGGGTGGTGCCTTGGGCTTGGGCGCCAATGGGCGGTTGACCTCGAGCGGGAGCGAGGAGGAGAGCGCGCCAGACCACGCGGGCGCCTGCTGGAGCGTCGACGTGCGCTCCCGGCGATGTCAGGGAGCGAGTGAGAACCCCAGCGCGGCGAGCTTGTGGAGGTCGGCGGTGGCGGCGAGCGCGTAGAGGGCCTCGCCGCGGGGACAGGCGCACGGCTCGGGCGCGCCAACGCAATTGGGCGGGGAGTCCCAGGCGCCGCCCATCTCCAGGCGATGGCCCCGCAGCGTGACGCCGTGGACGCTGCTCAACCACTGGCGCAGCACGTCACCCTGGCCCGTGGCGTCGACGGGGAGCTGGCCCCCGTTGGCCTCGAACCAGGTCTCCCACGGGTTGTTGCAGGTGCGCGGCAGCATCACCATCCACTGCGCGCTCTCCGCGCCGCACGCGCCCTCCTGGCGCAGGCCCAGGTTGCACACCTCCGTGCCGTTGGCGACGCAGTTCTTCCTCCGGATGCGGTCCACGTTCTGCAACTCCGTGGGGAAGAAGCAGAGCTGACGCACGCCGCACACCTGGCCCTGGCCGCATTCCTCGTCGGTGGTGCAGGGCACGGGCGCTTCCGACCAGATCTCGCAGCTTGCCACCACGCCGTTCTCCCAGGCCGCCGCCTGCGTGCTGACGGTGAGCGTCTCCGAGCAGGTCTCCGCCCGCACCAGCCCGGTGGTGTCGATGCACAGCGTGCACACCTCGCCCAGCGGGAGGCTGAGCTGGCCGCAGGAGAGCGCGGGGCTCTCACCCACGGTGTTGTCGCAGGCGCGCGAGATCTCCACCTGTCCCCGACGACACACGCGGCACTCCGAGGCCGGCCGGTTGCGCTCCGGCTCGGTGGTGCAGACCACGGGGAGGGCGCTGGGGGTGGCGCAGCGCAGGTCGGCCTCGTCGACGGTGCCGCTCTGGTCCAGGTCCGCGCAGATGTCGCAGATGCCGCGCTCCAGCGTCTCCCGGACCGCGCACGCGGTGGGCGCGCAGTTCTCATCCTGGGAGCCGGGCAGGCAGCCCTCCGCGGCGCAGGAGCGGGACACCAGGCGCCCGTTCTCGTCCTCACAGACGTGGCAGCGCGGCCCACCCGACAGGTCCTGCAGCGTGAAGCAGCGCACGCCCACCGGCGGCCTCCGCTGACAGCTCCGCGACACCTCCACGCCCGTGTCCATGTCCTGGCACACCGTGCAGTCCGCGCCTTCCACGTCGACGAACGTGCTGCACAGCGGCTCCGCCACCGCCACCGGCGAGGCGCACGCGTACTGCGTCAGCTTGCCGTCGTCGGCCTGGCAGAAGCGGCAGGTGCGCGGGGCCACGTCCTCGTCAAGGGAGGTGAGGCGGACCACGCCGCAGCGCGCGGTGTCCGCGGTGGCCTCCAGCGGCTCGCACTGGATGCCGGTGGTGGCGCCGGAGGCGTCGCGGCAGCGTCGACACAGGCCCAGCGCGGGATCCACGAACGGCTCGCAGCGGTCGGTGCCGGCGGGGTCGCAGTCGCGACGGACCACCTGGCCGGTCCCGTCGGTGCAGGCCTGGCAGGTCAGGCCATCCCGCGTGCGCAGCGACTCACAACGCAGTGGCGCGGTGGGCTGCGGCGTGCGGCACCCGTCGGCGACCACCTGCAGCTCGTCGGAGACGCCGGCGTCGGCCAGCTGCGGCTCCAGCGCGCACACCCGGCACGCCTCTCCCGCGGCGTTGCTGCTCTCCGAGCACACCGCGCTCTGCACCAGGCCGCTGCGGGTGATGGCCACGCCGTCGGCGGTGGTGCACGTCTCGGTGAGCTGGTTGGTGAGCGGGTCCAGCACCAGGTCCAGGCGCTCACAGCGCTCCGGGTTGGGGAGGCACCGCCCGCCCTCACTGCTGAGGCAGCCGCCCGCCGCCTCATTGCGCTTGGCCGTGACGGTGACCCGCGCGCAGGGGTCGGCCGGGGGCTCGGATGGAGCGGCGGTGCCGGTGCCGGGGAAGACCGGGCCGGTGGGGGTGGTGGGCGCGGCGGAGGCTTCCTCGTCGGCGGTGGCGCGCAGCGCGGGATCGGCGCAGGTGGAGCGCTCCGCGCCCGAGGCCAGGCTGGTGTCCGCGCAGCCCGCCCACGCCGCGAGCATCAGCGGCAGCACCACGGCGGGGAGGAGGAACGGGCGCATCACGCAGATCCTTCAGAGCACCGCGCGTGCCAGGGCCACCGGTGCGGGGCGCATGATGGGGCCACAGGCCCACGCGGGCAACCGGGAGGCCGGGATGCCGACGAATTCCGCAATGGATACGCTGGCTTGGCGGGAGGAGGAAACGGCGGAAACGCGGGCGAAGGGCAGGCGGTGCGGGGCGTCACGGCGCGGAGGCCCGGCGACAGGTGATGCCCGCGGACAGCAGAGGGCGCGGAACTCTGAGGTGACGAAAGACACCACTTGCCGGGGTGGGGGACGTGTGGTTACAACGACCGCCCACCTCATGGCGGGTGTAGCTCAGTCGGTAGAGCAGAGGACTGTGACTCCTCGTGTCGCGGGTTCAATTCCCGTCACTCGCCCCAATCATCAGCACAGGCAGGAACGCGAGGGGGCTCTCCGGAAAACGGAGGGCACCCCGCGCGCCTGTTTTGACACCGGCAGCGCCGGGCTGGCAGGTTGCGCCGCCGCAGTGATGCGCCCGTAGCTCAATTGGATAGAGCATCGGCCTTCGAAGCCGAGGGTTGGGGGTTCGATTCCCTCCGGGCGCGTTGGGTTCTCCCTCGTCAGCGGCGCGCAACACGGCGCCTGGCTCCGGCGTCGGACCAGCGCTCGATTGTGCGCGTTGTCGCCGGCGTCTACAGCGTTGCTGTGAACAAGCGACTCGAAGTGCTGGTGGTGGGCGCCAGCGTGGCCGGCGCCGCGACGGCGCTCGCTCTTGCTCGGCGGGGCCACACCGTGCGGGTCTTTGAACGTCGCGGCGGCGAAACCGCACTCGGGGCCGGCGTGGTGCTCTGGCCCAACGCGTCCTTCGTGCTGTCCGAGCTGGGACTGTTGTCCGAAGTCCGCGCGGTCGCGCGCACGCCGCCGGCACTGCGCCGGTATGACGACGGCGGTTCGGCGCTGGGCGCCTGGGACATCACGCTGCTCGACGGGGCAATGGGGTTCCCGAGCCTGGCGGTCCTCCGCGCGGACCTGCAGCGGACGTTGTTTGCGGCGCTTCGTCGCGCGGGCGTCGTCGTGGAGCATGGGCGGACGGCTTCTCGCGTGGAGGCCTGCCCGGACGCGCCGGGGCGCGCCCGGGTCATCTGGGCTGATGGCTCGTTGGATGCCGCGGACCTCGTCGTCGGTGCCGATGGCCGGATGGGCTCGGTGGCAGGTCGGTACGTGCGCGGTCAACACACGCCCGTGTACCAGGGGTTCGTCAACTGGGTGGGAACCGCGGAGACCCAAGACGAGCTGTTCAACGACGGCGCCGTGCACGACTACTGGGGCATTGGCCGTCGCTTTGGCATCGTCCCGGTGTCAGCGGGGCGAGTGTACTGGGCGGCGGGCCAAGCCATGGTCAGCCCGCCACCCGGCGAGCCGCGCGGCGAATTCCACGAAGAGCTACAGCGGCTAGTCGCGTCCTGGCCGCCGGCGGTTGCCGCGGCCCTGGCTGAGAGCCGGCCCGAGAACATCCGCAGGATTCCGCTCTACGACGTCGAACCGCAAAGACCCTGGCATCGCGGAGCGGTGCTTCTCGTCGGCGATGCGGCCCACGCATCCCTGCCAACCTCCGGCCAGGGCGCGGCGCAGGCGCTGGAGGACGCCTGGCACCTCGCACGGCTCCTCGATGAGACGCGCGATGGTCTCGACGCCACGCTGACGACGTTTGCGGAGGTGCGCTTTGGCAAGACGCGGTGGATGACCCAGGCGGCGCGCCAACTTGCACGGTCATTGTTCAACGAGGACCCCCACGCGTGCGAGCAGCGCAACGCAGCGGCGCGGGCGGCGGACCACCGCAACACGGTGAAGACACTCGCCGCGAGCTGGGGGGAGGGGCTGCCACTGGCTGGCCGCTGAGGAAGGTCACCGGCCCTCGTCAGGACGGCCCGGCGCCAACGCAGCCTCCAGCACCACAGTTCGAAAATCGTAGACCGGGCGCGCCATCCCTTCAGGTGCTTCATTTCCGCGATCACGCCGAACGCGCGGGAGCGGGCCCGTTCGACGAGCCCCTCTTCACCGGCACCGGTCACCTGAGATGCCTGCCGAAGAATTGGGAAATCCTCTCAAAGGGAATCTTGTCCACGCGGTCGTACAAGTCGACGTGATCGGCGTTCTTGATGATCATGAGCTCCTTCGGCTGCGCCGCGGGTTTGGGGTGCTCCGCTCACAGTCGGCTCCTACGTCTTGTTGGTCGTGGTTCGACCTCGTCAGAGGTAAGCCGCCCGCCGCATCAGGGCTGGAATGATTCTCACGGCTTCGACGCGACAACCGCCGCGTTCCAGGTTGGCTACGAGAGCCCGTCGCAGTTCAGCCGCGAGTACGCCCGCCTGTTCGGTGCACCACCCAGACGCGACGTGGTCAGCCTGCGCAGCAAAGCCGCCACGTCCGGGCAGTCGGCAACGCGATGATCGTGGGCGCGGAATCCAGAAGCACGGCAGCCGCGAAGAGCGTGGGCGCCGGCCAGGATTCAGCATCAGCACCACGCTGCCGCGAGCTCCAGCACCGCAGAGGCTTCAGTCGGAGTCCTCGACGGCGCGCCGGAGGGCGTCGAGCCGGGCATCCCACTGCCGCTCAAGGCTCTCGAGAAACCTGCGCGCCTCCCCAAGGCCTTGGGCTGCCAGGTGGACGTGAACCTCGCGCCCTTGCGGTCGCAGCACCACGAGCGCGGCGTCGGCGAGGACCTGCAGGTGTTTGCGTGCGCCCTGCCGCGTGATGGGGAGACCTTCACACATCTCGGCAATGGTGCATCGCTGTCGCCGACTGAGGCGCTTCAGCATGCCCAGCCGCACCGGATCCCCGAGGGCGGCGAACACCTGAGCCGCGGCCATCAGGTTCCCTTCTCGAAATGCTGCTGGAGCAAGCCCATGATGATGGGCCAGGCGGCCTGCGCACGTCGGAAGTGCGTGGCCAGGTTCTGGGTCTTGAGGGCAAGGAAACCGCTCTCCGTCACGTGGACGTGCGTACCCTCGGGCGCGCTGTGCAGCTGGATGGACACCAGCGTGTTGGGATGCTCCCGGGGATCAAGCCTGAGCTGCCCGGGGTCCTCCACACCCTGCACGCGCCGGTACGCAATGGTGGTCGGCGCGTCAGCCTTCTCGACGTGAATCCGCCACTGACCGAACGGACCAAAGTCCAGCAGCGGCGTCTCACCAGGCGCGAAGCGGCCGTCCATCATTTCCGCCCACCAGCGGTCCGGATGCACCAGCGCGTCATACACGCGTTCACGTGTCGCTTTGATGCTGTGTTCGTACTCAAGTTTGTCCTGCGGCTCCGTGGCGGTGAACGCGCGGCCAAGCCCGCCGAGCATGAGCTCCCAACCCTTGCCGATGTTCTCGAGCGCCTCCTCGGTGTCCATACCGGCAACCGCGGGCAGCGACGCAAGCCCACTCTCAACCACGCGCACCAGCGTGCCGCCCTCGACGCCTTCGAGCGTGAACTCCACGAGCGTGTTGTGGCTCTTGAGCGGATCCCCGAGGAGCACCTGGGGATCGGTCACACCCTGCATCCAGCGGAAGGCAAAGCGCACCGGCGGCTCCACCGCCACGACGTAGACGCAGACCTTTCCCCCGCCGCTCGGGCCGAAATCGAGGATGGGGCGCTCCCCAACCGCGAGTTTTCCAATGATCTTCTCCGGTCCCCACGACGGATAGAACCTGTCATCGGTGAGCGCTGCGAACACCTTCTCGCGCGGCGCCTTCATGAACATCTCCCGCTGTACGCGGTCCCTGCGAAGCTCGGTCATAGGCAATCCTCCGGTTGCATATGTACGCCGCCCGACGTGATCAATGCAACCAAAAAGTTGCCTATGGGCCCCCGGGTCACAAGTTGGCCAGCATGGGGCGCGCGGCGGTGACCGAGGGTGGCGCAGCGCGTGGGCCGACGGTCCCAGAGGATTCGGCGATGCCCCAACGGCGCGCGTTGGTCCGCAGCTCATGCACCCAGTGGCCGGCACCCCGCCGTCTTCACCCCGGGACGGAACACCCGGTGCGTGGCGTCACGGGCAGGTTCACGCCGACTTCAGGGAAGCCATGTCGATGGAGAAGCGGTACTTCACATCGGACTTGAGCAGGCGCTCGTAGGCTTCATTGACCTTCTGGATGGGGATCACCTCGACGTCCGCGGTGATGTTGTGCTGGCCGCAGAAGTTCAGCATCTCCTGGGTCTCCGCGATGCCGCCGATGTTGGAACCAGAGACGCTTCGGCGTCCGAGGATGAGGCCAAAGGCGGAGATCGCCAGCGGCCTCGAGGGCGCACCGACGAGCGTGAGGTTGCCGTCGCGGCGGAGGAGCCCGAGATAGGCGTTGATGTCATGGTCGGCCGAGACGGTGTCCAGGATGAAGTCAAAGGTCCCGGCGTGTTTCTGCATCTCGTCGGCATTGCGGGACACGACAACCTCGTGAGCACCAAGACGCAACGCGTCCTCCTTCTTGCCGGGTGACGTGGTGAAGACAACGACGTGGGCGCCAAAAGCGCGGGCAAACTTCACGCCCATGTGCCCCAGCCCGCCGAGACCCACGACACCCACCTTCTTGCCCTCGGTCACGTTCCAGTGTCGCAGTGGCGAATACGTGGTGATTCCGGCGCACAGGAGCGGAGCCGCCCCGGCGGGATCCAGGTTGGCGGGAACGCGCAGGACGAAGCGCTCGTCGACAACGACGCTGTCGGAGTAGCCACCATAGGTGACGCCACCAAGGTGCTTGTCTGGTGAGCCGTAGGTGAGGACCAGGTTCGGGCAGTTGTTCTCGAGGCCGGCCTTGCACTCGGGGCAGGTGCCGTCCGAGTCCACCAGGCAGCCCACTCCGACGAGGTCGCCGGGCTTGTACCTGGACACGGCGCCACCGACCCTGGTGACCCGCCCGACGATCTCGTGGCCAGGGACCACCGGGTAGACCGTGGACATGAAGTTGCTCCACTCGTTCCTCACGACGTGGATGTCGGAGTGGCAGATGCCGCAGAAGAGGATTTCAATCTGGACGTCACGCCCGGTCACGTCACGACGAGGAATCATGGTGGAGGCCAGGGGCGAGGTCGCGCTGGCGGCGGCGTAGGCTTTCGTCTTGTACATGGGGTGCAAGCTCCGTTTGTGTTCGCAGGAGAGATACGTGCCGCGGTGAGGTGGGACCACGACAAAGAAGGGAACGGCCTGTTTAGCCACGCTGAACAATCCGCAAAGCCCTGGGGGGCGTCGGCATCGGCGGGCTCGGCGGTGTGCAGTCTGCACAGGTGGCGGTGGACATGTGCAACGCGAGCGCCGCGCGGCATTGGACTGGCGCAGTCCACCTGGCATCGCATCGTCGACCTCGGTGCCGCGTGAGGTCTACACGCCCAACGACTTCGAGAGTGGCAGCTCCCGCACGCGCTTGCCCGTCATCGCGAAGATGGCGTTCGCGATTGCGGGAGCGACGGGGGGGCACGCCCGGCTCACCAACTCCGCCGGGAGCGGCGTTGCTCTCCACGATTGGAAGGGGAGGAGACCTCTTGTTACGCATGGCGGGCGGCCGAAACCACACAAGTGCGCAATGGGCCTTACAGCGGTTCCCGGTGGAGTTGACCGTGGCGGAGGTGAACCTGGCACCTGCGAAGCGATGGTCCTTGGCCGCGGAATCGCAGACAAGAATGGTTGCGCCACGGGGAATGACGCCATCGACATCGTGAATCTACGGGCATGGGTCGGCGAGCGGCTGCAATTCCTCGTGGCGCAGCCATTCTTGTCTGCGATTCCGCGGCCAAGGGCCATCACTTTCCCGGCCAATCTGACTGGGAACCGCTGTAAGCCATGCTTGACAATGCAGCGCGCCCCGCGACCTTGGCCGGTGGTTATGGGTTCGGCTTGTCCGGGGCTGCGTCCCCTCCTGCAGCGGGTGGGCGCGGGCGACGCTGACTCAACGCAGGCGTGGAAGGTGCACAAACCATGAACACAGCTCTCCTCTCCCAGCTTCAGGTCTTCCTGGCCGTTTCCCGACGGCGCAGCTTCAGCGCCGCGGCGCGTGAGTTGGGCGTCTCCACCTCGGCGGTGAGCCAAGCCGTGAAACAGCTGGAGGAGCAGCTGCGGGTGGTGTTGCTGACTCGCACAACGCGCAGCGTGTCGCCTACCGAGGCGGGCCGTCGGCTCGTCGAGAGCGCCGGGCCGGCGTTGGGGCAGGTACTCACCGCGCTCACCGAGGCGTCGGCCCAACCCGGGGAGACGGTGGGTCGGCTGAGGCTGACGGTTCCGCGGGCGGCCGTCCCGTACGTCATTGCTCCGGTGCTTCCGGCCTTTCGCGCGCGTCATCCGCGGGTGGAGGTGGAAATTGTCGTCGAGGAGCGCCTGGTGGACATCGTGGCGGAGGGCTACGACGCGGGCATTCGGCTGACCGAGGCCATCGAACGCGACATGGTGCAGGTGAGGCTCACGGACCACTTTCGCTTCGTCGTGGTGGGGGCGCCCGACTACCTCGCGCGGCGCGGCACGCCGCAGCGCCCCGAAGACCTGTTGCGCCACGAGTGCATCACCTTCCGCATGCAGAACACCGGCGCGCTCTACGCGTGGGAGTTCGAGCGTGGGCGGCGGACGTGGCGCGTGCCGGTCCGCGGAGGCGTCGTCACCAATGAGAACCAGCTGACGGTGTTGCTGGCGGAGCAGGGTCTGGGACTGGCGTACGCCCTCGAGCCGATGGTCAAGGAGCGGATACGCGCTGGAAAGCTGCAGCGTGTGCTCGAGCCCTACGCGCCCACGGTTCCCGGGTTCTTCCTCTACTTCCCCAGCCGGGCACAGCGGTCCGCAGCGCTCCGCCTTTTCGTGGAAACGGCCAGGGAATTCTCCGCGAAGGTCCTGTCTCTCCGGTGAGCGTGCATGACGCTGGCCTGGTGGGGGTCGGCTCAGGCTCGTCCCGGACTGGTGAGGAACAGCGCAACCGTGATCGGTCCGTCCCAAGGTCAGTAGCCCGCAAACTCCTCCACCCTGATGTCGTCCGGATTCGCGCCCACCTCGAGAAGCGTGCCAAACAGCCCGGCCACAAAACGCGGCGAGCCGGCCAGGTAGAAGACCGCTCGACGAGGATCGGGCACGTGACGTCGGAGAAGTTCCGGGCCGATGCTCCCCGTGAAGTGCGGCCATGGCTCCCCAGCGCGTGGCTGTGTCAGCGTTGCGACCAACTGGAAGTTCGGGTGCTCTGTTGTCCACCGCACGAGATCGTCCATGAACGCAGCGCTGGCGGCATTGCGGTTCGAGTAGAAGAGAACCAGGCGGTGCGGCAACTTCCGTTCGATCGCATCCTTGATGATGCTGCGGAAGGGCGTGACGCCGATCCCCCCAGCGAGCAGGATGGCCGGCTTGGCGGATTCCTGGTGCAACGTGAAGGATCCGTAAGGCCCTTCGATCTCCACCGGGCTGCCAAGCGGCGCTTCCCACAGGCTGCGCTTGAACGCGCTGCCCGTGAGACGGGCCACCACCAGCACGCGAGGTTCGTCCGCCGGTGAAGAAGCAATGGAGAACGTCCGGGTAAAGCCCTTGGCATCCTGATGCCTGGCCTGAGGGAACTTCACGTCGCAGGACTGCCCAGCCCTGAATCCCAAGCGCCCACCTTCAATCTCGAACAGGAATGCACCAGTGCGCTCAGCCACTTCTGTTCGGTTCACCAGTCGTGCCTTCATGGTTGCCCCACTTGCACGGTGCCCTACGTCGCAAACGCCCCAAGCGCGGAGCTCCTGGTGGGCTTGGACCATGCGCTGCAACTTCGGGATTGCTTCCATCACGCTTTCGGCATCACCGCGCGGATCAGGTGCACATGGCGACGGAACACGGCGACGGTGTTCACGTCCCGGAACCCAGCCTCAAGCAGCAACGCTGGAAGTCGTCCCGCGAAGTTGTCCCCCACCTGCTCGACGATGTTGTGGGCCAGGACGCGGTTGACGAGGTGGCCGCCCGGTATCAGCAGGGGGCCGAAGTCGGCGAGCAAGAAGACGCCTTCCGGGCGAAGCACGCGGGCGGCCTCATTGAGACATGCGCGCTTGTCCGCCGTGCGCAGGTGGTGCAACGCCAGCGTGGAAACCCCGCGGTCGAAACTGCGCGATGGAAAGGGCAGGTCCTGCGCCGGCGCTTCCACCCATTGCACCTCCGCCTCGGCGAGAGAGGCCTTGTCCCGAGCGATGGTGAGGATCGCCGGATCGATATCGAGCCCGACGACGCGCGCCGAGGGAACACGCTGCTTGAGGAGGATTGCCAACGTCCCGGTACCCGCCCCGATGTCGAGCACGGCGTCCCCCTCCTTGAGCGAGAGCTGATTCGCAACCAGATCGTGGAACGTGCGGCCGTACCCGAGCAGGGACACCAGCGGGTCGTAGAACCGGTCCAGCGATTGGTAGTGGAGCGCGGGGATGTAGTTGGTCGCCATGAGGGGACTCCCTCGCCTGTGCGGTCTGCGCTTGGTTCATGACCGCGGAGCCCTCAGGGTGCACGTCCTGCCGCGTCTCCGCGTCCACCTTGGGTCCCTGCCTCTGTCTGCATGCCCGGTAGCCGGAGTGGCGTGCGGACGGATAAACGGGGAGGGTGTCCGTCTCCCCCTCTCCACGTCGCCCCGGCGCCCTCGAGTACGCGGGTTTCGCCACCCTGGGCCTGGTGTGGGGGACGCAATATCTCGTCATCAAGGTTGCGCAGCCCGTCCTTCCACCGTTGATGGCGTTGGCATTGCGTTTCCTCGTGGTCGCGGCGGCGGCTCAGCTGTATCTCCTCGTCGAGCGGGCACCCACGCCACCCGACATGCGCTGGAAGCGCGCCGTGTATGGGGCCATGCACGCCGCGGGGATGGGACTCCTCTACTGGGGGCAGACGAGCATTCCCTCGTCGCTGGTTGGCGTCCTTCTCGCCACCACGCCCCTGGCCGTGGCCGTGATGGCCCACGCGTTCATTCCCGGTGAACGACTGACGAAACGGACGACCCTCCCGCTCGTCGTCGGGGTGGCGGGCGCGATGTTGATCACGCTGGGAATGGACCGGGATGGCGACCGGGCCACCCACCTTGTCGGCGTGGGCGCAATCGTTTCGTCGGTGTTGTGCAGCGCTGGGGTCAAGGTGTTCTCCAAGAAGCTGGTGGCGCAGCTTCCCGTGAGCATCATGTTGCGAGACCTCGGTGTCGTGGTGGGGTTGTGCAGCGTGCTGGCCTCCGCGCTCGTCGAGGATTGGGCTCGCGCACGAGCGGAACCGTGGGCCATGCTGTCCATCCTCTACCTGGGCCTCGTGGCTTCAGCGGGCGCAACAGGTTGGTATCTCGTGCTGCTCCGACGTGTGCCCGTCACCGTCATGGCAACCCTGCAGCTCCTCACCGCCGCCGTGGCGTTTGGCGCAGGTGTGGTATTCGGCGGAGACCATCCATCGACGATGTCCGTGCTCGGCTGCGTCCTGGTGATGAGTGGCCTGACGTGGCGAACGAAAGAGGTGCGCGATGAATGACGTCGTGGAGATGGGCAAGCCGGGGCAGCGTTGGTGGGGCCGTCGTGCACCCTCCGTCGTCAGGGGATGACAGATGCTTCGGCGCTCCTCGCTGCAGATGGCGGAACAATGGCGAGGGCTCCGTTCCCTTCCTCTCATTCGTCTTGGAGAGTTTCCCTCACCCGTGATGCCGCTGGGAATCGGGAGCGGTGGCGGCCTGTGGTGCAAGCGCGATGACCTGACTTCGCCCGTCTACGGCGGAAACAAGGTCAGGAAACTGGAGCTGCTGCTTGCGGACGCACTGGAGCGGCATTGCGACGTCGTGGTGACCGCGGGAGCAGCGGGGTCCAATCACGTCCTGGCGGTTGCGGTGCACGCGGCGAGGCTGGAGCTGGAAACGCACGCGGTGTTGACGTCGCAACCGTGGTCGGAGCACGCGGAGCGCAACCTGCGGGCCATTGTACGCAGCGCCGCGGGGGTTCGCCCCGTGCCGCGTGTCGCCGCGACGGGAATCGCAATGTTGTCGCTCGTAGGGACCCTTCTGGCACAGGGACGTCGACCGTACCTCGTCGTGCCGGGAGGATCCTCTCCGCTGGGGGTTGTTGGCCACGTGGATGCCGGGTGGGAGCTGGCACGTCAGATCAGGGCAGGAGTGGTGCCCGCGCTGTCCACGGTGCACGTGCCGCTGGGTAGCGGTGGCACGGCGGCGGGCCTGGCACTCGGGCTTGCGGCGGCGGAGATGAACACGCGCGTCGTCGCGGTACGTGTCACGCCGCGGGCGGTGGCGAACCAGGGAGTGCTCACCGCGTTGATTGCCGCCACCGCCCGGATGCTGCGCGCGCACGACCCGACGTTCCCCAGGTGTGCGTTGCGTGCCGCCAGCCTGATCCACATCGATGGCTCGCAGCTCGGCGAGGGCTACGCGAAGGAAACCGCCGCCGCTCGCTCCGCCATGCTCCTGGCGCGACAACACGATGTCTCGCTGGAGACGACGTACTCCGCCAAGGCGTTTGCCAGCTTCCTCGTCGCTGCACGGCGCCCCGTACAAGGAGCGCGTTTGTTCTGGCAGACCTTCGCAGGGAAGGATCTTCCAGGGGTGGCAGTCCTGCCGGCGGAGCTTGCGTCCTTGCTCGCGCACCGACCGGACACGCTCCGGCCTGAGTCATCCTCGTCGTCGCGTGCGCCGTGACGGGCAGGAGGGCGCCCGCAGGATGGACGGAAGGCGCGAACGCCGAGCTCCCTGAGAAGGGCCTCATCCGCCAATCCCGGCAGGCGCACTGTCGCTCTTCAGACGGGCCGAGGCATCCCACCGACGGCGTGGCGACGCTCCCAGAACGCGAACATCAGCCCCAGCGGAGCGCCGTAGAACAATGCGTGCAGCAGCGCCTGCGCGATCTGCGGGGCGTCCAGGAACCAGGGGAACAGCAGGCGCGCGAAGACCTGGAAGTTGATCAGGTAGAGCGCGAGTCCAAAGACGAGTCCGAATCCACCCTGCGTGCTGGGACTGACCTTGGAACGCTCATTCAGATAGCCATCGATGACGCCGTAGATCGCGCCGTAGAAGCCCGAGAGGACGAGATGCACCAGGGTGCCAACCCCGAAAGCCATCCCAATGGGAGCATCCTCAAGACCGTCGCGGCCGAGCAGGATGCTCGAGAACATGCGGAATGGCTTGAGGGGCGGGTCGCCCATCACGCTGGCGACAATCACCTCGGCGATGGCGAACAGGATGCCTGCCGCCACGCCCAAGCCGATACCTTCGACCAACGTCTTCTTGTTGGGAGTCTGTGCCATCAGCCGCTCCTGTAGGTGTTTGCTGTCGGCGACGTCCGCGGTGGGCCCCGACGGGAACGTGGCCACGTGACAACGTAACGGTTCGTGGACACGACGCACCGGGTCTTCGCAACGCCCCGACGTGGAGGGACCGTGTCCGCGTCAACGCGAGCGTTTCCAGCGCAATCTGCACGCGCCTCGGGCGTTCACCTCCCGTCACGTTCGTGCTCACCGCCACGCTGGCTCCCGCACCCCGTCAATGGTGGGTCGCCGGACTCCAGCCGCTGCCGTGGCGACCCTGTTGAATCAGCGCCTCCTCACGCTCGCGGTAGTGGGCGGCCACCTGCTCGGCGGTGCGAACGCGGAGCTTGTTGTCGATGTCCACGACGCCGCGCACCCGCTCGGCCAGCTCTTCCGCGGCACGCTTCTCCCGGCGACTGCTGACCATGCCTTGGAACGTCACGACCCCGTCCTTGACGGTGACTTCGATGTCACTGGCGTCGAGCACGTCCTGGTAGGTCAAAGCGTCAAAGACCTCCTCGAGGATGCGCTCATCTGGACGCCGATAACCCCGCGGTCCAAGCCCGTGGTAGACGCCGCCGGTCGGCGGGGCGGTCAGGACTTCGGTCAGCTCCCTCTCCCTCCGACGGTGTTCGCGCTCCGAGAGTCGCGGGCTCCGGTCCAGGTTCTCGCGGTAGGGCCCGCTGAAGAGATCCTGGTCCCACTCCACCAGTCGATCCCGCCACGTCCAAGGGCGCGGGTGCGGGACCCCAGGCCCCCAGCGTCGCGGCCGACTGTCGACGGGCGGATTGGCGGTCGGGCGTCCCCACGCGCCCATGTGCCAAACGCGGCCGTCCTCGTCCCTGAACCAGGGTGTCTCCAGCTCGGGCATGTCCCGCTCCCGGAGATCCCACCGCCGCTCGTCGGAAGACCCACGACGTTGTTGACGAAACACCATGACCACTCCGCCTTCCCGGCGCGCCGTCCGCCTGGACATGGTCCACCCGAGTCGCGTGCGCTTCCCATGGCACCGCTGGTGGAGGACGTCGACGAGAGCCCGACCTGCGACGCGCCCGACATGGATGGTGTGGACCTATCGAGCGAATGCGCGCGGAGCAATGGCCGCGTCTGATGCGCGTGATGGCCTGGGCCGCATGATGCTGTGCCTGCACCGAAGTCGTCGTGAAACGACGCTCCGGGTACCCGCCAATGGGATTGCAGAGAACAAAACGGCTAGTCCTGTTCACCTCTCGGCGGAGGTGTCGATTCGCAGGACTTAGGGGCGGCGCCAGAACAATCTGCCCATTTCGTGGTGGCCGGCGAACACCTAACCCCCCACGTTCATGCCGTTGTGCTCGCCCGCCCCCCTTCCCCAGCACCAATTTTCCGTCGTCACCGCGCCGGGGAAGGGGGGCAATCGCCAGGCGCAGTGCCCGCTTTCCGACGAGAAAGTGCTGCAGACCAATGCGTGGCCCCCCTTCCCCGCAACGGTTGACGATGGTGAGCGGGTGTGGGGAAGGGGGGCGAGTGGACGCAGTGGCGCGAACGTGGGGGGTTAGGTGTTCGCCCGCCTCGCCGACCTGGGCAGATTGTTCGGACGCAGCCCCTTACCCTGGAGGAGGCGGCGAGGGACGACCGAGCACCGATCCACTCACCGTCAGTCCTTTTGTGGGAGGGAATGTCAACACGGATCTGCCCGTCACGTCCCACGTCCGAGCTTTGCGCTGGACATGGAGCGTCCGCCACGAGTCGGCACGCGCTTCGGGCGGCGAAATGGTGTCGAGAAATCGTGGTCAGTCCTCGCGCACCATGCTGGGTCGTCGGCGTTTCTGGGTGTTGGTTCGTTCTGCGTGTGCGTGTCGGCGGTCTTGAGCCTGGATTTCGGGCGATCAACGTTGGGTGACACGGACTTTTCCGCAGAAGGACGATCAGGAATCTAGCTGGCGGCGCTCCGCCGCTTTGCACCTTTGAGGTGCAACCCTGAACGGTCGCTTGA
>JBFMGU010000206.1:0-18689 GCA_040752415.1 Myxococcota bacterium
GCTGGCGGGGAGCCTCGGCGCGCACGGGAGGGCGTGGTGGCGGGGTACGCGGCGGGGGCGGCTCGGACTCTTCCTCCGCGGTGATGATGCTGGAGACGTTGCGGTCCACCGCCGCGGCCGCGCCGCGCTCCGGCCTCTCCGGCTGCGCCAGCGACGAGGTCTCGCGGAAATTCGCATAGCGCCGCGGCATGCGGCCGGTCAGGTAGCTGAGCGCCTGCGTGCGCAGGTTGGTCATGTCCTGCCCGCTGCGCAGGAGCAGCTCGTGCGCCAGGCTCTCACGGAGGCGCGTGATGGCGAGCAGGAGGTGGAGACAGTTGACGTCGCGGGAGCCGCAGCTCAGCGCCAGCTGCTCGGTCTTCTCACGCAGCTCACGGAACGCCGCGGGCGCCTCGCGGTCACCACGTCGGATGACGGCGAGGATGCGGTCCTCGTTGATGCGCCGGTCTCCGAGCAGGACCTGCGCGTGGTTGGGCAGCGTGAACATGGCAAGCAGCACATGCGCGGTGGTGCACTGCTGCTCCACGCGCTCGGCGATGTCACGTGCCTCGTCAAAGACCTGGCTGAGCTCAACGGCAACGGGAAGGGCCACGGCGCAATATCAAGCGCCTGTTTGGGGCTTCCGTCAATGAGCAAGTGGAGGATGCCGCAAGGCGCCGGACAGCTCACGGAACCCGTCAGCGGCGAGGATGGCACCCTTCACTGGGTCGTTCACGTGCATCAGAGTTCCCATCACGCTGCTTTTGACGAAGGACCCACTCGCCCAACCGCTGCATGTCCAGCGTGCATTGGCGGAGAATCCGTCGTGCGTGGTCGTCGTCAGCCAGCCTCTTGGCCAGCTCTTCGGGACTCATCCTCATGCTGAAGGGAAGTTACGCTTGCGACACACGGGCGCCAACGGGTTCACTTCACCGCACGTTGAGCAACGTCGGCAGCGCACGCGCATCAGGGGGTGCGTCAGTACAAGATGCGGAGTGGGGTTGCAGACGTCGGGAGCGGACCACGACCTGGAGTGCGGCGGGCCCTCGCCGCCCTGGCCAGCGCTGAGCGCGTTCACAACGGGCCGAACAGACCTGGGGCTCAATGACATCGTGCGAGGCGCGTGGATCCTTGACGGTTGTCCAAACCGCTCGACGCTGACCAGGGCGGCGAGGGCCCTCCGCACTCCAGGTCGTGGTTCGCTGGAGGCGGTCAGGACCAGGTGGGCAACCTATCTTGACGCAGCCCCTCACGGCGGGAAGCACGCCGCGCCGGCGCCACCCGTGAACGCCAGGCACTCCTGGCCCGTGGGGCAGCAGGTGCCCGGGTCAACGGTTCCGCCGTCGGCCACGGGCTGCAGGCACGCGCCGGAGACGGGGCCCGCGTCAGGAGGATTGCAGGCGCGCACGCAGGTGGCCGGGCCGTTGTTCTTGCTGGCGCACACCAGGCACTGCGCACACAGGGCACCGCCGCCGCAGGCCCCGCCCTCGGTCACCGCCGGGAGGCAGACGCCACGACGTTGCGCGTCGTTCTCGATGGGAACGCAGTCCTGCGCCTCTCCGCAGTCCGCGCACTGCTCCACTTCCAGCGAGCAGATAAGACGGCAGCGCGCTGGCGTGGCGCTGTTCTTGTCCTCGTCAATGCACGCGTGGTTCGTCGCACACCGCGCGCCGCTGGCGCAGACCTCACCGGCGATGGGCAGGCGGCAGACGTTGGGGATGTTGGCCTCCGGCGTGCCGGCAACGCAGGGCATGCGCGAGTCATTGCAGGTGTTGTTGGGACGACAGGTGGAGAACTCCTCGCCGGGGAGCGGGCCGAAGCAGAGGTCCGCCTGGGAGCCACCGTCCACCGTCACCGACGAGCACGTCTGACCAAAGAGGCAGCAGTTGGCAAGGCGGACGCCACCAATCTCCGCGCGGTCCGGGTACGTGCAGTAGGAGTAGTCCCCCGGCGGCGCGGTCCCGACGGGGGGCGGCGGGATGTCCCCGCGACAGCTCCGTCGACACGTGGGCGGATCCCCCGCCTCCTCCGCGCCGCAGGTCAGGCACTGCGCGCACGGCTTGGCCACGCACTGCTCACCTTCCTTGGCGCCGGGCGTGCACGCGGAGATGCCGGCCCCTCCGTCCTGGGGGAAGAGCTTGCACACCGACGTGGCGCCGCACCCGCCGCACGCGTTGGGGTCACCCTGCGTGCAGATGGGACGGCAGACTTTGTTGTTGGCTTCCTGCACGCAGACCAGGCCGCTCTGGCACCGGTCCTCCGCCATGCACGGGTCACCGCTGAAACCACGGCGACGGTCCGGCACCGGCTCATACTGGCACTCCACGCCGGACAGCGACGCGGAAACCGCCAACACGCCGATGGGCCAGAGGATGCGCTTCCACGTCCAGGGCTGCGTCATGATGCGTCCTCCCTCGCGTCACCCGTCCCGCATCACGGCGCGGAGCAGAAACCCGTTCCGGGTGACGAGGTCGGCAGGCACGTGGCGCCTTGCTGCGTGCACGTTCCTCCGTCCAGGGCGCAGGCCTCGTAACACAGGGGCGGATTCTGGTCCACGCTCAAGCACAGGAGTCCCTGCAGACAGCTCGGCGGCGCGCACGACTCACCCAGCGACGCACCCGCGGCACAGAACCCCGCGTCCACGGCGAGCAGCGGCTCACACACTTCATTGCCGGCGCATCCGCTGTCGGGCGTGGTGGGTGCGCAGCCCTGCTCACAGAACGCGCCGCCGTCCGCCACCTGGCGCACACAGAAGAGGCCTTGCTGGCACGGCGCGGGAGAACACGGGTCACCACGTCCCCCCGCCCCGCCCGACGACGACGAGCCACCACCGCCCAGCGTGGTGCAGTAGGAGAGGCCCGGGTTGTTGAGCGGCTGGCAGGTGGTGCCGCCCTCGGTGCAATCCGGCGTGGTGGTGCAGCGCTGGAAGCAGCGGGCGGGTGTGTTGTTCTCGCTGATGCACAGCAGGCCGTCCTGGCAGGGCAATTCGCCACACTCCTGGCCCAGGCCCGCGGCGGGCTCGCAGAATCCGCCGTCCACGCCGAACAGCGACGTGCACCGGTTTCCGGGCGCGCAGCCCGCGTCGACGGCGCCGGGCGCGCACGCGGTCTGGCAGTAGGCCTGCTCCGGGCTGGGTCCCACGCAGTATTCCCCGGGCGCGCACGGCTCCGGCGAACACTCGCGCGGTCCGCCGCTGCTGCTGGAGGACGCGCTGCTGGAAGTGGTCCCGCCCGACGAGGACGATGTCGTTCCGGAGCTGGTGGAGGACGACCCCGTCACCGACGTGGAGGTGGTCCCGGTGCTGGACGCGCTGCCCGAGCTGGAGGTGCTCCCCGCCGACGACGTGCTGGTGGATGACGTGGTGGCGGCGCTGCTCGTCGACGACGTGGAGCTGGTGCTCCCGGTGGACGCGCCGGAGGATGACGACGTGGCCGTCCCCGAGGAAGCACTGGACCCCGTCGTGGACGAGGAGGTCGACGACGAGGCGGTGCCGCCGTCGCGCTGCTCGGTGATGAGCGAACCGTCGGGGTTGGTGGTGGAGAGCGGGCCGGCGTCATCCACGGGCTCGTCCGGGTTGGAACCCGTGCCCACGCACGAGGCAAACGCAGAGAAGAGGATGACGACGCGGAAGGGGCCTCGGGCGGCTGTCATGGCGTCGTCAGGTTGCCATGCGTTCCAGCGGCCTGCCAGGCACCGCCGCGGCCAGGTTCTTCTCCATGGCGGCGCGCAGGCCCTCGGCCACCATGGTCACCGCCACGTCATTCACGCCTTCATTGGGGATGACCACGTCGGCGTGACGACGGGACGGCCACACGTAGCCCAGGTGCATGGGGCGCACGGAGCGGAAGTACTGCTCCAGCACCTGGTCCACGCTGCGGCCCCGCTCATGCACGTCGCGGGAGAGGCGGCGGGCCAGGCGCACGTCCGCGTCGTTGTCGACGAAGATCTTGGCGCTCATGTGCTCGCGCAGCCACCCGTCGTGCAGGGCCATGATCCCTTCCACGATGATGATGGGCAGCGGGTCCACGCGCGTGGTCTCCCGCGTGCGCACGCTCTCCACGAAGCTGTAGACCGGCTTGTGCACGGCGCGGCCGTCCAGAAGGTCCGTGATGTGCTTCTGGATGAGGGCCCAGTCGAACGCGTCGGGGTGGTCGAAGTTGAAGGCCTTGCGCTCCGCCAGCGGCAGGTCGCTCTGGTCCAGGTAGTAGGAATCCAGGTCGACGACGACAGCCGAGCCCTCCGGCAGGTGGGCCATGATCTTCCTGGCAACCGTGGTCTTCCCAGAGCCCGTCCCCCCGGCGATGCCCACCAGCAGCCTGCGCAATGGAACCTCCTGCCAAGTCACACTTCAGAATAGAGCCGGTTGGCCACAGCGTAGTCCAGCACCCTGCGGTCCAGAAGCCCCTCAACGCTCTGGCCCAGGGCCAAGCGCCGCCGGATCTCCGTGCTGCTCACCTCCGGCAGCATCACGGAGCCCGCGGCCGGATACCCCGCCCTCCCCACCACCACCACGCGCGCCAGCCGCTCAATCTCCGGCCACGCCTTCCACTGCGGCGTCTCCGGCAGCACATCCGCTCCCACGACGAGCGACAGCTCGATCCCCGGGAACCGCTCCCTCAGCGCCTTCAGGGTATCCACGGTGTAGGACGGCTGGGGCAGATCCCCCTCCAGCGCGCTGACCCGTGCGCCGCGGAAGCGCTGCATGGCCAGCTCCGTCATGGCCACGCGGTGATGGAACGGGACCAGCTGCTTGCCAAACGCGTGCGAGCCGGTGGGCATGGCCCACACCTCATCCACGGGCTGCGTGGCCAGCACGTAGGCCACGGCCAGCTGGTGCGCCACATGGGGCGGATTGAAGCTGCCTCCGTAGATGGCAACCCGCACGTCTCCTCCTCGACGGAATCACTTGGCGGAAAAACGCGTGCCGCCCGCCACGTTCAGGCTCTCACCGCCAACCTGCCGACCCTGCAGGTCATAGAAGCCCACTTCCAGCGTGAGGCCTTCCAACGTGAGCACCGCCACGCGCGCAACGTCGTCACCGCCGGAGACGGAGCCGGGCGTGATGAACGCGCGCGCGCCAATGCGGACCACCGCCGGCTTCTTGCTCTTGCCGTGGAGGATCAGCGTGGCGTTGGCAATGTCCTCCTTGGTGAGGTCCGCCTTGTCATGCACCAGCAGGCAGATCTGGTTGCCCAGCATCTCAATCTGCTTGCGCTCGTGCTCCTCGTCGCTGGCGGCGCGCTCGGGCACCCGCACCAGCAGCTCCGACTGCAGCTCCGAGGGCGCCGCGCTCTCCGCTTCCGCGGCCAGGAACGCCGTCATGGCGCTCAGCACGTCATCCCCTGCTGACGGAGGCTTGGCGGCGGGTGTCGACGTCATCGGAGGAAGGTGGTCCACGTCCGCCCAGTTGCCGCCCAGGAAGAAGACCCGCTGGCACTGCAGCGTCTGGCGCAGCAGCGTGATGGCCCGACCGAGGGCCGCCACGTCACCACTGCTGTCGGAAGCGAGTCCCACGCGCATGCGGGTGGACAGTGTAGCGCATTGGCGCGGCCGTCAATTCACGGACCCGCGTCTCCGACTCCGCCGTCCTCGGGTGGGACATAGGCGTCCCAGGCCATTCCTCCGTCGCACGGACCCAGGCCGCAGCGACCCGAGACGCATTCCAACCCGGGGCAACCCGCGTCGCACGGCTCACCCACCCGAGCGTGGGCCACGCACAACCCGCCCGCGCAGCTGCTCTGGAAGCACGGCTCCTGCGCCCCCGGCGAACACTCCTCACCTGCGCGAGGACGACGCTGACACGTTCCGCCGCTGCACACCGTGTCCGCGGTGCAGATGACGCCCGTGCCACACGCCGAGCCCTCCCCCACGATCTCCAGCGGCGCGCACACGTCGTCGTCGCAGAACAGACGCACGCCGTTGTCCTCACACGGCGGCGCGGTCCGGGCCTGGGGGTCGCAACCCTCGCCTTCCCGCGCGAGGCGTCGACAGCTGGGCGAGGTGGTGCCCACGCAGACCAGACCCTCCTGGCACGTCAGCGGGATGGGGAAGTTGGCGATGTAGGTCACGCACGCGGCGCCCTCCCCGACGGGAGCGGTGCACGCGGCCAGTTGCGGAATGGGCGGGCTGCAGCTCGTTCCGTCGGGGCACAGGTCCGGGGTTTCCGCGCAGGCCGCGCCCACGGCAAGCAGACCGCGACAGCGACCCTCCACGCAGCGCAAGCCGGTCTGACAGCTGGACGCGTCCCAGCACGGTCCATCCATGCCGTACCGGGAAACGCACAGCCCGCAGGTGTCGGGGCCGCCGCTGCAGAACAGACCGGGCGCGCACTCGTGCTCCCGTCGACACGCGCGATCCAGCGTCACGGCGCCGGAGAAGACCAGGCCACAGCTTGTGGGCTCTTCGCCACCGCAGGAACGACCACCGCGCTGCTCCACGCAACCGCGTGCATGGTGCGTGTCATACGTGACCCGTCCCGCCGCCTCCGATGCGAGCAGATCCGCGTGCTCCATCTCGCAGCGGGTGCGCATGCCGTCGGCGCAGCCGGACTGACCGCCCAGTCCCTGGAAGAGCGCGGGGTCGCAGCGTGACGCGTAGTCGCATTCCGCGCGGGCCCACGCCGCGCAGTAGTCGGCGGCGCCGCCTTCCAGGCCGGAGGGGAACGTGTTGAATCGCTCCGCCACGGCGGGATCACACCAGCAGCCCGGTGCCTGCAGGGCCAGCCACAACGACGCGAGCGCAACGAAGGTGGGGACGGGAAGTCGGGACGTCTTCACGGCCTCGGTGGGATACGCGAGCACGCCCCCGAGGGCAATGCGTCAGAACCCCTCCTCCAGGTGCTGTAACAAATCCGCAATGTCGTCCACCGAGAGCTGGCTGCGCACGAACGCCGGCATGCCCTTCTGGCCCGGCCCCGGTCCCTGCATGATGCGCGCAGCGATTTCTCCGCGTGCGGACGACGAGATCACGTCCTTGCCGTAACCCGGCCCATCCGAATGGCACCGCGTGCAGGCCCGCTCCCAGAGCTCCTTGCCGCGTCCTCCGTCGCCGGGTTGGTCCACCACCGCGCGGATCTCCGCCACGGTGTACGGGCGCACGTCGTAGACGGCCGGTTGGCCGGGGAGCGCCGGTCCTTCGCGCTCCAGGAATGTTCGCAGCGCCACCTGTTCGCGCGCGGTGAGGGGTCGGTCCTGGTAGCGCTCGGCGCAACGCGCGGAGGCCTCCAGCGGGTCGGTCAGCGACGGATCACCCTTGAAGTGCGGTCGACGCAGTGTGCCGGGCCACGGCGGAGCGGGGCTGATCAGGCCGGCGGTCACCTCGACGCGGGTGGCGTGGCAGTGGTTGCAGGAGAGCTGCTCCTTGCTCCTTCCCACGTCGGAGACGATGGCCTCACCGTCCTGGGGATTGCCCTCTGGCTGGGCGGTCCGACACGCCGCCACGACGATCCACGCCCAGCACGCGCGCTTCATCCTCGCACACCTCGACGAGCGAGCACCTGGCGATACGCCTCCGCGGTGTCGCGCGCCACGTCGTCAAACGTGCGCCCCACCCAGCGACGCGACGTGATCGCCCCCTCCGCCAGCTCGCGCATCGCCTCGGCCCAGGCGGTCACGTCGTCTGCAGGAATGAATCGCACGCGCCGACCGCACGCCTCCTGCACGCTGGGCAGACTCGAGGAGACCACGGGCACGCCCAGGGCCAGCGCCTCCAAAGGCACGTACGCGAATCCCTGGTACCTCGACGGGTGGAGCACGCCGGCGCTGCTGGCCACCAGGTCCAGGAGTGACTCGTCGGGGAGCGCGCCGGCTTCGACGAGGACATCCGGGGAGAGAGCCTCCAGCCGCGGCCTCAGCGCCGCACGACCAGCATCATCACCGACGAGAACCAGCGGCACCTCGTCGAGACCGGCGTGTTGCAGCGCGTCCAGCAGGACACCCAGGTTCTTCCGCGCGGAGAAGCCGCCCACGGCCACGAGGTATCCGCCCGGTACCAGGCCCAGCTCGTTGAGAAGGCGTCGGGCGCGCTTGCGGTCCACGGAATGATCCGCCGCCATGCCCGGAGTCCCCGACGGGATCACCAGCAGGTTCCCGACGTCACCCAGCAGCAGGCGCAGCTCATCCGCCAGGAAGCGGCTCACCGCCACAACGCCATCCGCCACCCGTGCCGCGGTCTGCAGGCGGACGTTCGCAAGCACACGCGCGGCGGGACCAACGTCGTCGGGATGTCGGAGCGTGGCAAGGTTGTGGACGGTGATCATGCGGGCGAAGGGAACGCGCCCCAGCGGGATCACACCATGGGGAGCATGCAGGAGATCCACGCCGCGCTCGCGCAGCAGCGACGGCAACTCCAGGTGCTCGAACGCCTGCGCTGTGCCCAACGCATCCACGTGGACGTCGGTATGAAGCGCCTCCACGCCGTCGGGTGCGGAATCCGTGGGCCCGGTGATGACGGTGAGCCGCCACCTTTCCGTGCGTGCCACCGACGCGAGCCCCCGCACCAGCTCCCGCGTGTACACGGCCAGCCCGCGTGAACGCGTGGAAACACGAGCATCCACGGCAACGTGCATCATGATTCCATCACCGTCGGGGCGCGCGCGGAGTCAGGAAGGCCCAGGCCACACCGACGAGGCACCACACCTCCGTGCGCCACAACGTCTGGTTCACCTGGTACATCACCGCGAACGTCATGATGAGTGGCCACAACAGCACCTCGGTCCAGCGCCCGGAGATGCCCTTCCGGCGTGACGCGCGCCAGAGGCCCCACAGCACCAGCAGCACCGCCGCGCCGACGAGGAGCGTGCCCACCAGGCCCGTCTCCGAGAGAAGCTCCAGGTAGATGTTGTAGGTCACCAGCGCGTCGGGGTCCTGCTCATGCGGCATGATCTTCCGCGCCCACACGCTCTGATCCGCCAGCAGCGCGCCGCCGAACTGCCCCGGTCCCACGCCGAGGATCGGGTGCTTCTGGAAGAGCCGCCACGCGTGGACCAACCCGATCATGCGCGGCTCCCCCGACGCGGGATCCGACGTATCCAACGCGCGCGCCGCCAGCATCCGGTCCGACGCAAACGCCGCGGGAGGTGTCAACGCCGCCACAACGATGACAACAGCGGCGAACACCGCGAGCACACGGAATGCGTCGCGTCCGGGCAGCGCGCGCCAGCGCCACCGCGCCACCATGGCGACGGAGAACACCGCCAGCAACGCAGCGCTGCCCGCCCAGGCGGACCGGCTCGTCGACAACCCCAGCGCGCTGAGCAGGAGCACGGTGGCCAACGTGGCCCAGCCTCCCCACCCCTTTGTGCGGCCAGCGACCACCAGCCCGACGAGAATGGCCGTGGGAATCATGGCCTGGAACGCAAAGTATGACGGCTCATACGAGAATGCGTTGATGCGCGCGCGCGCGCCGAACCACTGCGTCACCAACGGCGGGTCCACCTCGATGGCGGCCAACAGCACCTGCAGCAGACCGAAGACCGCGATCAGCGCGCCACCCCAGCACCACCACACCACCGCGTGCGCCCGTGTCCGACGCACGTGCCACGCCAGGGAGGGAGCCAGCACCACGATGTCGAAGAGCGCCCACGCCACGTAGCCCGCACCCTTCCCCGGATTGGGCACCCCCATGACGAGCCGAAGGGCAAGCGTGGCGATCAGCGCCACCAGCAGCGGCATGCCGGGAAGCTGGAGCGCAAACCGGATGAATCCGCGCACGCCCGTCCGAGCCACCGCGCTGGCAGTCAGCGCCACCCCGGCACACTGCGCGGCGCGGAACGTGAATCCACCGACGTCGAGCGTGAGGATCAGGTCCGAAGCGGCGAGGGGAAGGAGCCACCAGACGAGGAGACGGGGCTGCCACGCCGCGAGAATGGCGCTGAGGGCGGCTGCCAGGCCGAAGATGCCGGCACGGTCGCCTCCCGTCCAAGCCAGCGCCGTCACGGCACCCACGGGAAGAAGCGCCATCACGGAAGCGGGGCGCGTGGTGTAGAAGCCTGCCACGCGGCCTCTTTTCCACGCCGTTGCCCCCTCGCACAACCATGGCCCCCCGCTCCACCCTCCATAACGCTGCCTTCACCATGGTGGGCCAGCTCACCGCGCGCGTGCTCGCGCTGGTGTTCTACGCCGTGCTCGCCCGTGCCGTCGGGCCCGCGCGATACGGAGACCAGGGCTTCGGCGTGGCGGTGGGCACCTTGTTCGTCACGCTGCTGGAGCCCGGGCTCAACATGCTCCTCATCCGCGACGGCGCGCGCAGCCGCGCGGACCTCGAGGAGCGCCTGGCGGAATCGCTGGGGTACAAGCTCTCGCTGCTCGCCGTGGCGTGGCCGCTTTCCGTCGTCATCTGTGCCGCGTTGGGCTACCACGCGGAAGCACTCTGGGCCGTGGCGCTCGCGGGCGGCGGCATCCTGCTCGGGGCCATCGAGGACGTCGCAGCGTCGGCGTTGATCGCGGTGGAACGGCTCGACGTGGAGGGACTCCTCCGCACGCTCTCCAAGGTGCTCACCGCGGGCTCGGGCCTGTTGGCGCTGGCCTTCGGCGCGGATTTCGTCGTCGTGCTCGGGGCGTCTTGCGCGGGTTCCGCGCTGGCGGGTCTGCTCGCCCTTTCACTGGTCCGTCGCAGCGGCGTTCACGTGCACCTGCGCCTGAGCCCAGTGGCCGCGCTCCGACGCGTCCTTGCGAGCTGGCCCCTCGCCGTCACCGTGGTCCTGTGGTTGCTCACACTGCGCTTGGACCAGTTCCTGGCGTCGGTGATGGGCGTGGAGCACGACGAGCTGGGCAACTACAACGCCGCGGTGAAGGTGGTGGAAGCACTCATCCTCTTCCCCAACGCCATTGCCACCGCGTTCCAGCCCGTCATCTCACGCGCATGGCCGCAGGGCCCCCGGGAGTGCTCACAACCTCTCAGCCAGGCCATGGCCGCGGCGATGGCGCTCTCGTTGGCAATTGCCGCCGGTGGCGCGGTGCTCTCCCCGGGCATCTGCGGCCTCATCTATGGGGACCGCTTCCAAACCGCCCCGACGCTCCTCGCCGTGCAGCTCTTCGCGCTCCCGCTCGTCGGACTGCAGTTCATCTCGATGCACACGCTGGTGGCCGCGGGCGCGGTGCGGCAGCAGGCCATCGCCGTGGCGGTGAACTTCGCGGTGAACATCGTGTGCAACGTGGTCCTGGTCCCGCGCCTGGGCGTGATGGGCGCAACCATCAGCGCCGTGGCGGGTGGCGTCGCGGCCGTGGGCGTGTTCCTCGTCTCGCTGCACCGCCTGGGACTCTCGGCGGGGTTGTGGTCGGCGGTGTGGCGTCCTGGCGTGGCGGGCGCGCTGATGGTGGCCGCGGTGCTCGCGGTGCGGGACCATGTGCCGTTGCTCGTCGCCATTGGTGTGGGCGGGGTGGTGTATGGCGCGGTGCTGTGGGCGGTGGGGGGCATGAATGCGGTGCTGGCGCTTCGCCGCGCGCGCTCAACGGCCGCCTGAACGCCCACGACGGACGAGCAACCACCCAAGCGTACCCAACAGCATCCATGTCGGCGGGCTGCCCGTCGACGAACAGAGTGACGTGTCATCTTCCTGCCCGTTGTTGACCGGGGGAGGCGGCGTCCCGTCGTCCACCGGCGGAGGAACGGCCCCACAGCCCTGCCACGCTCCAATGGGTGCACCATTGACGTAGACGGTCCCCTCGGAACCCCGCAGCACGTCCGGCCCCACGCCGGGCCCTTCCCCACCCGCACCTCCCGGCGCGCGCGGCGCCTGGCACAGTCCACTGACGTCGCCATCCATCGCCACGCGACCACCACCACCACCGCCCCCCATGCTCACCAGCGGGTCATCACCGCGAATCGCCATCCCACGCCCCCCGGCGACGGAAATCTCTCCACCACCCCGGATCGTCGTCGCGGTGATCCAGATTGCGCCGCCCGCGCCGCCCGGCGTGCCGTCGTAGCCGAGACCAGGGAAGCCATCCGCGCGAATGCTCCCGTCGACAACGACGGCGCCTCCCGCATTCACCCGGAGCGCGCCGCCGCCCTCCCCCGCGAGGTTTGCCGTGGGATGCTGGCTGGGCTGGAACGCCTGCGTGCAATAGCCACCACGCCCAGGTTCCGTCGGTGCGGCGGGGTCGTCGTAGACGGCGTCGGGAGAGCCCAGGGCCACGCCGTTGATACGACCCGCGGTGCCCGTGCCGCCGTGGGAGCCACCGGTCCAATTGTAGTTCCCGTCGTCGATCTGCGCGGACTGGCTGTATCCGCCCTGCCCGCTGAGGTCGATAGCGCTTTCCGCGTCCACGACGAGGTCCTCCGTGACCGTCAGCGTCACGCGCTCATCCAACGGCTCACGCCACACCGCACCCGGGACCGCCCATCCCCACGCCACCAGCTGCGGGCCGTTTTCGTCGCGTCCATAGAGCTCCTTCGTGGGCCAAGGCAGTCGGACGCGCTGGTTGTCCGCCATGAGGGTGGCGCGCTCCAGCGTGATGCTCCGCGCGGTGAGTCCATCGGTCACCACCACCGCGTGGCGGAGGATGACGTCGTCACCGCCGTGGTCTCCGCTGAGAATTCCCACCCCGCCGCAGCGCGGGAACGACTCCACCGGACACGCTCGCGCATCCGGGTTCACGCCCCCACCGTCGATGATGATCCGCGAAAGACCGCTATCGTCGCGGTAATGGATGGTACCCGGTCCGCCGAAGGTGCGCGAATCCCACCACGGCAACGCGAAACCCTCATCCTGCGGGAACGTCACGGGCCCCTGCCCTCCCAAAGCTTCCGCGTTCCCGGTGAAGCGCCGCATGTCACCCGCGTGAACCAGGATGCGACCACCCGAGCCACCGCCGGCGGTGATGCTGTTGACGTCGGGATGCATACCGTAGGAGCCGTTTCCTCCGTTCGCGCGCAGGACGCCGCTGCCCGTCAGCGCCTCATCCACGCGGAACGAGATGGAGCCACCGGCACCGCCCCCTCCTCCGCCCTTGCCTTCCGCGGTGCCAATCGCGTCGCCGCCATTCGCGCGCGCTTCGCCATTCCATCGCAACTTGCGAGCGTGGAGCTGGATCCATCCGCCGCCCTTGCCGCCGCGTCCGTCGTCAAACGCTCCTTCAACAATGGGGCGAATGCCATAGCCTCCGGGGCCCGGGCCGATCGCGTCGGGGTCATGCGCTGAGCCCTGCGGAGGGGGTGCTGGCGCGAACCCGTTGAACACGAGATTTCCGTGGCTGCCGCCGTAACCTCCGTAGCTGCCACCGGCATGCAGCTCCAGCATCATCGCCCAGTCTTCCTCGGGCGCGGGAAGGTACCGGTCGTCTTCGCCGCCTTCCGTGGTGTCAATCAGGGTGCCGGCGCGCAGGTCCGCGTCGTCGAGCTCCGCGAGCAGGTGCTCCGTGCGGATGACGACGTCCGCGGTGATGGCCTTCCACGTGACCGTGAGGATCAGCTGCGCGGACGCCTGGATTTCCGTGTCGTGCGCTGAGAAGTAGCGCGCGGTGATCGCGGTGGGCTGGAAGACCTTGCAGTTCCCGAGCTGGACCACGCCGCCCTCGATGGCCCGCGTGGTGAGCTCCGTGTCGACGAGCTGGATGGGCGCACCCAACCCCAGGGATGTGCGTGCGGTGAGGCTATCTGCGGCGTCGATCAGGGACTCATGGGCCAGCAGGCTTTCCGTCACCAACACGCTCGCCTGCGGCGGCGGCAGCACAATGCCGATGCCCCGCGAATACAACATGGCGTGGTCGAGCGTGACCTTGGTGGCTTCGAGACCCATGGTGAAGAGCATGCCGCCGTAGCGGAGGGCGCCCACGCCGTTGGACTTGACCTCCAGCTCCTCCGACGTGAAAGCGCCCGTCGTGTACACCGCGCCGTCAATGGTGGCGTCACCCTCGACGGTGATTCCCCCGCCGATGACGATGAGCAGTCCATGGACCTCGAGGCTTGGCACCTCCAACGGGCCGAAGTTGAAGTCGATCTCATCCTCCGCCACGACGTATGCGCCGCTGCCCTTGTCGTCGCTGTTTTCCAGCGTGGTGAGGCCGTCAGGGAGGCTGAGTCCAAAGCGTTGACCCTCGTGCGACATCCACCAGATGGCCTCGGCAACGTCCTGGCCGAAGGTGATGGCAATGGCACCCGGCGGCGCGCTGACGTTGATCCCAGCTTCGGGAACGGACACACGCAACAACCCGTCTCGTCGGTTGCCGTCGGCGTGCGCCCGGAAGTCCGCGTCAGGCTGCTCACCACACAGCTCCCACGTGTAGACGGGCTCGTGGGGTTGGAGGACTTCCGAGCACATCAGGTCCAATGTGAAGAACCCGCACGTGCTCTCACCCTGCGACGCGCTGGGACACGGTTGGGCACGGACCTTCCCCGGGAGAATGCAAACGAACGCCACGACGACGATCGCCAACACTGCATGACGCATGGCCCCTCCACCGCGAGACGCGGCTCGACGCCGGCGGACCCGCCCCGAGTCGATTAGCAGGCCCCGTGACGCGTTGCGAGCGTTGAGGTGCGACTTAACGACTGCTTCGCGACCGCTTCAACCTGCGGTCTTGAGCGCGTAATCGACGAGGATCTCGAAGGGATGATGATCCCACGTCTTCCAGTACCGGAGGACGCCGACGAGATTGATGAACGCAGAAACCGCGCCCAGCCCGATCACCACCCGCCACCACGACGTGGGAACGGCAAGCAGCCCCAGCGCCAGGAAGGGTAGCACCGGCACCACGAGTCGCGGGCCCAGGCACCACCCGCCGTGCCACGCCCACCACGACGCCATCAACGCGAAATACAGTGCAAACAAACCCAGCAGCGGGCCCGCCTCCCGACGCTGTCGCAGCAACGCCGGCCACCCGAGCATGCACGCGAGCATCACCGGGGAGAACGGAATGATGCCTTTCGTCGGTGACAGCAGCAGCCCCAACGTTCCCTCAACGGGATTCCCGAACGTGAACGGCTGGGGCGCGCGCAACGGCGAGCCAAAAAGCCGCTGGTGCAGCACCGCCACGAGGCCGACCGCGATCAACGGCCCCACCGCCGCGAAGCCCAGGCGACGGAAATCCCGCGACCGCACCATGGGCCACGCCAACGGGACCGCCACCAGCGCAAACGGCGGCTTCATGAGCATGCCCGCCCCGACGAGCAGCCCCGCCACCCACGGTCGATCACGAACAAGCACGAAGTACGCCGCGCCAACGGCGAACGTGAGCAGATACGGCTCACAGAACAGCGTGCGGGCGTAGTACCAGACCGGCGTGCCCAGGAACGCGACGGCGCACGTCAGGTTCGCGGTGGCGTCGTCAGCGCCCAGGTGGCGCAGGATCCTTCGGAACATCAGCAGCGCGAGCAACGCGCAAAGCCCGCTGATGATCAGCGCCACCGGCTCGACGAGACTCGTCCCACACAGTGGCACCAACAAGGGCGCGAGCAGCAGCGGCAGACCGGCGGGATGCGCCCCGTGCTCTGGCAATCCGTCGACAGCGACCGAGGCCCCGGCCCGTCGGGTGGGTACAGGTTGGCCCTGCTCGGTACGTCGCCAGTGATCCGGGTGGTTCTCGTACACGTCGGACCAGTTCACGCGCTGCCCGGCGACAAACCAGAGCGTGTGGTGATCCAGCGCCGAGCCCCTGAAGTTGCGCCCCGCCTGGTCCTCCCCGGCGTGCACGGCGCCGTAGTTGTTCGCGAGGTCCAGGTCGACGTCGTTGAGGATGCTGCTGAGCATGACCAGGTAGTGCGGCTCATCTCCGCCGTGGATGCGGGGCAGCCCGACGTTGAGCCGGTTGCCCGCGTTCTGCACCACCAGCAGGGGCACAAGCAGGAGCACGCAGACGGACCGGAAGAACGCCGGCCGTGCTATGAGCGCACGCGCGGAAGGCATGACGGGCCGTTGATGGCATCCTTCATTTCCACGCTCAAGGAGCTCATCCATCCCCGGGCCACGGACCTGGTGATTCCCGCGTTGCTCGTGGTCAGCGCTGGCACCGCGTTGCATCCGCGCGTGCAACGCCTTCCCTCCGTCGTCCCGTGGGTGCGGCGCCTCGCCACTCTCGGCACGAAACCCTGGCTGCCGGGGATCTTCGCGCTGCTCGCCGCCACGGGAAGCGCGCTGGTGGCCCTGCTGGTCCAGTGGCCCCATCCCTTCGTCCACGACGAGTTCAGCTACCTGCTCGCCGCCGACACCTTCGCCTCGGGCCGGCTCACCAACCCCACGCATCCGCTGTGGCCGCACTTCGAGGCGTTCCACGTCATCCACCAGCCCACGTACATGAGCAAATACCCGCCCGGTCAGGGTCTGCTCCTCGCGCTGGGGCAGGTGGTGGGCGGGGATCCCGTCGTGGGCGTGTGGCTCGGCGTGGCGCTGATGTGCGCCGCGGTCTGCTGGATGTTGCAGGCCTGGCTCCCCGCCCACTGGGCGCTCCTCGGCGCCACGCTGGTCCTCCTCCGACTGGGCATCTGCAGCTACTGGGCGCAGAGCTACTGGGGCGGAGCGCTCGCAGCGACGGGTGGCGCCCTGCTCTACGGGGCCCTGCCACGCATGCAGCGTCGGAGGACGGTGGGGCGTTCCGTCGCCATGGGCCTGGGCGTGGGCATCCTCGCCAATACGCGACCGTACGAAGGCCTGCTGGTCTCGCTCCCCGCTGCCGTGTGGCTGCTGGTGATGCTCATCCGGGATGGACGTGGCGCGGTGCGGGCGCTCCTTCCCGCGGCGGTCATTCTCGTCGTCATCGGCGCGGGAATGCTGCACTACAACCGCGTCGTCACGGGCTCACCCACCACGCTGCCGTACCAGGTCCACGAGGCACAGTACGCCCGCGCCCCGCCGGTGTTGTGGGGCGCGCCCAAGGCCTCCCACCCGACGAGGGCGCAGGGTCGCATGGCCAACTTCGACGCCTGGACCATGGAGCTCTATGAGCGTCACCTGACGCTGAGCGGCTTCACCTCCGCGCTCGTCGAGAAGCTCTTCCAGACCGCCCGCACCTACCTGGACCTCATCCTCACCCTTCCGCTGCTGCTTGTTCCCCTGGCGTGGCGACGTCGACGCACCCGGGCGGCGCTGGCGGTGATGGCGTGCCTGGGCGCGGGTCTGCTCGTCGTCACGGCGGTGATGCCGCACTACGTGGCGCCGCTCACGGCGGTCCTGTTCTTCCTCGTGGTGCAGGGGCTGCGGGTGCTGCGACGCCTCCGTTGGCGCGGTCACCCCGTCGGAGCCACGGCGTTGGCGGGCATCCTGGTGCTCAGCGTGGCCACGTTCATCCTGCGGCTCCCCAAGTCGGAGATGCAGCAATGGGGCAACGTGCGCGCCCGCCTGCTGCAGCGGCTGGACAGCGATCCCGACCGCCATCTCGTCGTGGTGCGGTACGGACCGGAACACTCCGCGCACCTGGAATGGGTCTACAACCGCGCGGACATCGACCACGCCAAGATCGTCTTCGCCCGTGAGCTCGACGAGGAGAGCAACCGCCGGCTGGTGGAGCATTTCCAGGGCCGCCGCATCTGGCTCATGGAGATGCTCAACCACGAGCAGGAGCCGGTGCTCAAACCGTACCCGTGAGCTTGACAAACGCCGCGCCATCCCTGAGCAACGCGCCGACGGAGAATCCCGCAACATGCAGCGCAACGGCCACGGCGAAAGGCCCCTGTTCAGCATCATCACCGCGTGCCTCAACGCGGAAGCCACCATCGGTCGCACGCTGGAGTCGGTGCGCGCGCAGGACTGCCGCGACTTCGAGATGATCGTCGTCGACGGTGGCTCCACCGACGGGACCCTGCGCCTGGTGGAGGGCTACCGCGACGTGGTGACCCAGGTTCAGAGCGGCAAGGACAAGGGCATCAGCGACGCGTTCAACAAGGGCCTGCTGCTGGCCACCGGTCAATACGTGGCCATGATCAACGCCGACGACTGGTACGAGCCCAACGCGCTCTCGACGGTGGCCCGCGCCATCCACGACGATCCCGCCGACGTCTACTGCGGCAGGCTCCGCTACTGGGACGGCGAGCACGAGGGCGCCACGTTCGACGCCGAGCCGCGGCACCTGGCGCGCTTCATGAGCATCAACCACATGGCCACGTTCGCGCGTCGCATGCTGTTCGTGGAGCACGGGGGCTTCCGGCACGACCTGAAGGCCGCCATGGACTACGAGCTGTTCCTGCGCTTCTTCATGCGCGGCGCGACCTTCCGACGGGTGGACGCGGTGCTGGCCAACATGCGCCTGGGCGGATACTCGGATCGTCGCTGGCGGCTGGCGCTGAAGGAGGTCCGCATCTCCCAGCGCGACAACGGCGTGGGCGCCATCCAGGCCTGGGGCCACTGGGGTTTCCAATTGGCCAAGGGCGGCGCCCGTCGGGCCCTGGAGCGCGTGGGCGGCGACACGCTGGTTCGCCTGTACCGTGAGCGCGTGGCGCTGGTGCCCAAGTCCGCCCCCGGCGGTGGCCCACATCGCCCCACGTGATGGGTCCCGGTGGGCGCGGATGTTGCTGGCCTAAACACGGCTGTGGTACCGCCACTCCTCGTGCACACCAGGGTTTCTCCGCCGTCACGCCACCTGCGCCCCGCTGTCCTGATGCTGGCCCTCCTGGCCGCGTTGTCGACGGGACCGGTGCAGGCGCAGGACTTCTCCGCCCCCCGCATGATTGGCGAGGACGAGGAGCCGTCCCGGCCGCGTCGTCGTGAGAAGCAGGCCGCGCCCGACGAGGGCACCACCGCGGGCGAAGGCGAGGACGGGGAGGGGCGACGCGGTCGACGGGGA
>JBFMGU010000207.1:0-18307 GCA_040752415.1 Myxococcota bacterium
ACCCCTCTTGACAGCTCCAAGTGGGGTCCCTATCTGAGCGCCACCTTTTGGCACTCACAGGCCGCGAGTGCTAACAGCGACCCCCCTTCCGGTCCCCCGAGGGGACAGCAACGGGAACCAGAGCGGCCAACCAAGGGAGAAACGCCATGAAGTTCAAGCCTTTGCAGGATCGCCTCCTGGTCAAGCGCGTCAGCGAGGAGCAGAAGACCAAGGGTGGCATCATCATCCCGGATACCGCCAAGGAGAAGCCGGTGGAGGGCACCGTGATTGCCGTGGGCAACGGCAAGGTGCTGGAGGATGGCAAGGTGCGCCCCCTGGACGTGAAGGCCGGTGATCGCGTGCTGTTCGGCAAGTACAGCGGCACGGAGATCAAGATCGACGGAGAGGACCACCTCATCCTGCGTGAGGAAGAGGTCCTCGGCGTCGTCGAGGCCTGAGCCTCACCCGTTCCCCTCAGAGCTTTCCCTTTCACAGACATTCACGCGGCACCCTTGAAGCGGTGACCGCGCTTTGGAGTTCTACATGGCCGCCAAGGAAATCCACTTCTCGCAGACCGCCCGCAGCGACATCACGCGCGGCGTCAACACCCTGGCCAACGCGGTGAAGGTCACCCTCGGCCCCAAGGGTCGCAACGTCATCATCAACAAGGCGTACGGCTCCCCCACCATCACCAAGGACGGCGTGACGGTGGCCAAGGAGATCGAGCTGGAGAACAAGTTCGAGAACATGGGCGCCCAGATGGTGAAGGAGGTTGCCTCCAAGACCAGCGACAAGGCTGGCGACGGCACCACCACCGCCACCGTGCTGGCCCAGGCCATCTACAATGAGGGCACCAAGCTGGTCTCCGCCGGTCACAACCCCATGGAGATCAAGCGCGGCATCGACTTCGCCGTGACCTCCGTGGTGGACGAGCTGAAGAAGATCAGCAAGCCCACCAAGGGCAAGAAGGACATCGCGCAGGTGGGCACCATCTCCGCCAACGGCGACACCGCCATTGGTGAGATCATTGCCGAGGCGATGGAGAAGGTGGGCAAGGAGGGCGTGATCACCGTGGAGGAGGCCAAGTCCATGGAGACCACGCTGGACATCGTCGAGGGTATGCAGTTTGACCGCGGCTACCTGAGCCCGTACTTCGTGACGGACAGCGAGCGCATGGAGGCCGTGCTCGACGACCCGTACATCCTCATCAACGAGAAGAAGATCAGCAACATGAAGGACATGCTCCCGCTGCTCGAGGGCATTGCCAAGAGCGGGAAGCCGCTGCTGATCATCGCCGAGGAGGTGGACGGTGAGGCGCTGGCCACCCTCGTCGTCAACAAGCTGCGCGGCACGCTGCACGTGTGCGCGGTGAAGGCGCCGGGCTTCGGTGACCGTCGCAAGGCCATGCTGGAGGACATTGCCATCCTCACCGGCGGCAAGATGATTGCCGAGGACCTGGGCATCAAGCTGGAGAGCGTGACGCTCAGCGACCTGGGCCGCGCCAAGCGCGTGACGGTGGACAAGGACAACACCACCATCGTGGACGGCGCGGGCAAGAAGGCCGACCTCGAGGCGCGCGTGAAGCAGATCCGGGCGCAGGTGGAGGAGACCACCAGCGACTACGACCGCGAGAAGCTCCAGGAGCGCCTGGCCAAGCTCGTGGGCGGCGTGGCGGTGATCAACGTGGGCGCGGCCACCGAGACCGAGATGAAGGAGAAGAAGGCTCGCGTGGAGGACGCGCTGCACGCCACGCGCGCGGCGGTGGAGGAGGGCGTGGTGGTGGGCGGTGGTGTGGCCTACCTGCGTGCCCAGTCCGTGCTGGAGAAGCTGAAGGCCCCCACCGACGAGCAGCAGTTCGGCGTGAACCTGCTCAAGCGCGCGCTGGAGGAGCCCATCCGCCAGATCTGCGTGAACACCGGCTGGGAAGGCAGCGTGGTGGTCAACAAGGTGAAGGAGAAGGGCGGCGCCTGGGGCTTCAACGCGGCCACCGAGGTCTTCGAGGACCTGGAGAAGGCCGGCGTGATTGACCCCACCAAGGTCACCCGCACCGCGCTGCAGAACGCGGCCTCCGTGGCCAGCCTCCTGCTCACCACCGAGGCCATGATCGCGGAGCGTCCCGAGAAGAAGAAGGCCGCGGCCGGTCATGAGCACGGCGGCGCCGGCGAGGACATGGACTTCTGAGTCCGTCCGCCGGTCCACCACCGGTAGCAGTCCCGTGCCCCCTCCTCGCCTTGCCCGGGCGGGGCAGGGGGCGCGGTTTTTTCGTCGCACGGCTTGACACGGCCCACCGCGCCTGCGCTGATGCGCGCCCTTGAGGAGGGACCCATGACCACCCGCGTCTTCGACCTGATGGAAGAAGAGATCCGGAACATCGTGTCGCAGCGCGCTGCGTTCGAGGAGAAGTACGGCAAGCACGCGGGCGCCATGCTGGTCCACGCTCCGTCGCTGTTCCGCCTCTTCGTCCGCGTGACGTTTGACCTGGAGCTGCCCTCGCACGCGCGCCATCTGGCCGGCGCAACGGCGGTCTACGTCTCCGAGCCGCAGGACTTCCTGGGGCGCCTGGGCGTCGAGGGGTACATTGACGACCTTTGGCTCTCCTACGCGGCGCTCTCGCGACTGGTGGAGGCCGTGGGGGAGCAGAAGCTCCTCAAGCACTGGCGCTCCGAGCACGCGCTCTCCGACGTGGTCTCCCTGGCCCTCAACGTCAACGTGCTGGAAGAGGTGGTCCCCTCCCGCGTGCTCACACTCATGCAGAGCTACATTGGCGGCGCCGCCAGCTGATCATCCCGCCGGCTTGCGGAAGACCACCGGCACCAGCTGCGCGCCCGTCCCACTGGCCACCAGCGCAATGCTCCGTGACGACGTGAGCCTGGCCGGCGCGCGCGTGCTGAAGGACTGGGACTGCGGCTGGACAAGTGGGCCATCGGCGTCGCGAACGTCGTGAGCGGACCGCGACCTGCAGTGCGGTGGCCTGTCACCGCCCTGGCCAGCGCCGAGAGGTTGCTTCGCGGCCGATGGCGAAGCGCACGGGTCACCACGACGAGAAAACACGCGGCTGCGTCTCGCGCGGCGGGCAGACCGCTGGCGGGGGCGAGCAACCGCTCGACGCTGGCCAGGGCGGTGACAGGCCACCGCACTCCAGGTCGCGGTCCGTTCACGACGTCCGCGACGCTGGCGCTCCATTCGTCCTGGCTCAGCCCCTCACTCCTCCTCACCGTCCAGCGCGAGGGCTTCCGAGGCCTGCAGCGAGGGAATCTCCTGGTCCTCGTCGAGCTCCCAGGTCACAGCGGCGGCAACGCGCGCCTTCTGCTGGGCCTGGCGCAACGTGGGCGAGGTGGTGTTGGTGGAGGAACGGCCGACGGCAGCACGGAGGGAACGGGAACGAGGCATGTTGGGAGCCTTGTATCAGACACTCAGGAGGCGCAGGCGGGGATGTTGCACGTAACAACCGCGTCCTGAGACGCACGCTTCCGGCGCGGCAATGTTGTCATCCTCCCCAAACGGTTGCGCGGTGGTGAGGCACGTGAAGATCACGCCGCCGTGCTCGAACACCTCCGCCACGCGCGCCAGGTTCTCCTGGTCCACGTCGTAGCCCTTCCACCGCAGCTTCTTGCACCACTGCTCCGGGCGGTTTGCGCTCATGACAGCAGTCCCTCCAGCGTGGCCTGCACGGTGTTGTTGGTGAGTGTCACCTTGTGCTGGTTGTCCTTCAACGGCCGGGCACCCGCGGCGGCGGCCTGCGCGGCGTAGACCACGACGTCCCGTGTGAGCGGCTGGCCCTTGAGGCGCGCTTCCGTCTCCGTGGCTCGTCGGGGCGTGCGGCCCACGCTGCCCAGCACCACGCGGGAGTCCGTGATGCGGTTCCCCTCCAGCCACAACACCGCGCACACCTCCACCTCGCCCCAGTCGGCGAGCAGGCGCGGGGAGGCGCGCTCATAGGCCTGCTTCGTCACGCCCATGGGCAGCGGGATGCGCACCGCCTCGACGAACGAGCCCGCGGGCAGGCTGTTCTCCACGCGCGCGTTGTGCTCCGGCAGCGTGAAGAACTCCTGCATGGTCACCACGCGCGCCGCGTTCTCGCCGGGCATCCACACCTCCAGCGTGGCGTCGAGTGCGAGCAATGCGGCGCCCAGCGTGGAAGCGTGCACCGCGCAACACAGCTCATTGTCGAAGATGGCGTGCGTGCTGCTGTCGCCAATCTGCGCGTAGCAGACGGCGCCGCCCTTCTTGCGACACTGGAAGTCGGGATGCCGCAGGTACACGCAGCGCGGACGCTGGCAGAGCGCGCCGCCCACCGTGGCCACGTGACGGATCTGCGGCGTGGCGGTGTGGTCGGTGGACTGGAAGAGCACGGGCATCCGCTCGACGACAACCGGGTGCTCCATCAGCTCGGTGAGCGTGGTGAGGGCGCCGGCGGTCAGCGCGTCGTCGGACTGGCGGATGTAGCGCAGCTCCCGCGCCATGCCGCTCACGTTGATGAGCGCGGAAGGCATGAGTGTGCGCTGCTTGAAGCGGTCCATGACGTCGGTGCCGCCGGCCTTGTACTCCGCGCCTTCCGAGGCGGTGCACAGCTTCACGGCCTCCTGCGGCTCACGCGCGTAGGTGACTTTGAGCATGGCTCCTCCTCAGGACAGCGCCGCCAGCACCTTGCTGGGCAGCATGGGGGTGGACAGCACGCGCTTGCCGGTGGCGTGGAAGAAAGCGTTGGCCACCGCGGCAGCGGCGGGCACGGTGGCGTTCTCACCCAGGCCCATGGCGCCGGTGGGACTGCGCGGGGAGGGCTTGTCCAGGAACACCACGTCAATGCGCGGCGCGTCGGCAATGCCCAGCAGCGCGTAACTCTCCAGGGAGCGGCTGAGCTGTCGTCCCGTCGTGGGATCCATGCGGCGACCCTCATACAGCGCATAGCTGATGCCCTGGATCACGCCGCCCATGACCTGGCTGGCCGCGGGAACCGGCGCCATCAACGTGCCCGCATCCAGCACCGCCAACGCGCTCAGCACCCGCACGCGACCCAGCAGCCGGTCCACCTCCACCTCGACGATGTTCGCGGAGGAAACGCGGTCCTTGGTCACGGCCACGGGCAGCTGCGGAATCTGGTCCAGCGGTCCCGGCGGAATGGCAAACCCGTCGGCATCCGGCCCGCGACGTCCCAGGATCACGAACGGGTCGGCGGGCAGGTACTCGAAGAGGTCGCGCCAGGCCACGCGTTTTCCGTCGGGGAAGCGCATGCCGCCGGGAACCGGGACTGCACCTCTCACGCGGCTGGCCACCGCGCCCTGCAGCTCGTCGATGAACGCGCGCAGCGCGTGGTAGGCGGCGTTGCTGATGGAAGAGGTGGTGATGCTGCCGCCGGTGAACGGCGCGGTGGGCAGGTTGCTGTCGGCGATGCGCAGCGTGAGACGGGAGGGCGGGACGCCGAGCAGGTCCTGCACCAGCTGCGCCAGCACGGTGCGCGCGCCCTGGCCGATGTCGTGGGTTGCCGTGGAGAGCGTGAGTCTCCCGTCGCGCGTGGCGCGCGCTTCCACGGTGCAGTTGGGCGCGGTGAGCACGAACCATTCACCGGTGGCGCAGCCCACGCCGCGGACGAAGCGACCCTTGTCGCGCGCCACCTCGCGCAGGCGTTCGGGGTGGCCAAAGCGCTCGCGCGCCAGCCGGTACACCGCCGCCCGACGAGGATTGGTCTCCTGGTGGATCCGCATCAGCAACGGGTCCAAGCCGGCGCGCGCCGCCACCTCGTCCACGGCCTGCTCCAGGGAGAACGCGTTGGGCGGGAAGCCCGGCGCGCGGAACGGACATCCCGGCGGTGTGGTGGTGACGACGTTGAGGTCCAGCCGGTACAGCTCCTCCACGGCGTAGTGCGTGCTGGTGAGACCGGTGGCCGCCTCGCCCACCGCCGCGCCACAGTAGGTGCGCGCCTCGTGGTGGATGGCGGTGAGCTTGCCCTTGCGGTCGGCGCCCATGCGCACGCGCTGTCGCGACGCGGGGCGGTTGCCGGCGACGGTGAGCTCATCCCAGCGCGGCAGGATCATCTGCACCGGCGCGTTCGTCTTCTTCGCCAATCGCGCCGCCGCCAGCATCTCCGGACGCGACATGGCCTTGGCCCCGAACGCGCCGCCCACGTACTCGGCGAGGACGCGGACCTTGTCGGTGGGGAGGTCCAGCGCGCCGGCCAGGTCGCCCGCGGTCTGCTGCACCGCCTGGCATGACGCGTAGACCGTCAGCGCGTCGCCTTCCCACTGTGCAATCACGGCGTGCGGCTCCAGCGCGGTGTGCATCTGCACCGCCGTCTCTGCGTTGATGTCGACGGCAATGGCCGACTCCGCCACCGCCTCCAGCACGCCCTCGCTGTTGCTTGGCATGGCGCCCAGGCCCATGTTGCTGAGCGGCACCGACGGAGGAACCAGCCGCTGCGGGAAGCGCGTGGGACCGCGCACGTTCCCCTTCCACGTGCTGAGCGACTCCGGCAGCGCCGGTCCCTCGTTGGCGTGGCGCACCTCGTCCATCTGGGCCTTGCTGAAGATGACGGGCGCGTCGGGTTGTTCCGCCTTGGTGAAGTCCACCACCGGCGGCAGCACCTCCAGCTCCACCTGGATGGCGCGCGCGGCGGCCTCGGCCTGCCATGACGTCTCCGCCGCCACCGCCGCCAGCTCCTGCCCCACCCAGCGCACGGTGACGAACCTGCCATCTGACGACGGCAGCATCACCTCCACCGCGCGCACGCCGGGCATCTTCTCCGCGCGGCTGACGTCGATGCGCTTGACCCGCGCGTGCGCCTCCGCGCTGCGCAGCATGTATCCGCTGAGCATGCCGGGCAGCTTGCGGTCCACGGTGTAGCGCGCCTGCCCGGTGACCTTGGCCACGGCGTCAAACCGCGGCACCAGGTTGCGCTCGGGCGCGGAGGGCACGTTGGGGGGACGCGCGCGCACTCCCCGACACGCCGCAATCACCGCCTGGATGATCGCCGGTTGCGCGCCGCAGCGACAGATGTTGCCCGCCAACGCGTGCCGCACCTCCGCCTCCGACGGGGCCGCGGTGCCGCGCTCCTTGCGCCAGCGGTCGTAGAAGGACACGGCGCTCATCACGAAGCCCGGCGTGCAGTAGCCACATTGCAGCGCGTCCGCGTCGATGAAGGCCTGCTGGACGGGGTGCAGTTTTCCGTCGGGGGCCAGGCCTTCCACCGTGGTGACGGTGGCGCCGTGCGCGTCGACACACAGCCCCAGGCAGGAGGCCACCGTGCGCCCATCCACGTCCACCGTGCACGCCCCGCACGCGCCATGGCCACAGCCAAGCTTGGTGCCGGTGAGGTTGGCCTCCTCACGCAGGGCTTCCGCCAGCGTCGTCGTGGGGAGCACGTTCAACGTGGTGGGTTTGCCGTTGAGGGTGAGGTCCACGGCCACGCGCTCGTCGGGGGCCAGCTCACGCGGGGTGTCCTGCGCGTGCCCGTCGGTGCCGGCCAGGAGCGGAGCGGTGGCCACGGCAGCAGCGCCGCCTTTGAGGAAATCCCGTCGACTGACCTTGGGCATGCGTCCCTCAGTGGAGGTGGGGAGGCACAGCGTCCAACAGATGCGTCCCGCTGCCAATGGTGTCGTGGGACATGGGCATCAGCACGGGGGAGGTGAGGAGCGCCTCGTCGGAGGAGCCCTCCAGCTCCACGCGGAACGACGCCAGGAACACCGCGGGACGGGTGCCCAGGCTCTCGGAGAACGCCTCGTCAAAGGACAGGCCGGCGCGGATTCCGTCGAGGATGCGCAGGATGCCGGCGTCACCGCCGCGGGCCAGCAGGCGCTCGAAGGCCCGGTGCGCGGCGCCGTACACCACCGGCTGCGCGTTGCTGTCCAGCTGCTCCGCGCCCATCCACGGGTCCGCGCCGGGGTTGCGCTTGAGCCAGCGCGCCAGGCGGTCCGTGGTCATCCGGCGGTAGCCCTGCTGGCTGGTCACCGACGCCATGCCCTCCCGGAACCACAGCGGGATGTCCACGCTGGCCCACGTCTCGCGCTGCGCCACGCGCTGGTACATGACCACGTGCGTCAGCTCATGACGCAGCAGCTCCACCACGCTCTCGGGCGAGCGGTGGCCGCCCCAGCTGCTGGGCGCCTCCAGCTCCACCTCGTCAAACCGGGCCCAACCGCGCATCCACGGGACGTCCCGCTGGTGCGCCGCGGCCTCCAGCTGCTGGTGCGTGCTGTGCACCCGCAACGTCACCGCGTGCCGCAGGAAACCCCAGCGCTGCGCGGTCTGGAGCGCCTCGGTGGCGGCAAACGTGACCAGCTCCTCGTCGTCGGGAGTGGCGCCCAGCATCATGTGGATGCGCAGCAGCTCGGCGGCCACCGCACGCGGCTCCTCGGGCGCGCGGGCACGGGTCGACGACGCACAACCGGCCGAGAAGGCCAGCAGCAACACAGGCAGGATGACGACGTGGCGACGCATCAGGCTCCGCTTCCGCCCCCAGGGGGCTGGATTCTGGAGCAAGGCGGCTGGGAATGCCAACCCGTCGCCAGCCCCAGGGCGGGCCAGCATGCTGCGGGTGCAGGTGGCGTTGGGCTACGTCGTTGGTCGCAGGTGCAGGCGTGTCAGGCGGTCCCACGTTGTCACACGCTGACCAGTCGCTGCGACCCCCGGCATCTCCGTGGCACCTTGGTTGAGGTCCACGACGTCACCCAACCATGATCACGGGGGTTGTCGTCTGCTCGCACGCATCCTGAGCTCGGCAAGGATTCGCACGCTGCTCTCGGGCAAGGGGTCCTCGTGACGCACCACCGCGTCGACGTCGTCGCGCAAGGACAGGATCCTCGTCCCCGCTCGGCACACCGCGGCCAAGTCAGCGAGGATCTGCTCCTGCGAGGCGTTGCGATACGGCTCGGCCTCGTCACGAACCGAGGCAACGTTGTCCACCACCCACCCGGGAAGCCCTGACGCCATGGGCCCATTCTGGCTGCGCGTTGGAACGTCCGCCAGGGAGTGACGTCGTCAGATGGTGAGGACCTTGATGGTGTCGGTGGTGCCCGGCTGCCACAGCGGCAGACCGAAGATCATCACCACGCGGTCGCCGGCCACCAGGCCCTGGTGGGACTGCAGCAGCTCGCGCACGCCCGCGATCATGGAGTCGGTGGAGTCCATGCGCGGGATGAGCAGCGGCGTGACACCGCGGAGCAGGCCCAGGCGGCGCGCGGTCTTCTCGTCGGAGGTGGCGCCCAGCACCGGGGTGCGGCCCGCCAGTCGTGAGACCAGGCGCGCACTGCCGCCGCCCTCGGTGAACGCCACCAGCCACCGCGCGCCCACCTCTTCCGCCACGCGGCTGGCCGCGAATGCCACGCTGATGTTGACGCTGTCGCCCTTGCCCACAATGAGCTCGTCGACGAACGGCCCCAGGCGGTGGGTGAAGTTCGCGTCCGCTTCCGCGGCAATGCGGCCCAGCCACTGCACCGCCTGCACGGGGTACTTGCCGGTGGCGCTCTCCGCGCTGAGCATGACCGCGTCGGTGCCGTCCCAGACCGCGTTGGCCACGTCGGAGGCCTCGGCGCGCGTGGGCGACGCGTTCTCGATCATGCTCTCCAGCATCTGCGTGGCGGTGATCACCGGCTTCAGCTTCATGCGCGCGGTCTTGATGATCATCTTCTGGATGGAAGGGACGCGCTCCACGCCCAGCTCCACGCCCAGGTCGCCACGGGCCACCATGACGCCCCAGGTCTCGTCGAGGATCTCCTCCAGGTTCTTCAGCGCCTTGGGATGCTCGATCTTGGCGATCACCTGCTGGTTGCCACCGGCCTCGGCAATGAGCTTGCGGAGCAGCTGCACGTCGGCGGCGGTGCGCACGAAGCTCTGCGCGAACAGGTCCACGTGGTTGTCCACGCCCCACTTGATGTCGATGCGGTCCTTCTCGGTGAGCGCCTCCACCGCCACGTCCACGCCCACCGGGTGCACGCCCTTGCGGCTCTTGAGCAGCCCACCAATGTCGACGGTGGCCTCCACCAGCTCCTTGGTGGCGGACACCACGGTGGCCACGATGTTGCCGTCGTCCAGCAGCCAGCGCTGCCCGGGCTCCGCGCTGTCAAACAGCTCCTGGTGGTCCAGCGGCGCGGCCCACGCGGCGGCGGGCGGCTTGACGTGGCTGCGGTGGAAGAAGCCGCGCTGACCGGGGACCAGGCTGACCGGCTGCTCCATGGTGCTGATGCGCCACTTGGGACCCTGCAGGTCCAGGAACACCGGGATGGTCCGCCCCAGCTCGCGCGAGGTCTTGCGCACCCGCAACAGTGCGGCGCTGCGCGTCTCCAGGTCGCCGTGGCTGGCGTTGAGCCGGACGCAGTCGGCTTCGCGGAGCACGTCGGAGAGACGGTCTCCCTGCATCAGGGCTGGGCCAAACGTAACCACCAACTTGGTCTTCCGCACGGGTTGCCTCCTCAGGTCGGCGCCGGGGGCTACTACCACGCCCGAAGGCCATTGGAAGCGTCTGCGCGGACGAGTCCCAGCCCGCGGTGCGGGAGTGGACTCCGCCTGCTGGGGATGCGTGGCGTCGTGCGTCATGCCTGGTACTTGCCGCCGCGGAGGCCACCATGCACGAGCGCGCCCGTGGCAGCGGGAGCCGCACCCTGGGCGCGTGGACGCCTCCGCCACCGCGCCGTAGCGTCGGGTCCGTGCCGCGCCTGTCTCACGTCGGTGTGCTGCTCTGCGCCGGGGCCTGCTCCGTGTCCCTGGGCGGCGCCCCCGACGTCGACGACTGGCCTCCGCCGCTGCCCGAGCCGGAGGTCATTCCCGCCGAGCCTCAGAGATCCGGAGATCCCCAGGTGGGTTGGGACACGCTCGTCCACGACGGGTACGTGGGCTGTGGCGTTCCCGCCAACGTGTACTGGTTGGGCGCGGGGCCCACGCCTCCGACGCTGCTGCTCCCGGACCGACGTGGCACCAACGCGCGACTGCCCTTCGACCGCACCGCGTTCATCACGTCCGCCGGCGTGGAGGTGGTAACCGCGAACTGCCTCTTCTGTCACGCCGGCTTCCTCGAGAATGACCTCGTGGTGGGCCTGGGCGCGAGCGAGAAGGACTTCTCCGGGACCCTGGAGCCGGCGGTGGAGCTGCCAGGGATGATGCTCGCTGAGGGGGCGGAGCGTCGGGAGTGGGAGCGCTGGGCCTCGCGCATGCGCACCATCCAGCCGCGGATTCGCACGGAGGTGACGGGCGCCAATCCCGCCGACAACCTCGCCGCCACGCTCTTTGCCCACCGCGACCCCGCGACGCTGGCCTGGTCCAACGCGCCCTTGCGCGAGGAGCCGACGAAGCAGGTGGCCCCCGTCGACGTTCCGCCGTGGTGGCTCATGAAGCGGAAGAACGCCATGTTCCACAACGGCGCTGGTCGTGGGGACCAGGTGCGGATGATGATGCTGGCGTCCAACCTGTGCGTGGACGACGTGAAAACCGCCCGCGCCATTGACGAGCGCTTCACGCACATCCGCGCGTTCATCCTCTCCGTGGAGCCGCCGCGGTATCCCGGCCACGTCGACGAGGGGCTCGTGGAGCAGGGGCGCGGGGTGTTCCAGGCCAACTGCGCGCGTTGCCACGGCATGCCCGGTGAACCGCATCCCAACCTGCTCATCCCGACGGAGATCGTGGGCACCGACCCCATGGCGGCGGGCGCCGGCATGTTCGCGCGTCGCTTCGTCGACTGGTTCGCGGCGTCGTTCTACGGCGAGCGCGCACGCCTGGAACCGCGCAGGGGCTACGTGGCTCCGCCGCTCGACGGCATCTGGGCCTCCGCGCCCTACCTGCACAACGGGAGCGTGCCCACCCTGGCGGCGCTGCTGCAGAGCTCCCGTCGCCCGACGAGGTGGAGTCACCTCCCGCAGCGCAGGTACGACCATGACGCGCTGGGGTGGGCGCACGTGGAAGTGGCGGCGGACCTGCTGGAGGAGCCCACGGGCCAGGCGCGCCGCCACGTCTACGACGCCACCCGCCCCGGTTACGCCAACACGGGCCACACCTTCGGGGACGCCCTCCACGACGACGAGCGCCGCGCCCTGCTGGAATTCCTCAAGACGTTGTAGGCTCCGCGCCGTGGGCCGGATTTCACAGCCTCAGCCAGGCCACGTGCATGGCGCGTTGCAGTTGGATATGACCGGCCACCCCACGGAGGAACCGATGAAGATCGCTGGTTTTGTTGCCACTGCATTCGCCGCTGCCGCGCTGCTCTTCTCCACCCCCGCCGTTGCCTGCCCCGGTGAGTCCGACGCGCCGGTCACCGCCGCCAAGCTCCCGGTGGGCAAGCAGCTCACGCTGACGGGCGTGGTGATGGAGGAGGGCTGTCCCATGGAGGCCAAGGAGATGGGCTGCACGGGTCGTGTGCTCGTCCTGGAGGATGGCGGCAAGTACATGATCATGAAGAACAAGGGCTCGGAGAAGATGATTGCCGCGGTGAAGCAGAACACCAAGGTGACCGTGAAGGCAGACGTCGTCGAGAAGAACGGCCACACCATGGTGCGTATCAAGAGCTTCAAGCCGGTGGCCAACAGCTGAAGCACCTCCGGTGAAGCGCCCGTCGGGACGTGTTCTCGTCGGGCGCTTCCCGTTTTCTCCTCATGTCGCTCGTCCCGTGTCTGGCGCTGTGCCTGGCCGGTCAGCTGCTGGCCGCCGCGCCGGACGTCGACGAGGCTCCAACATCCGAAGATCTGGAGCTGGTTGCCCCGTCGGTGGAGACGCCGGAGGACGACCCGCATCCACGCAACCTGGGAGCGTGGCGCGCCGCTGGAGCGCCGGGGTTACGCAGCGCGATGGGAACGTTCGCTGCGTTGCTCGTCGCGAACATCCTTCCACGCACGATCTGGCACTGCGCCGCGGGGCTGCCGTACATCTGCTACTGCCTGCCGTTGGCGCCGGTGATCTACCTCGTCATCGCCCTGTGCTCGGCTGCCATGGCGTCCGTGGTGGGGTGGGCCGTGGCCGACGTCGTCGAGAAGCGGCGGGTCTCCTGGGTGAAACTGTGGGCCGTGTTGACGGTGTGCACCGTGGTGTTCGCGCCGTTGATGGCAGTGATGACGTGGATGGGCGTCCTTGGGGGGTACCTCGGGTCTTACGCCATCACCATCCCAGTGCTGCTGGGCGGGAGCACGGGGCTCACGCAGCGGCAGGAGCTGATCCTGGTGGTGGCTGCGTCGGTGGTCTCCGCGATGGCGCTCATGACGGTGGTGTGGATGGCGCTGCCCACGCTGGGCGACGTCGTGGGGGCGGCGTATGTGGCGTGGGCGGTGGCGGAGAGTGAGGGAGCCTGACGTCGTTCAGCCCGCAACGCCAGATCTGAACAACGACGAATCGGAGATGCGCGCGCCGGCTCATGAGCCTTGGGCGCGGAGGGCCGCGGCATTCGCGTCTGCGACAGGCGGCTCCGTGGATGCACGGGCCTGCACGACCCATTCGATGCGATTGGCCTCGATCAACTGCTGCACGCGCTCAAGCGGTGTCATGGCGGCGTGCTCCGCCAGCAGTGTGGTGTCTACGCCGTAGTTGCGCGCAGCCTCCCACGCGGAGCCGAAGACAGGCATCTCCGTGGACGGGTCAAATGCCATGCACGACCGGATACCAGGGGACCCAACAACTGTCACAAGGGCCATCCATCGTGCTGGTTGTTCATTCACTCCGCATCGCCGGAGCGCGATGAGGGCGATTTCATCCGCTCTGGTGCGAGGTCCTGCTCAAGCGGATGATGCTCAACCTGGGTCCGCCGAACGGCGGGGCCACGACGGGCTTGGCACCGGGCCCCTCTCCTGAGAGAAATACGCCCCCCGCGCGGGGGTGTTGGTTCATCTACCCGTTAGGCTGCCATGCGGTTCGCCCATCCTGATGCGTTCTGGCTGTTGTTGCTCGTGGTGCTGCTGGCGCTGCTCATGTGGCGCGCGGAGCGCGTGCGGTTGGCCCGGTTGGCCAAGCTGGCCGAGGACGCGCTGCTCCCGCCGCTGACGTCGGAAACCTCGCGCGGTCGTCGCCTGTGGCGTCACGCGCTCACCGTCCTGGGCTGCACCCTGTGCGTGGTGGCCCTGGCGCGTCCGCAGGCGGGCACCCGCGTGGAACTGGAGAAGACCCACGGCGTCAACGTGGTCATGGCCGTGGACGTGTCCAAGAGCATGTGGGCCCGCGACGTGGCCCCTGACCGCCTCCGTCGGGCGCAGGCCGAGCTGGGCGACCTCATGGAGAGCCTGCGTGGCAACCGCGTGGGCCTGGTGGCCTTTGCCGGCGTGGCGTACGCGCCCTGCCCCCTGACCACCGACATTGGCGCGGCCAAGCTGTTCCTCCGCAACCTCTCCCCCGAGGCGGTGCCGCAAGGTGGAACCGCCATTGCCCGCGCCCTGGCCACGGCTCGCGCGCTGTTCCGCGCGGAGGCGCGCACCGAGGGTCAGGCGCAGCCCACCAGCAAGGCCGCCAACATCATCGTGCTGGTCACCGACGGAGAGGACCACGAGGGTGACCTGGAGACCGAGGCCAAGGCGCTCAAGGACGAGGGCATCATGCTCTACGCGGTGGGCGTGGGCAGCACCCTGGGTGAGCCCATCCCGCTGCCCAGCGGGGGCGCGGGCCAGCAGCTCTACATGCGCGACGCCAGCGGCCAGACCGTGCTCACCCGTCTCAACGAGGCGGCGCTGCAGAAGCTCGCCGAGGATGCGGGGGGCGCGTACGTCTCGGGGCAGGGCGGCGGGTTGGGGCTGCAGCCGGTGAAGGAGGGCATTGCGGCCATCCAGAAGGCGGAGCTGGAGAGCCGCCTGGTGGTGGCCTACGACGAGCGTTACGCCTGGGTCCTGGCCCCCGGGCTCTTCTGCCTGGTGCTCTCCCGCCTGTTGCGCTTGCGCGCGCGCGGGACCGTGCCTACTGCGCAGGGCGCAACGCTGCCGCGGCAGCCGCAGGGAGTGGTGGGATGAAGCCTGGCCTCGTCATTGCCATGACCGTGGCCTCCTTCTGGTGGTGGCGCTCGGATCCCAACGTGGACCAGGGCAACGCCAAGGTGGCCGAGGGCAAGTTCGAGGAGGCGCTGGCCGACTTCGAGCGCGCCGACAAGACGCTCGACGACGAGGAACAGCGCCAGACCCTCAGCTTTGACAAGGGGGTGGCGTTGCACGGCGCGGGCAAGCTGGAGGAGGCGCGCAAGGCGTTTGCCGCAGCCGCCCAGTCCACCGACCCAACGCTGCGCAGCCGTGCCGCCTTCAACGAGGGCAACGTGGCCCACGCGCTCAACGACAAGCAGGGCGCGCTGGACGCGTACATCCGCTCGCTGCGCGCGGATCCCAACTACGGCCCCGCCAAGCGCAACCTGGAGGTGCTCCTCTCCCAGGAGGAACCGCCCCAGCCCGACGGTGGCGAGGGCGACTCCGACGGTGGCAGCGGCGGTGACGGCGGAAACTCCGACGGAGGCGGCGGCGGTGGCGACGGCGGCTCCGGTGGCGACGGAGGCTCCGGCGGTGACGGCGGCTCCGGTGGCGACGGAGGCCAGCAGGATCAGCCCCCGCCCCAGCAGCAACAGCAGCAGATCAGCCAGCAGGACGCCATGAAGATCCTCGACGCCATGCGCGAGGCGGAGAAGAACCGTCCCCTGGGTCGCATCATGCTCAAGGATGACCGGCCGCGTCGCAGCGCGAAGGAGTGGTGAGGATGCGGGCGGCGTGGCTCATCCCGGCGCTGGTGCTCTCGAGCGCGCCCCTTCCGGCCGCGGCGGCGGGGGGCATCAGCTACGTGGCGCACGTCGAGTCGCTGGAGGTGGAGGCGGGGGTGCCGTTCATGCTGACGGTCACCATCACCATCGAGGGGAACCGCACGCTGACCGACATCCAGCTCCCGCCGGTGGGCGGCCTGGAGGTGCTCTCCACCCAGCGCTCCGAGGGCAGCCAGGTGCAGCTCGGCGGCGGCGCCACGTCCATCCGACGGACCATCAAGGTCAGCATGCAGCTCGTGGCGGACAAGCCCGGCAAGTACACCATCGGCAAGGGCTACCTGCTGAGCGGCCGCGACCGCGTCGAGAGTGAGCCGTTCACGGTGACCGTGGTGCCGTCGGGGAGCAGCCCGCGTCGTCGTCCGCAGACCGGCGGCCAGTTCCCCGACGCACAACCCGACGCGCCACCGCCACCGCCACCCACCGAGAACTTCTCGAGCAGCAGCACCCAGCTCCCCGCCACCCCGGCGATGATCCGCAGCGGCTTGTTCGCCACGCTGGAGGCGGACCGCACCACGGTGAAGCTGGGAGAGCAGGTGACCCTCACGGTGCGGCTGTTCTCACGCGTGGACCTCAGCGACATCGAGACGCTGCGGCTCCCCAAGTTGGAAGGCTTCTGGACGGAGGAGCTGGAGAATCCGCGTCGCATCACGCCCAATCCGGTGATGGTGAACGGGCAGCGCTTCCAGGCGTACCTGTTGCGTCGACTGGCGGTGTTTCCCACGCGCGCCGGGGAGTTCGAGCTGCCGGCGGTGGAAGCGGATGTGACGACGGGGAGCAGCTTCTTCTCCGCCGGTCGTCGGCAGCGCGCCGCGAGCATGCCGCTGACGCTGACCGTGGAGCCGCTCCCCGCGGAGGGACAGCCCGCGGACTTCCAGGCCGGCAACGTGGGGCAGTTCAAGCTCGTCGTGAAGGCGGACAAGAACCGCGTGAGCCTCAGCCAGCCCGTGACGGTGAGCGTCCGCGTGGAAGGGCAGGGGAACCTGCGTCAGCTCGTCGTGCCGCGGCTCACGGAGACCCCGGACGTGCGCATCTTCGACCCCACGCCCACCGAGCAGATCGACGTGCGGGGCAACCGCTTCACCGGGTTCAAGCAACTGGATTTCCTGGTGCAGGCCAAGCGCACGGGCGCGGTGGAATTGCCGGCGGTCACGTTCAGCTCCTGGGACCCGGAGGCGGGCCAGTACCGGACGGAGAAGGCCGAGCCGGTGCTCCTGGACGTCCTCCCTGACGACGCCACCGCCCGCAGCGGCACCACCCCGCGCGGCAACATCCTCTCCGCGCAGGCCCGTCCGCTCCGCGCTGAGGCCGCGACGTCACGCTCGCTGCCCATGTTGCGCGGCCACCCCATGCTGCCGGTGCTGCTCGGTGGTCCGCTGCTCATCGCCATCGGGTCGCTCTCGCTGGGGGGGCTGTGGCGTCGTCGGAAGGAGCAGCGCAGCGTGGACCGCTCCGTGCTGGCGCGTGAGGCCACGGCGGCGCTGAAGGACGCGGCGCGCAATGGCGGCGGGCCGGAGGCGGTGAGCGCGGCGTTGAACGGTTACCTCACGGCGCGGCTGGGGCCGCAGGTGGCGGGCATGACGCGCGACCAGGTGCATGACCAGCTGCGCACCCGCGGCGCCCAACCCGACGACGCCGCGCGCCTGCGGCGCTTGTTGGAAGCACTGGATGAAGCGCGCTACGCGCCGCAGGGGGCGGCCCGGACCATGGCGCTCGCCGACGAGGCGGTGGCCGCGGTGCGTGCCTTGGAATCCACGATGGCGGGGAAGGCATGAACGCAGCGCTCTTGTGCATCACGCTGGTGCTCGCGGGCTCGGCGGAGGACGCGCTGAAGGAGGCGTCGGAGCGCTACGCGCGCGGGGATGCCGCGGGTGCCGCGGATGCGTACGAGTCCGCGGTGGCGCAGGGCGCCGACGGCGTGGACGTGTATTTCAACCTGGGCACCGCGGCGCTCCGCGCGGGCGACGTGGGCCGTGCGGTGTGGGCGCTCATGGAGGCCCGCGCGCGGGACCCCTGGGATGACGACGTGCGGTTCAACCTGGAGCTCGCGCGCAAGGAGAACCCGGACACGCTGGTGGGGAGCGAGGAGCCGGCGTGGATGTCGGCATTGCTGCTCATCCCGCGTGCCCCGCTGGGCTGGGCGGCGTTCGCGCTGTTCGTGGCGTTCTGCGCGCTGCTGACGTTGCGTGGCCTGCTGGGACCCTCGCGTGCCGTCGAGCGGGCGGCGCGCTGGACGGGAGCGCTGACGTTCCTGCTCGGCGCGCTGGTGTTGGTGGTGGAGTCGACGGTGGGCGCGCCCGCGGCGGTGGTGGTGAGCAAGGAGGCGGTGGTGCGCAGCACCGAGCGCGTCGACGGACCGGAGGCCTTCCGCGTGCACGCCGGTCTCCCCGTGCGTCCCATGGCGCCGGCGCGTGGCGGCCTGGTGCGCATCCGTCTGGCCAACGGTCTTGAGGGCTACGCGCCGGAGGAGGCCATCCGCGTCGTCGGCGGTCCCCCGTCGGTGAAGGCGATGTAGGGGCCACGAAGCGGGTGAGCGGAAGCAGCGGCGCCCTGGAGAGGGTGTCTCGGAATATCTGGCGGCGATTGAACCGGAAACCCCGGTCACCCGGCCGCGAGGCGGAGGAGACCCTTGTTCCAGGCCGGGAG
>JBFMGU010000208.1:0-18182 GCA_040752415.1 Myxococcota bacterium
GGGCACCAGGCCTGCCGCGGGCGCTCCGCCTCCCGCGGGTGCGCGTCCGTCGTCACCGGGCACGGCGCGACCGGGCGCCGCGGTCCCGCCCATGGCGCGCCCCGTGGCCCCCACCATGAAGATGCCCGCCGTGCCCGCGCCGCAGGAGGAGGAGCTGGCGGACTTCTTCGAGGAGACCACCACGGAGATCGAGCGGGCCGCGGTGCGCGACGCCATTGCCAGCGGCGAGGTCCAGCCGCCCACGCAGGACCCGTGGGGCCTGCGCAGCCAGGCGCGCTTCCGCTCGCTGGGTGAGGACGAGGAAATCTCTCCGGAGACGGACCAGTCCGGCTTCGCCTACGTCAATGAGAGCGGGAAGGCCACGTTGGGACCGCCGCCGCCGACGGGGCGGACTTCGAACATTCCGCGCGCCAGTCGCCCCACGGAGGGCACGCCCCGGCCGCAACCGCCTCCGCGCCCCGCCCCGCCCCCGCCACCCAAGGCGGAAGGCCCCACGCCGCGCACGCTGGCGCTGGATGACCTGGACAGCTTCCTGTCCGGCTCCGACGACGACAACAAGGGTTGAGCGGCACGCTCTGGTGAGGACGTCGTTGCGAATTCCGCGAATCCGACCGCGTTGAGCGTGGCCGCCAGTACGTCGCGATGACGACGTGAACAATGTCCGAACAATTGGCCCATTCGTCGTGGCCGGCGAACACCTCAGGGGCGGCGTCAAGATAAGTTGCCCATCTGGTCCTGATCGCCTCCGGTGGACCACGACCTGGAGTGCGGCGGGCCCTCGCCGCCCTGGCCAGCGTCGCGCGCGTTCACACCGGGCCGAACAGCCCTTGGGGCTCAATGACGTCAGGCGAGGCTCTGCCTCGTGGCGCGTGAGCCTTGACGGTTGTCCAAACCGCGCGACGCTGGCCAGGGCGGCGAGGGCCCGCCGCACTCCAGGTCGTGGTCCACTGGAGGCGTTCAGGACCCGATGGGCAACTTATCTTGACGCCGCCCCTGAGGTGCCCGCCGGTCACGACGGAATGGGCACGTCGCGGCTCAGCCGCCGAGCCGGTTGTACGCCTTGACCGCCTCACCCAGCACTTCCATGGCCCGCTTCAGCTTGTCCTGCTCCACCACGTACGCAATGCGGATTTCCTTCTTCACCGCCTGCGGCGACGCGTAGAAGCCGCTGCCGGGCGCCACGCACACCGTCTCGTTGTTGTGGTGGAAGTCCTTCAGCAGGAACTCCGAGAAGCGGTCGGAGTCATCCACCGGAAGCTCGGCGAACAGGTAGAACGCGCCCTCGGGGGAGCCGGCCTTGGCGCCCTTGATGGCCTCGATGCCCGCACGCGTGATGTCCCGACGACGACGGTACTCCGCCTGCACCATCGTGTAGTACTCGGGCCCCAGGCGCGTGACTGCCTGCACCAGCTTCTCGCTGATCATCGGCGGAGACAGGCGACCCATGGCCGCGCGCATCACCGCGCCCTTCACCAGCTGGTTGCGCGTGTAGAGCCAGCCCAGACGCGCGCCACACGCCGCCCAGCGCTTGGACGCGCTGTCGACGACGATGACGCGGTCCGGCTCCGCCACGTCGTCGGGGAGGTCGCGGATGGAGGGCGCGCGCACCGCGCCGAAGAAGAAGTCCGCGTAGACCTCGTCGGCCAGCAGGTACAGGTCGCGCTCCTGCGCCAGCCGCGCCAGGCGCGTCAGCTCCTCCAGCGTGTACACCGCACCCGTGGGGTTGCTGGGTGAGGACCACAGGATGCCGCGCGTCCTCGGCGTCACCGCGGCGCGCAGCGCTTCCGTCGTGGGCAGGCGGTAGCCGTCCGCCGCCGTGGTGGCCACGCCCTTCACCGTCACGCCCGCCAGCATCGCCAGCGTCACGTAGTTGGCGTACAGCGGCTCGGGGCAGATGATCTCGTCGCCCGGGTCGCAGATGGCCATGAAGGCCAGCAGCAATGCCTCACTGCCGCCGTTGGTGACGATGAGGTCGTCGGGGTTGCACTTGATGTCGCGCGTGCCCAGGAACGTGGCGATGGCCTGGCGCGTGGCCGGCTCTCCGTCGGAGGGCGTGTAGGAGAGCATGGACAGGTCCGTGGTCTGCACCGCCTCACGCAGCGGCGGAGGCAGCGGCAGGTCCGGCTGGCCGATGTTCAACGGATAGACCGTCACACCCCGGGCGCGCGCGGCAGTGGCCAGCGGCGCAAGGCGACGGATGGGAGAAGCAGGAAGGCGGGTACCGCGAGCGGAAAGGACGGGCATGGCCGCCTATTTGGAATGAACCCCGCCGCTTGGCAACTGGCCAGGGCCCGGCCTTCAACGGTCGGCCAGCGGGGGATGACGCACCCGCTCAGCGCGCGGCCCAGCGACCCGCCAGCATGCCCGTGACCGCGGCCACGCCCAGCCCGCTGCGCTCACGCGTGGGGTCGTAGCCGCCCAACACGCTGCCCGCGGCGTACACGTTGCCGAACACCGGCTCGCGCAGGTGCGCGTCCAGGGGACGGAGCTGCGGGTCGGTGAGCACCCCGGCGCGCAGGAAGGGCTGCTGCTCCTCGGGACGCGACGACGTCTCGTCGCCCACGAAGCCTTCCGTGACGTGGCGCCCGTCGATGAACACCGGCAGGTCCAACAGCGGCTCGAAGAAGCGGTGCTCCCGACGGATGCCGCCCGAGAGGTACTTCCCCGTGCACAACACCACGCTGCGCGTGCGGACCTCCTGCGGCGCGCCTCCCGACGCCAGCTTCACCTCCAGGCCCACCACCCGCTTCCCGTCGACGAGCGCCCGCGTGGCCTCCCCCTCCATCACCTCCACACCCGCGTGCTTCACGCCTTCATCCAGCGCGCGCTGCAACCGCTCACCAGGGACACTGGGCGGCAACGAGAGCAGCTCCGCCACCGGCACGCCCGCGGCCTCCTGCACCAGGCGGAACACGTCGGGCATGTGCGTCAGCCCCAGCAGCGGCGGCAGCAGCACGCGGTCCACGCCGCCACTGTCCTTCAACGCGGCCTTGAGCGCCTGGCCCAGCGCCACGCCGCCACCCTCGCTCTCCAGCGCCAACGCCAGCTCGCGCGGAGCGCGCAATGCATCCCGACGACGACGGAAGTGGCTCACCTCCAGCGCATGCAGGTTGGGCGCCCCGCCCTCCCCTCCCGCGCCCAGCATGCCCAGGTAGCGCAGCGTGGCCACCACGTGTCGCCCGTCGGCCAGCGGCAGGCCCGCCATGTGGACCACGCCGATCTTCTCGCCCGGCTTGACGGTCTCCTGCGCCAGGTCGCCCGCCACCATGCAGCTCTGCGCCAGCGCGCTGCGCTTCACCGTCCCCATGACGCTGGCCAGGACCAGGTTGCGGCCCGGCTGTGTCGAGCCCTGGAGCTCCACCGCGGCGGCCACCTCGGTGAGCAGCTTCAACGCGTCGGGAATGGCGTCAACGCATCCGTCGGTGCGCGCGTAGGGATGGAAGGGATTGCGGGCGGCGAGACGTCGCGCGGCGTCGAGGTAGGGAGCGCCGGAGCTGAACGCGCTGCGTGCCGGTCCCAGTGGCTTGCCCTCGTGATCCTCTGCCACGTCGACGGCGCCGGAGGACTGCGTGGTGGCCCCACCGCCCCGACGCACCATGATCACCTGCGCACCGGCCCGCCGCGCCGCCACCGCCGCCAGCGCACCCGCCGCGCCACCGCCCACCACCACCACGGCGTCGACCTTCTGCGCGTTCATGGTGGCGTCACCTTCCACACCTCATCCAGCGCGCCCACCCCGAAGTTCACGTGGTTCATCAGCTCCGCCACCGACGCCGCGGGCCCCTCCAGCACCGGCGTGTTGCCACGCCACCGCGCCGTCAGCGCATCCCGCAGCTCGCGCAGGCTCTCCGCCGCGGAGAGACCGGCTTCGTCGCGGAGGATGGCGCACGCACGGTTCAGGCAACGCGCCCCCTGGCACGCGCCCATGCCCAACCGCGTCCGTCGACGGAGATCCGCGAGCCGCCGCACCTGCTCATTCTGGATCACGTAGCGCAGCTCGGCCTCGGTGACCGGCTCACACGCGCACACGGTGTTGACCCACGCGGGCTCCATCTCGGCCAGGTCCAGCACCTTCCGCGCGCGCGAGCCGTGCCGGTACGCCAGTCGACCAATCTGCAACATGGGCCACTGGAACGCCTTGCTCCACAGCTCCAGGTCGGGGGGCGCCTCACCGCCGGGCAACGGCTCCACGTGCGTGCGACACGCCGTGGTGTTCTTCAGCGCCTTCGCCACCACGTCGGTGGCCTCCTGCGCGAACTGCCGGTAGCTCGCCAGCTTGCCGCCGCTCATGGTGAACAGGCCGGGCGCGCCGTCGTCGGCGTGGTCGAAGATGCGGTGCGCGCGGCTCAGCGCGTCCTCGGGCACGCCGAACTTGTAGAGCGTGGGACGGATGCCCACGTAGGTGCGCTGCATCCGGAACTTCGAGAGCGAAGGGAGCACGCGCTCACCGGCTTCCCGGATGTACGCCACCTCGTCCTCGGTGGCCACGGGGTGGTCGAGGTCGCCGTAGTAGTCGTCGTCGGTGGTGCCGCAGATGGTGCCGTTCTCGTGCGGCATGAGGAACATCTGCCGTCCGTCGACGCCGAAGGTGATGAACCCGTAGTTGCTGGCGCGGTGGCTGTACACCACGTGCACGCCCTTGCCCGGACGCAGCCGGATGTTCGCGCCGGCCATGGCCGCAATCTTCGGCGCCCACGCCCCCGCCGCGTTGATGACGACGGATGCCTCCACGTCCTCCTGCGCGCCGGTCAGCACGTCCGTGAGGCGCAACCCGGTCACACGGCCATCCTTCCCGCGGTGCAGCCCCGTCACCTCGGTGTACGTGCGCACCAGGGCGCCGTGCTCGCGCGCGCTGATGGCGTTGGCAATCACCAGGCGGAACGGGTCGATGCCCCACTCATCCATGGTGAGCGCGCCAATGATGTCCGGCGTCATCCCCGGTTCCAGCTTCAGCGCCTCCTCGCGCGTGAGCCGCGTGTGCTGCTTGCCGCGCTTCAGCGGCTGGTACACGTCGTACGCCGAGAAGAACATGTCCGCGCCGGCGAACATCACCTGCGCCAGCGGGTCGCTCTTGAAGAACGGCACCAGGAACGGGATGCGGAAGAGCAGGTGCGGGGCAATGCGCTGGATGTAACCGCTGTCCTCGCACGAGGTCTTCGTGGTGTGCACGTCGTACAGCATGTAGCGCGCACCGCCGTGGATCATGCCGGTGTTGGCGCCGGATGCCCCGTGGCAGATGTCGTGCTTGTCCACCATGAGCGTGCGCAGGCCACGCATGGCGCAGTCGCGCGCCACGCCGCTGCCGTTGACCCCGCCGCCAATGATGATGACGTCGAAATGCGCCATGAAGGCCTACTTGGGCACCGCCGTGGACCTGACGTGGAGCTCGCCCAGCTGCTTCTCGCTGATAGCCACCGGCGCGTCCGTCATCAGGCACGTGCCGCGCTGCGTCTTGGGGAACGGGATGACCTCCCGCAGGCTGTCCGCGCCACACAGCAACATGCACAGGCGGTCCATGCCTATCGCAAGCCCGCCGTGCGGCGGCGCGCCGTACTTCAGCGCCTCCAGGAGGAACCCGAACTTGGCCTGCGCCTCCTCGTCGCTGATGCCCAGCGCCTTGAAGACCTTGGCCTGCACCTCGCTGTCGTGGATGCGGATGCTGCCGCCGCCAATCTCGTTGCCGTTCAGCACCAGGTCATACGCCCGCGCCCGACAGCTGCCCGGGTCGCTGATCAGCTTCTCCTCGTGACCGGGCTGCGGGCTGGTGAAGGGGTGGTGCGCCGCGGCGTAGGTGTTGGTCTCCACGTCGTGCTCGAAGAGCGGGAAGTCCACCACCCACAGCAGGTTGAACGCGTCCTTGTTGATCAGGTTCAGCTTGCGACCGAGATGCAGCCGCAGCCCGCCCAGCACCGTGTTCACCACCTTGGCGCGACCGAACTGGAACAGGATGAGGTCACCCGGCTGCGCCTGCGTCTCGGCGTTGATGGCGTGGCGCAGCTGCTCCGTGATGGTCTTGGCGAACGGGCTCTGCGTCCACGCGCCGCCCTGGTCCACCTTGGCGCGACCCAGACCCTTGCCGCCCAGCTCCTTCACCACCTCCTCCAGCTTGTCCACCTCGGTGCGGGAGAGGTTGTGCTCGCCTGGGATGCGCAGCGCCTTCACAATGCCCTTCTCGTCGACGGCGCTCTTGAACAGCGGGATGCCGCCGCCCTCGTGCGCCACCACCACCTTGGTCAGGTCGGTGAGCTCGAGCGCAAAGCGCGTGTCGGGCTTGTCGCTGCCGTAGCGACCCATGGCCTCGTCGTAGGGCATTACCGGGAACGGCGTCTGGATGTCCTTGGCCAACGCCGCCTTGAACACCGTCTTCACCAGCCCCTCGATCAGCGTGCGGACCACCTGCTCCGTCGGGAAGCTGATCTCGAGGTCGATCTGGGTGAACTCCGGCTGGCGGTCGCCGCGGAGGTCCTCGTCGCGGAAGCACTTGGTGATCTGGAAGTAGCGGTCAAATCCGCTCACCATGAAGAGCTGCTTGTAGAGCTGCGGGCTCTCCGCCAGCGCGTAGAACTTGCCCGGGTTGAGTCGCGAGGGGACCAGGAAGTTGCGCGCGCCGCCCGGCGTGTACTTCACCATGAACGGCGTCTCCAGCTCGAGGAAGCCCTGCTCGTCCAGGTAGCGACGGGTGGCCGCGTTGACCTTGTGCCGCAGCATGAAGTTGCGCTGCAGCTTCGGGCGACGCAGGTCCAGGTAGCGGTACTCCAGCCGCTTCTCCTCGGCGGTGTCGATCTCGTCCTGGATGAGGAACGGCGGGGTCTGGGCCTTGTTGAAGATCTCCAGCTTGTGGACCTCCACCTCGATCTCGCCCGTCTTCAGCTTGGGGTTGGGGCTGCCGCCGCTGGCCGTGCGGTCCAGGACCTTGCCGACGACGCCGATGACCCACTCACCGCGCAGCTCGTGGGCGCGCGCGTGCAGGTCCGCGTCGACCTCGGGCTTGAAGACGAGCTGCGTGAGGCCCTGACGGTCGCGGAGGTCCACCCAGCGACGTCCGCCGTGGTCGCGGTAGCTGTTCACCCACCCGGTCAGGCTGACGGTCTTGCCGAGGTCCGCCTTGGTCAGCTCGTTGTTGTGGTGCGTGCGGGGGTGCGCTTCCAGGAAGGCCATGGTGGAGGCGTGGGACACGGCAAGGGCTCCTTCTCAACGGCAATGGCCGCCCAACGGGGGGCGGGACCGGGGGAAGTAGGGCCCTTGGCCAGGTGCGTCAAGCGACCGGCGTGGTCTCGACGGGGGGACCGCCGGGAGTCCTCCAGCCTCCGCTCGCCACGGCGCGCGCCAGGGGCTCCAAGGCGCCCTGACTAGATCCCGTTCACACGCAACGTCGTCACAAAGTCGACCGCGGTTTCAACCCGGAGCAACAGGTGACCAACAACGCTCCCCGTGCTCAGGGGGGTGGCGACCATCGAAATCGTGACGGTCGAATTTGGTGGGACGGCGATCCCCAACGGGTACGCCGCGTTCGGCTGGAAGACGGAGTTGTCGACGCGGAGGTCATCGAGCGCGACCTGACCCGCGCCGAGGTTCGTGAGGTTGATGTCGCAGGGCGCCGACGTGGTGCCGACGGGAACGTCCCCGAAGTCGCACTCCGGCGTGATGGCGAACCCCGCCACCGAGCCCTGCACCGTCAGACGGACCCGAATCACGCTCGAGCTCGACCGGGTCCGAATCTCGAGGTGGGCAGTACTTGCGACCGCGTCGGGTGGACGGACCGAGATGGCGAAGGGGAATGAGTCGCCGGCCGCAAGTGTGCCCGGACCCGATGCGTGAACAGAGAAGCCCGGGTCACCGATGATCTTGATGTCCGCGATGAAATCGTCGGACTCGCCCAGGTTGATGACGTCGAACGCGCGAATGTGCTCGGAGTTGACGTCCAGCGCGCCGAAGTCGAAGGCGCATTCCTGACCCGCGTGGCAGTCCCCGTCGGGAAGGCGCACGACCAGGTCGGGCGGACCCGGTTCCGACGTCGCCTGCGTGCACCCACTAACACCGACGATGCTGACACTCACTGCGGCGAGCAATTCTCGAAGCGTGCGCGCGCTTCTTCTCACATGCGACATCGGACCTCCACGCGTCGGGCAGCTTGGCCATGACGGCGTGTCATGCGTGCGCGAAAGCGGATTGACCATCATGATACCCGAACTTCGTTCGCTGGTTTTCATGTGCGGCATCGGACAACAGACCGGGCCGAGCAGACCGCCGCTTCCGGCCGCTGCTTCCTTCGCGCCACGGATGTAATCGCCAGACGAGCCACGCCGCAGAAGGACCTTGATGGGGGGCTCCACGGCAATGCACCGGTGAACACTCCACGCGGGGGCGTCGAGCCCGCGCCTCGATGGACGAGCGCGCATCGCAGTGCCACCCTTCACCGCATGCCCTGGCAGCTCGCGCTCGCCGCGCTCTCATTGTGGCTCCCCCAGTTCCTGGCATTGGGAATCGAACTTGCGGATCAGCGACCGATCTTCGACATCATTGTCCTCGAAGGCGTGGTCGCGGTGCTGACGCTGGCGTGGTTCTCGAGGCCGGTCTGGCTCTGGGGCGGAACAACGTTCCTGATGGTCGCCCTGTACCTGCTGTTCCTCATCGCAGGAACCGACACGCGCGACGACCAGATGCTCTGGGCCGCCGCGATCGGTCTGGCGAGCGTCGTTGTCGGGCTCGTGATGATGACGCGGCCCGCGGTGCTGCAATGGCGGAAGGACCGCGGCACGACGAGACGGTTGACCATGTGGGCGGGTTTCATCCTGCTGGTGACGGTGGTTGAATTCGGTGTGCTCACCCGCATCGGCCTGACCCGCGCAGCCACCGATCGCGAGAGTTGGAAGCCTTCGTTCGAAGCACACCATGCTCCCGTCGACGAGGGTGAGCGCAATGCGGCGGCGCTGTGGCGGGAGGCAGCCGCGCTGGTGACCACGAGTGATGATGACGACCAGACCGCGATGCGCTGGGTCCCGGGAGCGGAGGATGCGTGGGATCTCGAGCGCGCGAATGCGTACCTCGAGAGCAACCGCGCGGCGCTTGGGAAGGCGATGGAGGCGAGCGCGCTCGCGCAGGCGGACTTCTACGAGGGCTCCGACGAGGAGCTCTGCGCCGTCGGACCGCTGGATGACGCCGGCTGGACCCCGGAAATCCGGGCGCTGGACCTGCTCAAGCCACTCAAGGTCCTTGCGTTCGAATGCAAGGCGGCCCTCCACCAGCACGACGTGGAGCGCGCGGGCAGAGCGATGTCCGCCCTGGCTGCGTTTTCGCGCCATCGTGGCCGCCAGGCCAATCTCCTCGGTGCAGCGCAGGCCAGCGCCGTCGAAACCATGGTTTCGTCGTGCCTCTCGGCCGGCCTGCGCCATGCTGCGTGGGAGCCCACCGTCGAGGAGATGTCGTTCCTGATGGACCGCTTCAACCACATCGTGGCGAGTGGCCCGACGGGTGACGCCATGGTTGCCGGGGAGCTCGCGTATGCACGGTTCTGCTCTGCCGTCGCGGGCCTCGCACCGTGGTTGAAGTGGGACAAGGATCAGCTGCGCAGCCAGCGTCGCTGGAGTCCCGGCGGTATCAACCCGTGGGTCGCGCTCCACACCGACTACACCGCGCGTCTCGAGCGCTACTGGGAGCGCAGGGCCTTCTTTGTTCCCCAGCAGTCCGAGCACTGTTATTGGAAGGATGACGATGTCGACGACCCCTATTTCCTGCTGGCGAAGTTCTCAATGTTGTTTGAGGACGAAGCACGTGAATACGACGTTGCGTTCCTCATCAACCACCGTCGGCGGGTTGGGACGACGGTAACGCGCGCAGGTCTGGCCGCCTATGCGTTTCTTGCGCGTGAACGTCGAGCGCCGAGGGAGCTTGCGGAGTTGGCGGTGGACCTGCGTGAGCCATGCGCCAAGGATGGCACCATCGGGATGTTCGTCGAGGGGAAGGAGTTGAGATTCGCGTCGGCGCCGTTCCCAAGCAGCACCGAGGGCGCGCAGCGTCGGCACCGTGATTTCGTCGTCCGGAACTTCGTGGCGCAGAGGTGATCACGACACGCCGGCCGGAATGCGGAAACCAACGCGGCGGTCGAACGTCGGAAGCCGTAGCAAGACGCGGACTTGGGCGGTCCTTGTCACCGTGGCCTCAGGGTTCGCGAGGCGTGAGGTCGTAGCGGACTTCCTTCACACTCTGATGGAGCGATTCGTGACCGCCGGCGCGGGTGTCCGAGCGCCAGTAGGCGGTACGTGGGAGGAAGCTTGTCGCATCCAGCACAACGAACCCGGTGGTCATGCTGGTGGCAGCGGGGAAATGCTTCTCCAGTCCCTCCGACGGTATTCCCATCCGCCGGGCCATCTCGAGCGTGGCGGCGCGCAGGCTCTCCCCGTCGACGGTCTGTTCGAACGTCAGCAGGACGCACCGCCCCTCCAGGTCCAGCGGATGGCACGCCGCACGCCCTTGCAGCGTGGTGACCAGCACGTTGGACACGGTGAGGCCGCCCAGCGTCGGTGGCGCACTGTCGTAGCGCAGCTCCCGCGGCTCGCCCGGACGGTGCTCCCCGTGCCAGGTCCCGTGGATGGCGGACCAGAAGCGCTCCGCGTCCTGGCGAGGTGCTGCCAACATCATCGCGCGGGTCTGGGCCTTGATCTCCTCGGACCAGGACACGTTCTTCAGATCCGCCTCCAGGGCCTGCGCCACGTCGTCGCGCTCCCGCACGTCCTGGACATATCCCTCCTCGTCCACGAGGAACTCCGGCAGCGGCGTTCGTGCGGCGCTTCGAAGCGTGGCGGCCATGTCCTTCATCTTCGCCGGGACGGCGGGCTCGGAGTCCCATTGCATCTCCGACGCGGAGACCTGGTAGCCCGCCTCCACGCGCGCCACTGAGAGCACGAAGTCGCCACACAGCCGGGATTTCCGCGCGCCGTCCCCCTCCGCCGAGCACTGCCGCACGTCCATGGTCACCCGGTCGGGCCAATTCCGCTGCACCACCACCGGCTCCGACGCGCCCACGATGACTGGTCGACGGTCGAGCACGCGCTCCTGCGCCTTGTGGTGCACATAGACCAGCGCGGCGAACATGGGGATGAGCAGCGGGTAGGAGAAGCGCGTGACCCAGCGGACGGTGGCGCCCAGGTGCATGGATTCGCGCAGGCCCACAACGGCGGCCACCAGGGTCAGGATGCCCCCCGCGCCGACGAGGAGCAGGTCGGCGCGGGAGTCGTGGGTCAGGAACATGCCCGCGACGCACGCGCCCGACAGGTAGGAGAGGATTCCAGCTGGTGTCAGGCCCAACCACGCGCGCTTGTTCGAGTTCATTCGTCCCCGGGGGAAATGGAGCCCATGTGACGACACGGATGGTGCCAGGCGACGAAAGCCGGTGTCCACAGCGGGCCGGAAGCACCCTTCCGCTGAACCCAGCGACGACGGGAATGCACCGCAGCCGCACCTGGCGGACCGGTGGCGGACGCCGAACCCGCTCGGCGCTGGCCAGGGCGGCGAGGGCCCGCCGCACTCCAGGTCGTGGCCCGCTCACGACGGCAGCAATGCCGATGGGCACCTCACGGTCAGCGGGGGATGTCCCGGTAACGAGAGTCACCGACGACGGAAAAGAACCGCCAGCAAGACCACGAAGGCGACGGGGAGCGCCGAGTTGGTTGGAAGCGCCGTTTGACACAGGCACGCAACCGCGACGGGCAGGGGTTGCGTGTGCGCGGCGCTCCACCCCGAGAAGTTTCCCGCATGATCAAATGCCGCGACGCGCACGGTGACCTTGGGCGCGTACGACGCGGCCGGCCAATTGGATCGGCCACAAGACCAGACTCCGACGTCAATCCGGCCGTTTCCACCGAGCTCCGTGACGTTGCCCGCCAACGCCGTGACGTCGAGCAGTGACTCCCCTTCAGCATCCACGACGTTGACCACGCCGTTGGAGTGAACGGTGAGCTCCGCCGCGCGGAACACCCCTGAGCCGCATGAATCTGGAAGCGCGACACCTATGCTCTGGGTGACCTCGGGGACGTCGGGCGCGTTGTGATCTTCGCCCTCCCCCGTCGTGAACGAGGTTCCGTCCCACAGGGCGTACTGCGTGTTCGGCTGCAGTGGCGCACGCGGCGTCCCCACATGCAACGCGCAGCCACCGCCCGTCACAATCTGGGAGAACGAGAGAACAACCTCGTCGCCCTGCGTCGTCGTCAGTGCCGCCCCCTCGGGGGGCTCGATGAGCCGCCAGACGCGGGTGTTCGTAGGCACGCCGGTTTCACCGTCGAGCGGAACCTCGCGCAGACCCGCAAATGCACACGGCGGGCAGTCGCACGCCCGAGCCTCATCCGGACGAGCCACCATCACCCCCACGAGCGCGAGAGCGAAGAAGCACCTCCTCCACATGTCAGCGCGGTATCCCAATCACGCCTCCGCGTTCAGTCCATTCAATCATGTCTCGCTTTACCCACCTGGCGGGAACTCACTCCGGACAGCGATTGTCCGGCATTCCACCCGCCGAGGAGCTCGACGACTGATTCACGAATGTTCCATCCGGGTGCATGCGACCATGGAGGTTGCTGAAGAACTCCGGTGGAACGTCAATGGCCATGGAAACCGCCGCGCAGCCCCGTCCGAAGATGCACGTCTCTCCGCTGGCGCATGACAACTGCGCGCACGCGTCGCGCACTGCCTCCGCCGCGCTGCAGAAGGAACTCCGATCCCTCAGGAACGCAAAGGCATCGCGCCACTGATCGATGGGTACGTCGACACGTTCGACGACGCCACCACGGCGATCGCCGTCCACGATGTCAACTTGAACGAGACCATCTCGTATGCAGAGAAATCGGGACACGAAGCCAGCAAGCCGCGTCCGGCTACTCCCGGGTCCATCGAGTGCCGTGCCGGTTGGGAACACGATGGCCTCGTCACCCACCGCCAGGGAACCACCCGCGCACGGGCCCTCATTGGGATTGCCCGCCGTGATGGTGTCGCGGGTTCCGACGTCCCAGGTTGTTCCATCGGAGATCGCGATCGGTCCCGCGAAGGCCTCGACGACCTCCACGTCGAAATGCGTGCCAGGCTCCGCGCTGTCGGCGGTGCACCCGCGCTGAAAAACATCGACCGGCACATGGGTCACGTTCAACACTCGAACCCGAGCCGCGGTACGCACCAGATCGGCATATCCGCCGGCTCCCGCGAGGAAGAACTGGGACAGCGAAACCTTCGGGCTCTCGACGCTACTGCCGAGCATCGGCACGGGCAGGGCGATGAGAAGCAGGCCAACCACCAAGCGCCACTTGGAGTGACTCCGCATTCGTACAGCCTCCATGACCCCAACGTAGCACGCGCCCGTCACGCGCAGCTTCTCGGAGCGTTTGCCAGGAGAAGCCCCATGGTTCCGAGCCTGATCCCGGCGGAGCACAGCAAGCGGCGTGGCCGTTGGGGAATGAATTGGCGCGGTCACCTCTCGGCGGAACAGTCGCAACCGCTACTGCGCCGCGCTTCGCGCCCGGAACTGCCCCGCGCTAACCCCCGTCCACCGCTTGAACGCCCGGTGAAACGCGCGGGCCTCCGAGAATCCCAACAGGTACGCCACTTCCTCGACGCTGCGCCCGCGCTCCTCCAGGAACTGACATGCCAACGCCTTGAGCAGCCGTTCCCGTTCGGCATCAAACACGGTCCCCTCGTCGGCCAGTCGCCGACGCAGCGTCCGCACGCTCATCCCCACCCGCCGCGCCACCTGCGGCATGGACGGCAGGCCCTGCGGCAACAGCTCCAGGAGCGCCGCCTGCACCAAGTCGCGCACCGTCGTGGGGGCGGCGGCAACCCGACTTAGCGCCGCTTCCGCGGTCTTCGCCAGGAGCTGATGCAAGCGCGCGTCGGCGCGTTGGCTGGGCAGGGAGAGGTCCCGCAGGGCCAACCGCAGCGCTGCGCATGGCGCCCCGAAGTGCACGGGTGAAGGCGAAGCGGATTGATAGCGCGCTGCGTACGCCGGCGCGGACCAGGGAACCAGGATCTGTCGAACCGCCGGCTGTCCCACGACCTCGTGCATCCGTCGCGCGGAGTAGACCAGCGTGTACTCCTGCACGGCGGTGGCGACCCACGGGGGCACCGGTGCCGCCGTCCGCAGCACGAGGTCGCACCACGGGTCCTCGACGTGCCGTTCAAAGCGCAAGGTCGCCGAGACCACCCGGAAATACCGCACCAGCGACGAGACCACGTCATCCAACGTCGAGCACGCGGCGTTGGTGTAGTCCAACAGCGCGTGGGCGCCGAAGGGCGCAGCGGCGGCAGCACGCAGGGCGAACGCCGGGTCCCCATCCAGCGCATTGCGCAGCAGGCCCAGGAAGAAGCTTGCGGGGACGTCGGTGACTTCATCCAATCGCTGGAAAGTATCCGTGGGAATGCCGAGGGCGCGCGCGGTCCCATCCAGGTCCATCCCCAACGCGCGATAACCCGCCGCCACCCACCCCAATGACGACGCCCGCACGGTGGGCACGGTCGGCGTGGCCCCAGGGGTTCCTGTTTTGGCTCCAAGGGTCCCTGTGTCCCGCACCCGACCTCCCTACGCTTCTCGCCATGAACCGTACACCACGACCCTTGACGTTGACCGCGTTCCTTCTGACCTCCGCGCTGGGTTGCGAGACCATTGCCGTGCAGATGGCCCCCGCCCGCGCCCCCGCCACGGCGCCCGACGTCGCGCACCAAGCGGAGCAGGCCCTCATGACGCCGCTGCTGGCGGGGGACTACGCCGCACTGCCACAGGCGCTGGAGCAGCTCACCGCGTTGGCCGTGGCGCATCCGCGAAACGCCCGGGTGCACCTGATGCTGGGCATGGCGCACCTGTGGGCGCTGGCCGAGCGTGGCCGCGTGGAGCAACCGCCAGCCACCGTCACCAATCACGCGGTGCTTTCCCGTCACTACCTGGAGTCGGCGCGCGCACTCGACGGGAGCGATGCGCGGATACCCGGGTGGAGCGGGTCGGCGGGCCTGGTGATCTCGTCGCTCCTTGAGGACGAGAAGCTCAAGCGCCAGAGCTACTTCATGATCAAGAACGGCGCCCGCAGCTGGCCGGAGTTCAACAAGTTCACCCTCAGCTACACCATGTCCCGTCTCACGCACGACGACGAGCGTTTCACTTCCGACGTGGTGGAGCCCATGTTCGAGACCATGGACCTCTGCTTTGGCGTCCCCCTGGACGTGGACAAGCCCGATTGGGCGGCCGCGACCAGGGCCGTGGAGGCCTTCGTGAAGCGCCAGGACTCGGTTTCCCCGCGACAGCGCGTGTGCCGCAACAGCGCGGTCGTGCCCAGGAACCTGGAGGGCTACTTCATGCACTTTGGCGACGTGCTGACCAAGGCGGGTCGCCCCAATGACGCCCGGAACGCGCTCGCGCTGGCGCGGCTAGCACCGCACCATGCGCAGTGGGCATTCAAGGACGCCTTGGAGGAGCGCATCTCGAGGGCGGAAGAGCGCGTGAAGGAGTTGCAGGCCGCCAAGAAGGGTGAAGGCATGATGGTGACGTCCACGATGGCGTGCGTTGGGTGTCACCAGCGTTGAGATTCCAGGGGTGCTCACGGACAAGCAGCGTTCTGCATCCGCGCGAATTCGCGCCGCGTAGGCATTCAGCCGCGCTCACCCGATCCCTCGTCGTCACCGGACACTCCCGGAGGCGTGGGACCGGATTCGTCACCCCACACGCCTTGACCGCGTTTCGGCGGGGTTCCATCGACGACGCACGGTCCCTCGCTGTCTGCTCACCCAGTGCCGTGAATCCGGGAATTCCCAACGTGGTCCCACCCACGTCACTCCAACGAGCGTGTCGTTCATGCCGGCGCATCATGGTCCCCCGTCGGTACCGCATTCCATGAGCGTGGTCTCCACCAGGCCGAAGGGTCCACATTCGCAGGTATTGCAGTCACATGCCCACTTCTCGCCAACCCACGCGAGGCCACCGTCGGCGTTGGCGCACGTCACGGGTGTACACGAAGCGCCCGCCAGCGCGGTCACGAACACCGCAAGCGCCCAGCGACCACCCCTACCCAGCACCGTCCTCGTCATCCAACACCGCACTGCAATGATGCTGCCAGTCCGCGGTCTCCTCCAGGCGCGAAAGGATGTCGGAGTTGATGCTTCCAGTTCGCATCTCTGCGGTGTCCACCTCGCATGCGAAGCCTCGTCGATGTTCCCGCGCCGCGACCTCGCGACCCGGTGCTTGCGCGTTGGAGTTGAGCGGCCCGCGCCATGAGAAACACCACGATTTTGTTGCGCACCAGCAAATCCGCCACGTAACGTCCATGGGTCTTTCACCGACATCAGGGAGGTGGGAATGCGGCTGCTCAGGATGCTGCTCGCGGGGGCCCTGATGGTTGTCCCGGTGCTCGCCACGGGCGCCGGGGTGTTGCACGCAGGGAAGGTGGGCGTGAAGGGTTGGCCCGCGGGCGTGCGCGACATCCGGTTCACCAGCCCCGCCGACAACAGCCGGCAGCCGGCGCTGTTCTACGTGCCGCCCGGCCGGAGCCAGAAGCGTCCCCTCCTCGTGGCGCTGCACACCTGGAGTCGCAACTACCTGCAGCCCACGGGTGAGGCCTATGCGGATTGGTGCGTGGAGAAGGGATGGATCTTTGTTCACCCCAACTACCGCGGCGCAAACGTCCGACCTGCGGCCACCGGCTCGGAGCTGGTGGTGGCGGACATCCTTGCCGCGGTGGAATACGCCCGCGCGCATGCGAACGTGGACGAAAGCCGCATCTATCTCGTCGGATACTCGGGAGGAGGACACGCGTCACTGCTCATGGCGGGGCGTGCGCCGGAGATCTGGGCGGGCGTCTCCGCGTGGGCGCCCATCACGGACCTGAAGGCGTGGTATTGGCAGACCAAGGACGGCGCGTTCCGCCACTACGCGGAGCACATCCGGAAGTCGTGTGGCGGCGTGCCGTGGGGCAATACGCGGGCGGCGCGGGAGTGCAGGAAGCGTTCGCCCATCACCTACCTCCACAACGCGGTGGGTGTTCCCCTGGACATCAACGCCGGCATCCAGGACGGACACACCGGCAGCGTGCCGACGAGCCACGCCCTGGACGCATACAATCTCCTGGCCAACGAGGAGGACCGCCTCACGCCGCAGCAGGTCCGGACCATCGTCGACAAGGCCGTGATCCCGCGCGAGCTTGGGCTTCCCTTCAGCGACCCGCTTTTCGGCACCAACAAGATCCTGTTCCGACGCCAGTCCGGGCACGTCCGCATCACCATCAGCGACGGTGCACACCAGATCAAGCGCGAGGCCGCGCTCCAATGGCTCTCGCAACAGCGGAAGGTCCAGGGCGCCACCACGCGGCCACGGCGCTGATGAGCGGCGGTGGTTCCGCCACGCGCACCCGCGCGCGTTGGCAAACCGCGACTGGAGCCTCGCAAGATGCAACCCTGAGCAGCGCTTGGCCTCCGGAATGTGCGCCGCGTGCTCGCGCAGCAATGTGGTCTGGAATGTGCAGCACAACCGTGCAGCAACGAGCAACGAGGTGAACGGGCATCCCCCGAAGTCCAGTGCGCATGAGAGTGCAAGGGGGGGCGAGGGATGTCCGGCTGGTGGTGACCTGGCGGTTTTGTGACGGGCCGCCGGGTCGCCGCTGGCATTTCATGACCAAGAAGCCGCTGCGCGCTCAGCGCGATTTCCGACGGGGTACGTCGGCAACGCGCCTCGGTCGCCCCTGGTGGTGACGGGCACCAGGAGCAGCCGAGGCGATTCAGCCGCGAGAACTACTTCTTGGCCGCGGGCTCCGCCTTCGCATGCAGCGCCTTCACCATCTCGCTGTCGGCGGTGAGCATGACGGTAGCGTATCCATTGCTCAGCTTCGCCACGCCGTTCATCGCCTTGCCGGACTTCATCGCCGCCATCGTTCCATGGCATTCGTCGCAGAGCTTGGCGCTCCCGTCGTGGGCCTTCTTCATGACGGCGCCCATCTCACCGGCCGCCTTGTCCAGACCCGCCATCTTCTTCGCGTCCACCGTCATCACCGTCATGACCCCGGTGTCCATCTTCACGTGCTCCACCTTGCCCTTGGCCGCGGTGGTGGCGTCGAGCATGGCCTTCCGCGCCTTGTGCGCCTCACAATCCGCTTCCGTCACCGCCGCGGGCTTGGCCGGCTGGACCGCCGCCGGCTGCGCTGGTTGGGCCGCGGGCTGCGCCGCTG